>CACCBF010000022.1 GCA_902544135.1 uncultured Pelagibacteraceae bacterium | reverse complement strand
ATGTATATTTCAAAATCCTTTATTCCAATTTTAAAAAATAATCCCTCAGAGGCCAAAATTAAATCCCACCAATTAATGTTAAGGGTGGGTATGATAAAACAATCATCAGCGGGTATATACTCCTGGTTACCACTTGGCTTCAAAGTTATGAAGAAAATTGAAAAAATTGTAAGGAAAGAACAAGATAGGATTGGGGTTCAAGAAATTTTAATGCCAACAATACAATCTAGTGAAATTTGGAAAGAAAGTGGAAGATATAAGGATTATGGTGAGGAAATGTTAAGAATAAAAGATCGTCAAAACCGTGAAATGTTGTATGGCCCTACAAATGAGGAATTGATAACAGATATATTTAGAACTTCGATCAAATCTTATAAATCTCTTCCACAACTTTTGTATCATATTCAATGGAAATTCAGAGATGAAATTAGACCAAGATTTGGGATAATGAGATGTAGAGAGTTCTACATGAAAGATGCTTATTCTTTCGATATATCTGACGAAGAAGCACTTTTTTCTTATAATAAATTTTTCATGTCATATCTTAAAACATTTAAAAGATTAAATTTAAAAGCTATACCAATGGCAGCAGATACGGGTCCAATTGGAGGAAGTCTATCTCATGAATTCATTATTTTAGCTGAAACTGGTGAAAGTAAAATTTTTACTGACAAAAGAATTTTTGATTTAAGTATAGACAATGCAAAATTAGAGAAAGAATCTCTTGGAAATATGAGAAAAGAATATGAACAATATTATTCAGTCACCGATGAAAAATTTGATAAGACTGAATTTGATAAGAAAGTTTCTGAAAAAAATAGATTAATAACAAAAGGAATTGAAGTTGGTCATATATTCTATTTTGGAGACAAGTATTCTAAACCAATGGGCGCGTCGGTTGATTTACCAGGTGGAAAAAAAGATTTTGTTAAAATGGGTTCTTACGGCATAGGAGTTTCTAGATTAGTGGGTGCAATAATAGAGGCTAAATATGATGAAAAAAATGAAGTCATGAAATGGCCAATTTCTATTGCTCCCTATCATGTTGCGATAATTCCAATGATCAACAAAAATGACAATTCACAATTAGATAAAGCAAATAATATCTTACTAGAACTTAAAAAAAATAATATTGAAGCAATAATTGATGATACAGATGAAAATATTTCATCAAAAATTAAAAAGATGAATTTAATAGGTGCCCCTTTTCAGATTATAATTGGTAAGCAGGTTGAGGGTGATAAATTAGAATTTAAAGAAGTTGATGGAGCATCTCAAAAAATTGAATTAAAAGATATCATTAAGACAATTAATAACCAAAAAGCAAACAATTGATTTCTCGATTAGAAAAAGAGATTACATTTAGATTTTTAAAAGCCAGAAAAAAAGATGGTTTTCTAAATATTATTTCAATTTTTTCATTTATTGGAATTGGGCTTGGTGTAGCTGTTTTAATAGTTGTTATGTCTGTTATGAATGGTTTTAGAACAGAATTAGTAAATAAGATTATTGGTTTTAATGCCCATATGACAGTGAAGCCGTATGAAAACAAAATTACAAAAGAAAAAATAGATAACCAAAACTTAAAGTCAATTTCTGAAAGTTTAATTTTTACTAATTCAGGCGAGGGAATTATGATTAAAAAAGATATTACTAAAGGTATTCTTTTAAGAGGATATTTTGCAAAAGATTTTTCTAAATTAGATATTGTTAACAATGGAAACTTTTTAGGCAGTGAAAATAAATTATCAAATAATTTTATATCTATAAGTAAAGAATTAAGTTTTTCTCTAAACTTAGAAATTGGTGACGAGATTACATTGATGTCTTCATCTGGTGTACAAACAATTATTGGCAATCTTCCTAAGCAAAAAAAATTTACAGTAGTTTCACTGTTTGATAGTGGTGTAATTGATTTTGACAATAATGTTGCTTTTATAAATCTTATCACACTCGAGGAGTTTTTTAATTTAAAACCAAAAGACCGTAATTTAGAGATTTATTTAAATAACCCTAAAAATATTGAAAATCAAAAAACTTTAGTTC
>CACCBF010000021.1 GCA_902544135.1 uncultured Pelagibacteraceae bacterium | reverse complement strand
TGACAGTAACTAAGATGTAACAAATTAGCTCCTAAACCCTTATAGCTTAAAAAAATTCCTGTTTTCATAAATGTGATTTTTCTATTATACTTACTAGTAAAAATATATGTCTAAAATAAATGGAATATATGCTGCAGGAATGTCAATCTTTAATAAAGATTTAAGCCTCAACATAGAAAAAACAATTCTACATGCTGAAAACATTATAGACAAAGGATGTCATGGTGTTGCAATATTTGGGAGCACTGGACAAGCACAATTGATCTCGATCTCAGAAAAAATTAAGCTTTTAAATAATTTATCAAAAAGTAAATACAAAAATAAGTTTATAATAGGTAATGGGCTCAATTCTTTAAGTGAAACAATAAACTATATTAAAATAGCATTATCTTTAAATTTTGAAAATTTCTTAATTATGCCACCTGCATATTATAAATATAGTGATAAGGAAGTAATTACTTTTTACTCAAAAATTGTAGAGGCGGCTCCGAATTCAAGGATTATACTTTATAATTTTGAAAAGTTATGTGGTTATAAATTTAGTTTAGAATCTGTGCAAGAGCTAGTCAAAAAATTTCCTGAACAAATAATTGGTATAAAAGATAGTTCTTACAATATTTATAAAAATTTAAGATTAAAAGATTTTTCAATTCTTCCTGGATCAGAAACCAAGCTTGTTGAAGGTTTAGAAATAGGTTGTTCAGGAATAATCACAGCTACATGTAATGTTACTGCAGAGTTATCCAGGAAAGTTTATGATGACTTCATTAAAAAAAAAACTCAAACTGAGAATGAAAAATTGATTAATGTTAGGTCTGCATTTGATAAATATAATCTTATTTCTGGCTTGCATTCATATTGTGCAAAAGAAAATGACATATTTAAAAATGTATTACCTCCACTAACTCTTTTAACCAAAGAGAATGAGAAAGAATTATTTGAAAATCTTAAAAATTTAAATTTTAAAATTAAATCTTTACTGGCGGCCTAACATGCAACTTGCTAGATTTCTAAACAATGTTTTTAAAGATGGTGGTTTTATTCTTACTGATGCAAATTATAGAGACTATATCATAGGAAAACCAGGTAATGATCCTATTAAATTAAGAATCTTAAATAAAAAACTTCATTATAAATTATTACTTCATCCAGATCTGTATTTTGGTGAGGCTTATACTAATGGTGAAATAATTATTGAGAACGGCACTATCACAGATTTTTTAGATCTTGCTTTGAAGAATATTGGAAGAGGAGAAGTTAATTTATTTAGTTATATTATGAATAGAATTAGAGGCTCGTATAGATATTTAACAAATTTTAATTTTATTAAAAAATCTAAAATGAATGTTTCCCATCATTATGACATATCTGACGACTTATATGATCTATTTTTAGATCCTAAAAGACAATATTCATGTGGTTACTTTCGTAATGAAAACGATAGTCTTGAAACAGCACAAAATAATAAAATTCAACATATAATAAAAAAATTGAATTTAAAGCCAGACCAAAAAGTTTTAGATATTGGTTGTGGGTGGGGGTCGTTAGCAATTGATATTGCAAAGAATTCAAAATGTGAAGTAACAGGGATTACGTTATCAGAAAACCAACTTTATTACTGCAAAAGAAAAGCAGCTGAACAAAATTTAGAAAATCAGGTGAAGTTTAGATTGATTGACTATAGAGAGCTTAAGGAAAAATTTGATAGAATTGTAAGTGTCGGAATGTTTGAACACGTGGGACGTAAATTTTATAAAAAATTTTTTAGACAAATTCAAAATTTATTAAATGACAATGGAGTTTCATTAATACATACCATAGGATCAGTAAATCCACCCAGGGATCCTCATCCATGGATAACCAAGTATATTTTTCCAGGTGGTTATACACCAAGTTTAAGTGAGGTCACAACACCCATAGAGCAAGCAGGTCTAGTTGTTACAGATATCGAAGTTTTGAGATTACATTATTCACACACTTTAAGACACTGGAAAGAAAATTGCATAAGAAATAGAGAAAAAATTATTAAAATGTTTGATGAGAAATTTTTTCGAATGTGGGAGTTTTATCTTGCGGGGTGTGAGATGGCTTTCAAGTGGGGTGATCAAGTTGTATATCAATTTCAACTTACAAAAAATTATGGATCTACTCCA
>CACCBF010000020.1 GCA_902544135.1 uncultured Pelagibacteraceae bacterium | reverse complement strand
TTTTCAAAATTATTTTCTTCAAATTTGTTGCTAAAATTTTTTACTAAGAATTGCTCTTTAAAAATTAGTGTTTTTGTTTTATTATCTATCTCAATTTTGAAAGTCGTTTTAATTTCAACCAAATAATCTGTAGTTTTACCTGAGAGATTTTTTGATTGTGAAATTTTATCGTAAGATGTGAAAGTCAAGATAGAAATTTTTTTATCACTTTTGGTTTTCTTAAATTTCTTTAACTTCTTATCAATTAAATTATTGATTTCTGCGTCTCCATTAAACTGAATATTTTCAATTTTAAAATTGAAATTATCTTTATTAGAATAAATCGGAGTATATTTACATCCTAAGATTAGTAATGGAATAAATATTAAGATATAGAAAAATTTTTTCATAAAAATCATACTATGATATTAATTAATTTATTTGGAACAAATATCTTTTTTTTAAGCTGATGATTCTTAATATATTTATTAATTTCAACGTTTTTTCTAATCAAACTCATCACATCTTCCTCAGAAATATCTCTATTTGCTTTTATTAATCCTCTTTTTTTACCATTAACTTGAACTACAAAATTAATATTTTCCTCTATTAAAAGTTGCTCATTTACATCTGGCCACTCTAATTTTGTTTTGTTGTCTAGCAGTTGTATGCATTCGTTTGAAAAATGTGGGATAACAGGCATCATACAAATCAATATTTTTTTATAATTATCAACTATTGTTTTACATGTATAATTTTTTCTAAGCAATTTTGATATTGTAGAATGGACTTCATGAAAATTAGCTATAATTTTATTGTAAGTAAATTTCGATAAATTATCAGTAACATTATTTATAAATAAATTTGTTATTTTTTTAAATTCATCATCAATATCTTTTGGATGTTTTTTTTTTATTTCATCTAAAACAAGCGTATTTAAAATCCAAAGTTTTTGAATAAATTTATAAGATGAGGCCATCCCTTGTTCTGACCATTGTACATCTTTCTCAGGAGGGCTATCAGATAAAATAAATAATCTAACAGCGTCCGCACCGTAAGTATTAATAATTTCTTCAGGATCAATAACATTTTTTTTAGACTTTGACATTGACTCTGAAGGACCAACTTTAACAATTACCTTAGGATTGTTTTTTTTTACCACTTTATTATTAACTCTGTCTATTTCCTCAGGGCTCAGCCAGTTATTATCTTGATCTTTATATGTTTCATGACAAACCATTCCTTGTGTAAATAAACTATTAAAAGGTTCAGTTATTTGAAAATTTTGATTCTCAAAATTAATAGCTCTCATAAAAAATCTTGAATATAATAAATGTAAAATGGCATGTTCGACTCCACCAATATACTGATCAACTGGCATCCAGTAATCTATATCTTCTTTATTAAATCCGTAATTTTTTTCATTTGGAGAGCAAAATCGTAAATAATACCATGATGAGCAAACAAACGTATCCAAGGTATCCGTTTCTCTAGTAAATTTTTTACCATCTATAATAACTTCTTTCCATTTTTTTTGACTATCAAGAGGGTTTCCTTTAACTTTTAAATCAATATTTTCTGGTAACTCAACAGGTAATTTTTCTTTAGGTACCGGTACCACTTTACCTTTTTGATCATACATAATTGGAATTGGACATCCCCAATATCTTTGACGAGATACACCCCAGTCTTTTAATCTATAATTGATTTTTTTTTTCCCTAAATCTTTTTTTTCTAAAATTTTTATTGTTTCAAGTACAGAATTTTTTGGTGCATCAAACCCATTTAAAAAGCTTGAATTTATTATTTTTCCAGGTCCTGGATACGCTTCTTCAGATACCTCGAAATTATCGTCTTCTTCATAAGGTTTAACTACAGTATTGATTTCTAGTTGATATTTCTTTGCAAAGTCGAAATCTCTTTGATCGTGAGCTGGACACCCAAATACTGCACCAAAACCGTAATCCATAAGAACAAAATTTGCAAAATAGACAGGAACTTTTTGATCCGGATTTAGTGGATTTTTAGCTAAAAGACTAGTTTTGAAACCAATTTTATCTCCTACAGCAATCGCCTCTTCAGTTGTGCCTGTTTTTGAACATTCTTCTTTAAATTTTATAAATTCCTTATCTGTTTTATAAAAGTTTGAGATTTCATGATCAACGGATAATGCTAAGAAAGAGAAACCAAATAAAGTAT
>CACCBF010000019.1 GCA_902544135.1 uncultured Pelagibacteraceae bacterium | reverse complement strand
GGCAGATGATGGGGGGCTATTTGTACCCAAATCAATTAAATCATTTAATGAAGAGGAACTAGATGATCTAAAAAACCTCAGTTATAATGATCTAGCTACTGAAATAATTTATCCATTCATAGGAGATTTCATGTCTAAAGATGACCTATTCTCTATAATTTTAAAATCGTATTCAAACTTTAGATCTGACAATGTTGTTAAAATCTCAGATCTAGGAGATTTAAAAGTTTTAGAATTATTTCATGGCCCCACACTTGCTTTTAAAGACATCGCAATGCAACTGATAGGTAATTTTTATCAATTCCATTTAGGTCGTGATCAAGAAAAAATTAATATAATAGTAGCAACTTCAGGTGATACAGGTGCAGCTGCTATAGATGCTTTGAAGGGAAAAGATAATTTAAATGTTTTTGTATTACACCCAAATAATAAAATTTCACCAGTACAAAGAAGGCTAATGACAATACATGAAGAGAGTAATGTATTTAATATTGCGGTAGAGGGTAATTTTGATGATTGCCAAAATTTAGTAAAAGCGATGTTTAATGATAAAAAATTTTCTAAAGCAATTAATATGTCGGGTGTAAATTCAATTAATTGGGCTAGAATAATTGCTCAATCAGTGTATTATTTTTACGCTTACTTTAAAGTTGGAAGTGGTCAACCTTTATCCTTTTCTGTTCCAACAGGAAACTTTGGAGATATTTACGCTGGTTACTTAGCAAAAAAACTTGGCCTGCCGATTGATAAACTAATCGTAGCTACTAATAAAAATGACATTCTTCATAGAGCAATCTCAGAAGGTGATTATAGTCAAAAGAAAGTTGAGGAAACAAATACACCAAGTATGGATATACAGATAGCAAGTAATTTCGAAAGACTTTTATACGACATAAAAGATTGTAACTCGGAAGTTACAAAAGATGTAATGGCTGAAATAAAAGATAATACTTATGAAATTGATAAAAATGATCTAGATAAAATTAAAAAGAATTTTATTTCTGAAATGCTTGATGAAAATGAAACTATTGAAATGATAAAGATCATTAATGATGAAAATCAGATGGTAGTTGATCCACATACTGCAGTGGGCATTGGTGCTGTGAAAAAATTAGGATTAGAAAAAAATTGCGTTGTATTATCAACTGCGCACCCTTGTAAATTTCCAAAAGCAATAGAGGATGCAATTTCAAAAACTGAAAATTTACCAGAAAGTCTTAAATATGTTAATGACAGAATAGAAAAATTTGAAATTCTGTCAAATGATATTGAAAAAGTAAAAAAATATATAATTAATTCAATATGAAACTTAAAATAAAAGACCAACTACCAGACACAGAGGTTTTTCAACTTGTTAATGGAGAACCACAAAAAAACAAATTAAGAGAAATCATTGGTAATGGTAAAAATGTTTTGTTTGGTTTACCTGGGGCATTTACGTCAACTTGCTCTAAACTTCATCTTCCAGGGTTTGTGGCAAATGCAGATAAAATCAAAGCAAAAGGAATAGAACAAATATTTTGTTTATCGGTAAATGATCCTTATGTAATGAATGGTTGGGGAGAGATAAATAATACTACAGGTAAAATAAAAATGTTATCTGATCCTTATTTGTTATTCACAAAAGCAATTGGTGCAGAAGTTGATCGTAATGCAAAAGGAATGGGAATTAGATCAAATCGTTATTTAATAATAATTGAAAATTTCACAGTTGTTAATATTCACGAGGAAAAAGAGACTAAAGAGTGTGGTTTAACCTCTGCGGAAAATTTATTAAATAATTTAATATAAATTATGTGCTTTCCAAGCTTGTGCTTTAATTGTTTGCTGCTGATCTTGCAAGTAAATCTACTTCATTGTTTAACTCATCAGTAGAATGTGCCTTTACCCAATTCCAACCTATTTCAAATTCATTATTTAAAAGATCTAACTCTAACCAAAGTTCTTTATTTTTTACATCTTGTTTGTTTGCTGTTTTCCATCCATTTTTTTTCCAATTGTGAACCCATTCTGTTATTCCAGATTTCACATATTTGGAGTCTGTAAAAATTTGAACTTTACTACCTTTTGGAATTTTTTTAAGAGCTTGTATAGGCGCTAATAATTCCATCTGATTATTCGTAGTATCTTTTTTATTTCCTTTTATTTCAATTTTTTTTCCATCATCTAATATTATTGCCGCCCAACCACCTTTACCTGGGTTTTCTATACAAGAACCGTCTGTGTATATTTTAATCATTAACTTAAGTAATCTTTATAGGTTTTTAAATTATTATGTGTTACTAATTTTTGATAATACTCTCTAGGATCTTTGATCTTAATTAATGCTGTTTTAGGAGTATTTGTATAG
>CACCBF010000018.1 GCA_902544135.1 uncultured Pelagibacteraceae bacterium | reverse complement strand
GATTTTTCTTCAATAGATAAAATTTTATTTTGTAGTGTTGTACCTCCAACTTACAAGGAACTAAAAAGATATTTCTACAATAAAACAAAAATTAGGTGTTACGAATTAAAAGAACTTAATTTGAAAAAAATTTTAAAAATTGATGTGAATTATAAGCAAGTAGGGTCAGATAGATTAGCAAATGCAATAAGTGTTACGCAAAAAAACAAAAATTTTATTATTTTAGATTTTGGTACCGCAACAACATTCGATGTTTTGATTGGCAATAATTATAAAGGTGGAATTATATCTCCAGGTATTCAAATTTCTCTTAATACGCTCTCAGACAAAGCATCTTTAATTCCAAAGATTGATTTAAAGAAAATAACAAAAGTAATTGGAAAAGATACCACATCAGCTGTCCGCTCAGGTTTTTTCTGGGGATATGCTGGATTAATTGACAATGTTATAAATTTAATTAAGAAAGAGACAAAAAAGTCTTTTAATATAATTACTACTGGAGGTTTTTCTAAATTATTTAAAAACTCTATTAGTAAAAAAGTTAAAAGAAATAATGATATAACAATTAATGGCTTAATTAAGGCTTCAAAATTAATTAAATAATATGAAAGATGAATTTTTATTTTGTCCATTAGGTGGCTCTGGTGAGATAGGGATGAATATGAATTTATTTGGCTATGGTCAGCCAGGAGACCATAAATGGATTATGGTTGATATAGGTGTTACTTTTGCTGATGACACAGTTCCAGGTATTGATCTTATTTATCCGGATCCAGGGTTTATTCAGGAAAGAAAAGACAATCTATTAGGAATTGTATTAACACATGCTCACGAAGATCACATAGGTGCGGTAGCTCATTTATGGCCAAAATTAAAATGCAAACTTTATGCTACTCCTTTCACAGCTGTTTTAATAAGAGAAAAATTTAGAGAAAAAAATATCGATATTACTAATGACTTACAAATTGTAGAACTAAACGGAAAGGTAAATTTAAATCCTTTTGAGATTGAATATATCACTTTAACCCATTCTATTTTAGAACCTAATGGCCTTAGAATTCAAACACCAGCAGGTATTGTTTTACATACTGGTGACTGGAAAGTTGACCCAAATCCCCTGATTGGTGCCGAGATTAATTCAAAAAGATTAAAAGAAATTGGTGATGAAGGTGTTCTAGCAATGATTTGTGACTCTACTAATGTTTTTAGTGCTGGGCGCTCAGGTTCTGAATTAGATGTGAGAAAAAGTATGTTGAATATAATTAGTAGGTTGAAAAAAAGAATTATAATAACCTCATTTGCATCAAACGTTGCAAGAATGGAGTCAGCTTTTTATTGCGCAGAAAAAACAGGAAGACAAATTTCGCTTGTTGGTAGATCTATGCACAGAATATACAAAGCAGCTAGACAATGTGGATATCTTAAAAATACCATTGAACCAACAGATCCAAGAGAAGCAAAAAATTTTGCTAGAGAAAAAATTGTATATCTTTGTACAGGTAGCCAGGGTGAACCGATGGGAGCAATGATGAGAATTTCAAATTATACACATCCCGATGTATTTATTGAGAAAGGAGATGCGGTAATTTTTTCCTCAAAAATAATACCAGGAAATGAAAAAAAACTTTACAAACTTCACAATCAATTAGTCAAGGACGGAATAGAAGTAATTTCAGAAGAGAATGAATTTATCCATGTTTCTGGGCATCCAAATAGAGAAGATTTAAAAGATATGTATAATTGGGTTAAACCAAAATGTATAATTCCTGTACACGGAGAACAAAGACATATGATTGAACATATTGCTTTTGCTAAGGAAATGCAGGTACCTTATCCTGTTAAAGTAGAAAATGGTGATATAGTAAAATTAGCTCCAGGAGACTATCCAGAAGTCTATGATAAAGCTCCCAGTGGAAGACTATATTTGGATGGCAATGTAAGTGTTGAGGAAAACTCTCAATCTATAAAAGATAGAAAAAACTTAGGATCTAACGGTTATCTTGAAATAACTATTTTAATCACACCTAAGGGAAATATTCACAACAATCCCATAATTAACTTTAGAGGATTACCAATTTATGAAACAGATGAATTTATTTACTTATTAGAAGAAGAAATAGAGAAAACAGCAAAAACATTTAATATTGGAAATAAAAGTCAAAGACACAATCTTATAGATGCACTTAAAATTGCAGCTAGAAAATTTACGAAAGAAAAAATAGGCAAAAGACCTTTCACCAATATTAATTTAGTTGATATTTAATGAGTGCTACTGGACTTGCTATAATATATATAATTATTTGGTGGATTGTTTTTTTTGCAATTTTACCCATAGATGTTGATAGAATAAAGATTGAAAAAATTGAAGGTGAAGATCCTGGATCACCAGAAAATCCTAAGATTTTAAAAAAATTCATTTATTGCACTGGAATAACAACTATTTTATTCACAGTCATATATTTGTTAATGAGATTTGAATATCTAAACTTAAGAAATATAATTATTTAAAATTTTGACAAATTTGAACTTATATTCGGAAATTAAATATTGAAAAAAAAATGATTTATTT
>CACCBF010000017.1 GCA_902544135.1 uncultured Pelagibacteraceae bacterium | reverse complement strand
ATTATTTTTATTTATTATTAAATTTTTTGGAAACGCAAAACCATGTTTAGGAATTTTATTTAAACTATTTGGAATTTGTCTTTTAAAAATTTGCATCATAAACTTTTTTTGTTTTGTTAAACTAAAAAGATTTTCAATTTTTTGACTCAAACTTAAGTTAATTACACACTTACTAAGTAATGGACTTCTATATTCAACTGAATTTAACATGCTTGCAAAATCTGTTTTAAATAAAACTGAATAAGGAAGATAAAAATTATAAAAATATAGTTGCGAATTTTTTAGATAATTTTCAGATAATTTACTAAAATCCTTACAAAAAAAATCTTGTGAAAATTCCTGATCAAATAAATTATTGTAATCTGAAATTTTCAGTGGTGCCATCCACAGAGGTGTTAAATTTTGAATATCTGAATTTATATCTTGAAAAAATTTTTTAATCTTAAAAGAATTACTTAAATAAGTTTCACTTACAGATAGATTATTTGTAATAACTTTTACAAGATTTAAAATAAATCTTGGAATTTTTTTTATCTTTTTCGCTCCGTATAATGCCTTAAATATTATATATCCCAAAAAAGCCTCATCACCCCCATCGCCACTAATTAAAACTTTTGTTTCTTTTTTAATTTTTTTTATGAGATTGTATGTTGGTACAATTGAACTATCACCACATAAATGATCTAAGTTTTTTAATATATGCTTTGTATCCTCAACTATTTCATTCTCATTTAGAATTGATATATTTTTGTTAAAAATTTCAAATTCTTTATTAAAATTTTTTACTTCATCAAAACTTTTATTTTTAAATGATAAAGTAAATGTTTTAAATGTATTATCGTTTTTAGTAAGATATTTATTAACCAGATAAGAATCTAATCCAGAGCTGAGCAATCCTGCAGGTTTTATATCTGAAATTGAATAGTTTTTTATAATCTTTTCAAATTGAAGATCGAAAGTTTCATTATTAGGTTTGAAAAATTGATTATAATCTGGTCCATTTTTTAAATTCCAAAAAATATCTTTTTTTATTTCTATATTTTTTAGATTAATCTTAATAATTTCTGCAGGCTTTAATTGTTTAATACTTTGATACGGAGAATATGGTGCTTGTAAAAATGATGAAAAATAAAATTTCTGAATACTATCATGATCTAACTGTCTATTAAAATTTTTATCCTGAAGAATTCCAGAAACTTGACTTGAGAATAAAATCTTATTTTTTTGTACCTCATAAAATAATGGTTTTTGACCCAAATAATCTCTAGAAAGAATAACCTCTTTTTTAATTTTATCATAAATTGAAACAGCCCACATTCCATCAATGAAATTGAATATATCTTCCTTCCAATAAGCATACCCATTTATAAAAACCTCGGTATCAGAATTAGTATTAAATCTTATGCCTTTATTAGATAAATATGATTTTAATTCTCTGTGATTAAATATGGTTCCATTAAAAACAATTATAAATTTCTTATCATAAGACTCCATGGGTTGATGACCATTATTAATGTCGATAACTGATAGTCTGTTATTTCCTAAATTGATCTTATTTTCCTTATCAAAATAAAAATTTTGTTTATCAGGACCTCGAAATTGTTGAACTTTTGACATCATTCTTATCAATTGCGGATTGTCTTCACCAATTATTCCAAAGATTGCACACATAAATTTTCATTTTATATAGATTATGATATTGATTAGCTAATGAATTTTTCGATAATCGTACCCTTTTATAATGAACAAAATAATATAAGCCTTTTTCATAAAGAAATTATAAGAGCTATAGATAAAATTGAAAAAAAACATAAATTTGAGATTATTTATGTGGATGATGGGTCTACAGACAATACTAAAAAAGAATTATTAAAATTGAAAAGAAAAAAAACTTTATTTAAATTAATTCTTCATAAAAAAAATTATTCTCAATCTCATGCAATTCTGTCAGGCGTGAATGAATGTAAATTTGAAAATATAATTTTTCTAGATGGCGATTTGCAGAATGACCCAAGAGATATAAAAAAACTAATTGATCATTACATAAAAAATAAATTAGATATGGTTATTGGTTGGAGAAAAAAAAGAAAAGATAATTTCTTAAGAACAACCTCAAGCGTAATTGCAAATAAAATTGTAAATAATTTTACTAATTCAAAAATTCATGACAATGGTTGTGCTCTTAAAATTCTAAAAAAAAAACTTTTGTCAGATATAAATTTATGGGGAGATTTTCATAGATTAATTGCTGCAAGATTAACAGAACTTGGTGCAAATATTCAGGAAATTGAGGTAAACCATAGAGAAAGAAAAAGTGGAAAATCAAAGTATGGATTTTCAAGAATTTTCAATGTTTTAATTGATATAATATTTATTAAGTTGTTTTACAACAATAAGAGAAAGCCTCTTTACGTTTTTGGAAATTTTGGACTAATATCTTTTGTAATTTCCTTTTGTTCATTGATTTACATGCTTTACTTAAAAATATATCTTGGTAAATCTTTTATTACAACACCTCTACCTCTTTTAACAAGTATTTCTTTTTTAATCGGATTGGTATTTTTGTCTATTGGCACAATTACAAACTTATTAGAAAATATAACCGGCAATATAAATAGAAAAAATTATAAAGTAATCAAAAAATAACTTTTTCAAATACGAGAAACTGTTTTTCAATTAAAAGATCTTTACTATTTTTATATTTAAACAATTTCAAAACTTTTGAAAATTCAAAGTTATTATCTTCATATACATAAACATTATACATCTTTTTAAATTTAAA
>CACCBF010000016.1 GCA_902544135.1 uncultured Pelagibacteraceae bacterium | reverse complement strand
CACCTATAACAATTATGTCTTTAGGCCTAGGTGTCACATTACTTTTGACTTTGGCATTAGTTGGAACTAACTTTAAAAGAGAAATAGCAAAGTCAATTCCCGACATCGCTCCTGATTATTTTTTTGTGGGTATTCAAAATGGAGAGCGTGGAAAGTTTGAACAAATAATTTTATCAATGGATTCTGATGCTACTGTTGAAATTGTGCCAATGGTTTCTTCAGGAATAGTAAGGATTAATGGTATAAATCCAAATACATATATTACACCTGAAAATGATAGCTATTGGGTTATAGGTAGTGAACGGAGATCATCTTGGACAAGAGAAGTTCCTGACGACAATTTAATTATTGATGGTAAATGGTGGGATTTGTCTAAACCAAACCAACTTCAGATATCATTAGACGCTAAGGTTGCAAAAGATTTTAATATTAAATTAGGGGATATATTTACTTTAAATATCTATGGTAGAGAAGTTGATGGTGAAATAGTCAACTTTAGAGAAGTCGATTATAGAGATCTTAATATAAATTTTGCAATGCTGTTTAATCCTGACTTTGCAAAAAATATTCCTCACGAATATTTAGCGACCACAAAGTTCTATAATTTAAATAAATTTGATGAAACAAAAATGCTTGAAATTTTCCCTAGTTTATCAATGATTAAAATTGCAGATTATTTAAATAAAGTCACAAATGTTTTAAATAAAGTTTTCATAGCAGTTATTGTAATTTCAACAGTCACCATTGTTATTGGCTTAATAGTAATATCAAGTGCAATTATGGTTCAAGGAAAAGTAAGAGAATATCAAAATTTAGTTTTTAAAATTTTAGGGTTTTCAAGAAAAGAGATTATCTTTTCTTCATTAATTGAATTTATGATCATTTTTATATCAGTAATAATGATTGCAATTTTTTTTGCTGTAATTGGTTCCAAATTTATAATTGAAAATGTGTTTGAGTTATCTTGGAAGTTTAATCTTGAAGTCTTAATTTACCTTGGACTATCTATTGGTTTTGTAACTTTAGTACTGATATTATTAACTAACATCAAATATTTAAATCCAAAGGTTTATCCACTTATAAGAAATCAATAGTCATTTAAAACTATTGAATTTTTTGCATTAGCCACAAACTATCTCCTGCTAAAAAATAAATTTTACCATTTTCTGGATGTACTTGTATATCTCTTAATCTTCCAATTTTTTTTTGAAAAATAATATCTTCTTTTACATTTGATAAATCTTTAAATATCAGTTTTCTTAGAGATTGATCTTTCAATGATGTTATAAGTGCATGACCATTCCATTCACTAAATTCCTTACCTTTGTAAATTGTGATGGCACTTGTGGCAATTGAGGGTACCCAATAATGAATTGCTTTTGTGAAGCCTGGCTTCCATTTAGGTCCAATTGGGATACCAGAGTAATTTGTCCCTCCCCATCCTAAAATTTTCCAACCATAATTTTCACCTTCTTTAGCCTCACCAAACCAATCTCCACCCCTTGCTCCGTGATTACTCATATAAATTTTTCCGTCAAATGGAGATAAAGTTAAACCTTGTGGATTTCTAATACCGATTTGATATATTTCTGGAAGCCAGTTAGATTTCCCTTTAAATCTAGGATTGTCTCGTGGAATACTGCCATCTAGATTTATTCTGATAATACTTCCTGGATGTTTTGTTGGATCTTGCGCAATCATACCCTCACCTCTTTCACCAGCAGATGCAAAAAGATAGTCATCTTTAATCGCTAATCTTGATCCAAAATGATAACCAGAATTAATAGGAGGATTTGCTTGGAAAATATTTTCAAATTTTAATTCTTTTTCGGCAAATTTTGTTTTTGCAATTGAGGTGCTGGTTTTACCATTACCTCTATTTTCTGTGTAAGATACATAAATAAAATTATCCTTAAAAAGAATATCTAGTATTCCACCTTGACCATGTTCTAAAAAGTTAAGATTGTGCTTTATTTCAGAAATTTGTTTTGAAATAATGTTTACAACTTTTATTTTTCCACTTTTTTCAGTTATAATTAGCTCTTCATTATTAATAAATGATGAGCCCCAAGGACCGTTTAAATCCACAATTTTTTCTAAATTAAAATTTTTTGCAAATGAGAGGTTTGTTAAGATTAAGAATAAAGATACTGAGAAAATAAAATTTTTCACTTTACGAGAGCTTTGATCTTCCACCATCAACTGCTATAATTTGACCTGTCACCCATGAGCTATCATCTGTAATAAGAAATTTGGCTAAAGAGGCTGAGTCTTTTCCCTCACCCAATCTCTTTAATGGATGAGCTTTTGCAATTCCATCTGCTAAGGCCTTATTTTTTAACATTGGTTCAGCGATTTTAGAATTGGTTAAACTTGGTGCAATACAGTTTACTCTTATGTTTGGAGCAAATTCTGCAGCCAAAGAAACTGTTAAACCCTCAACGGCAGCTTTTGTAGATGCAATTATTGCATGATTTGTAAAACCTCTTTGAGCAGCAACTGTAGAAAATAAAACGACCGAACCTTTATTTTTTTTCAAAATATCCTGATATCCCTTTATAACCTCGACTGCAGAGTATAAATTTAATTTCATACACTTATTAAAATCTTGCTCATTCACCATTCTTAAAGGTTTCAGATCAATTGAACCCACACAATAAGCAATACCTTTTACATCAGAAATATCACTTTTAACCTTATCCACAAATCCATCTTGCAAAACATCAGCTATTGTAAATGCACAACCTAATTTTTCAGAAATATTTTTAGTTTCATTTTCATTTCTACCAACTAAATGAACTGAATTCCCTGAATTTACTAATTGTTCAGCCAAACTGGAACCGATGGATCCTGTCGCACCAAAAATAAGATATTTTTCTGACATAAAAATTTTTATTAGTTATATTTAAATATGAAGTTATTTTTTATACTTGGCAATCAATTATTTCCACCAAAATACTTGGACCGCTTCAAAAAAGACCACCTATTTTTTATGGCAGAAGATTACCAATTATGTACTTATGAAAAACATCATAAAAATAAAATCCTTCTTTTCTTATCATCAATGCGTTCACATGCG
>CACCBF010000015.1 GCA_902544135.1 uncultured Pelagibacteraceae bacterium | reverse complement strand
TAAATAGGGACTGTCTGTTTTCATTTAAGCAATCAAAAGCACCAGCTTTTACCAATCCCTCTAGTTGAAGTTTATTTATATCTTTTGGGTTAATTCTATTTAAAAAATCATTAATTGATTTAAATTTACCATTCTTTGTTCTTTCTTTAACAATATTCGAAACTGCTTCATAACCAACTGCTTTAATACCTCCTAGTGCATAATAAAATTTTTGGTCGTCATTTCTAAAATCTGCAAAACACTCATTTATATCTGGCCTTTTAATCTCTATATCAAGTCTCTTGAGTTCTTCATAAAATTCACTTAATTTGTTTTGATTTGAAATATCCATTGTCATTGAAGCAGCTATAAATTCTTTAGGAAAATATGTTTTTAAATAAGCTGTTTGATAAGAAATTATTGCATAAGCAGCAGCATGACTTTTATTAAATCCGTATTCTGCAAAGGGTTCTATTTTTAAAAATATACCAGCTGCAACTTCTTTGCTAATACCATTTTTTACAGCACCAGAGATAAAACTTTGTTTTTGTCTTTCTAGTTCAGCTCTTTTTTTCTTTCCCATTGCTCTTCTTAATATATCTGCTTGGCCCGCAGTATAGCCTGACAATTTTTGTGCTATTTGCATTACTTGTTCTTGATATATAATAACGCCATAGGTTGGCTTGAGGATTTCCTCTAATAGTGGATGAAGGTAATCTGGTTTTTGTTTTCCATGCTTACAATCATTATAGATTGGTATATTGCTCATAGGACCAGGTCTGTATAGTGCCACTAGCGCAATAATATCCTCAATGTGGTTTGGCCTCATTTGAATAAGCGCTTCCCTCATTCCGGCACTTTCAATTTGGAATAATCCAACTGTTTTTCCTGAAGATAAAAGCTCAAAAACTTTTTGGTCATCGTAATTAATATTTTCTATGTCAAAATCTTTATTTTTTTTTCTAATAATATTTTGGGTATTATTTATTACTGTCAAAGTTTTTAGACCTAAAAAATCAAATTTTATTAATCCAGCATTTTCAGCAGAATACATGTCAAATTGTGTTGAGGGCAAAAGTAAATCTGCTGAGTTGTCTTTATATAAAGGTACTACATCTGTTAATTTTTTATCAGCTATAACAACACCCGCAGCATGAGTAGCAACATTTCTATTTAGTCCCTCTAGTTTCAAAGATAAATTAATTAATTTTTTAACTCTAGGATCTTCATTTATCAACTTTTGAAGTCTTGGCTCTCCAGCTATGCATTCAGTTAAATTTTGAGGTCTTGAGGGATCAAATGGTATCATTTTTGAGATACTATCAACGAAACCATAGGATAAACCCATTACACGACCCACATCTCGTATAACCATTCTAGCTTTTAATTTTCCAAAAGTAATAATATGTGCAACACTATCTTTATATTTTTTTGTAAGATACTCAAAAACCAGATCTCTTTTTTCCTCACAAAAATCAATGTCAAAATCAGGCATAGATATACGGTCAGGATTTAAAAATCTTTCAAATATTAAATTAAATTTAATTGGGTCAACATCTGTGATTGAAAGACACCATGCAACTAATGATCCAGCACCCGATCCTCTTCCAGGTCCAACAGGTATATTGTTTGTTTTTGCCCATTTAATGTAATCGGATACTATCAAAAAATAACTTGAGTATTTCATTTCAGTAATAATATTTAATTCATGATTAAGTCTATCAAGGTATTTTTGATAATCATTATCTGAACTTAAATTATTAATATCTTTTTTAAAAATTTTAATGAATTTGTCTTTTAATCCAATAAGTGAATTTTTTTTGAGAATATCATCTGCATTTCCATCTTTTTCAGAACTAATATTGGGTAAAATAGGTTTTGAGAATGAGGGTTTATAGCTACATCTATAAGGAAAATTATAATTATTTTCAAGTGCCTCAGGAATATCAGAAAATAATTCATACATTTCTTTATCATCTCTTAAATAATGCTTATTACTAAATCTTACTCTATTTTTTTCCTGTATATATGTCTTATCTTTAATACAAATTAGTGCATCATGCGCTTCGTGCATATCTTTTTCAATATAAAAAGTCTCATTTGTTGCAATCAAAGGAATTTCTAAATCTTTAGATTTTTTTAAATTCATTTTTTCAAAACTATCTTCATTACGATCTCCATGTCTTTGTAATTCAATATAAAATCTGTCTTTATAAATTGATTTGAGTTTCGAATATAATTTTTCGATATCCGAATACTTACCTTTGTCAAATAAATTCCCAAATAAGCCAAATACAGTTCCAGAAAAAATAGCGATACCTTTATCTTTTTTTAGTAATTCGTCAAAAGGAACATTAGGATCAGATAACTCATTATTATCCAAGTAAGATAAAGAGGAAAGTTCAATAATTCTTTTGTAACCTGCTTCATTCATTGCAAAAAGCGGAATTAGACCTATAGTTTCCTCATATTTAAAATTCACTTGAGTTCCGATTATTGGTTGAGTACCAATTTTAGATAGTTTATCTGAAAATTCTAGTGCGCCACATAAATTTGATGTATCACATATAGCTAAAGACTTAATTTTATTTTCTTTTGATGATTCTTTAATCTCGTCTATTTTTATTGCGCCTTCGCAAATAGAATATTGAGTATGTAATTTTAAATGGTTAAATTTTTGAAATTTAGATTCGAGCATTAATGGTTTTTATATTACCATTAGTTATTTCCAATAAGCAATCAGCCTTATTAGCAAAAAATCTATTATGAGTTGCAAATATTATTAATCTTTCTTTATTTATTTGATTTTTTAAAAGTCTAAAAATTTCTTTTGCTGTTTGTAAATCTAAACTTCCAGTTGGCTCATCAGCTAAAATTACTTGAGGATTATTGACAACTGCTCTTGCAATTGAAATCCTCTGTTTTTCACCGCCAGATAATTGTGAAGGATAATGATCTGATCTATTAGTCAGTCCAACTTTTTTCAATAAATTTTTTGCCTTATTAACTGACATTTTCTCATTATTTCCCCCAGCTAAAGCAGCCAAATAAATATTCTCCAATGAAGTAAAATCTGGAAGTAAATTATCTTGTTGGTAAATAATTCCAATTTTATTAGCTCTTAAAATATCATTTCCATTAGTATCATTATAATTTATCTTCTCATTTTCAAATATGATTGAACCTGAAGTAGGTCTATCAATTAAAGATAGCAAATTAAGTAATGTTGATTTACCTGAACCCGATGGGCCCATCAAAGAATATATTTTACCTTTTTTAAAATTATAAGAAATATTTTTTAGAACATTGATTTTTTTTATACCCTCGAATGATTTATTTAATTTTGAAATTTTAATTAGATTACTCATATTTTAGGGATTTTATAGGATCAAGTTTTGCAGCTTTAAACGCTGGAAATATTGATACCAAAATAGTTATCAAAATTGAACAAGCAGAAATAATTAATATTGAAATTGGATTAATTTCTGATGGCATGGAGCTTAAAAAATATATTTCCTCAGGAAATAAGCTTATATTAAAAAATTCACTTAGAAATTGTCTTAAATTTTCTACATACATAGAAAAAGTAACTCCTAAGATTATACCAAAAATCGTAGCTGAAGTTCCAATAATCACACCAATTAAGAAAAAAATTTTTATAATTGATTTATTAAGAACACCAATTGATTTTAATATAGCAATTTCTTTTGTTTTATTTTTTACTAATATTGTT
>CACCBF010000014.1 GCA_902544135.1 uncultured Pelagibacteraceae bacterium | reverse complement strand
CACAATGTATAATTCAAATGGAATTGGTCTTGCTGCAGTCCAAATAGGTATTCTTAAAAGAATTTTAGTTATTGATGTTTCAACCAAAGATGAAAAGAATCAACCAATAGTATTAGTCAATCCAGTAATCAAAAATCTAAGTAATGAGAAGTCAATTTATGAGGAAGGTTGTCTTTCAATACCCGAAACATTTATTGAAATTGAAAGACCAAAAATATGTGAGGTTGAATATATCGATAGAAAAGGTTCAAAAAAAATTCTTAAATGTGATGGACTATTATCTACATGTGTTCAACATGAAATAAATCATTTAGATGGGAAATTAATTATTGATCATTTATCAAAATTAAAGAAAGACTTTATCATAAAAAAAATTTCAAAAATTAAAAAAAATCCAAATAGAATAGTAGTTTAAAGATGAAAAAAAAGATTATCTTTATGGGTACACCAATATTTTGTGTTCCTATTTTAAAATCTCTATATCAAAATGGTTATAATATTTCTGTAGTTTTTACTCAACCACCACAAAAATCTCATAGAGGACAAAAAATTAATAAAAGTCCAATTCAGGTTATTTCTGAAACGTTAAATATAAATTATAGAACACCCAAGACACTTAACGATAACCAAGAGGAGTACGAATTTTTAAAAAAATTGAATGCTGATCTTGCAATAGTGTGCGCGTATGGACAAATTATTCCGGAAAATTTTTTAAACTTAACTAAAAAAGGTTTTGTAAATGTTCACGCCTCAATTCTTCCTAGTTGGCGAGGAGCAGCGCCAATTCAGAGATCAATTATGAATTTAGATCCTGAAACAGGTATAAGTATTATGAAGATTAAAAAAGAATTGGATAGTGGACCAGTTAGTAATATTTATAAAATTAAAATAGATCAAAACCAAAATGCTCAAGAAATTTCAGAAAAACTATCCGCTTTAGCTGCAGAAAAAATTTTAGATAATGTGGATGATATATTTGAAGATAAAGCGAAGTTTATTGATCAAGATCATTCAAAAGCAACTTATGCAAAAAAAATTAATAAGGAGGAGTCTCAGATTAATTGGGATGAGGACGCTTCTAAAATTATTGGAAAAATTAATGGATTATTTCCTTCCCCAGGGGCTTCTTTTAGATTTAATGGTGAAAGATATAAAATTTTGAAAGCCGAAATTGGTAATGGCATAGGTCAAATTGGAGAAATAATTTCAAATCAGCTGGAAGTAGCATGTAATAAAAACCAATCTATTAAGATTCTAGAAATTCAAAGACAAGGAAAAAGACCACAAAAAATTAGCGAATTCATGTTGGGCTCTCAAATTAAAAAGGGCTCAAAGTTATCAAATGTTTAGGTATCAAATATTAATTGAATATGAGGGCACTAATTTTAGGGGGTGGCAAATTCAAAAAAAAGGAAAAACTGTTCAGGGGTTATTACAAGAGAAAATTTCAAAACTTTTAAAAGAAAATATTACAATATATGGGGCTGGAAGGTTGGATGTAGGTGTTCATGCAAAAGAGCAGTCAGCACATTTTGATTGTAAAAATAAGATTATCAAAATTGATAGGTTTTTAAAATCAATCAATCATTTTTTAAATAAAGATGGAATAGCAATACTTAAAATTACAAAAAGAGGTAATAATTTTCATGCTAGATTTTCAGCTAAAATGAGAGTTTATAATTATGTGATTATTAATCGAATTAGTGGACCAGTTTTAGATAAAAATAGAGGCTGGCATATTATAAAAGATCTTGATTTAAAATTGATGAAAGGTGCTGCAAGAAAATTGATTGGCACTAAAGATTTCAGTACTTTTAGAAAATCGAGTTGTAGGGCTAAAAGTCCAATAAAGACTATGAAATCTGTAAAAATTAGATCTACAAAAAATAAGATTGAAATAGAATTCAGATCTCAATCTTTCTTACAACAACAAGTTCGGTCTATGGTTGGTTGTTTAAAATATGTTGGGGAAGAAAAATGGACATTAAAAAGATTTGTAAATGTAATGCAGTCTAAAAAAAGAGAATTATGTGCTCCACCTGCACCACCTCAAGGTCTCTATTTAACGAGAGTTATTTATTAATTTTTGTTTATTACTCATCGCAAATTTACGGTGTATTCGCCATCTACTTTCCTCACGAATTATAAAACCACAACAATTTTTTGATTTACATTTACAAGGAAATTGCTTGTAATCTTCTTTATCAAAACTAAAACCATAATCACAAGTTATCTCTTCGCCCTTTTTAATATCTCTATCAGCTGTTATCCAAATTTTTAAACCCTTACCATCATAACGTGCGTTCGCATCACAACTATGATTTACCAATCCAGCAATATTAAATGAGAAATCACCATCTAAGGTATATTTTTTATTTAGAGTAAATAGATAAATAGGTTTTTTATTGTCATATTTATCTGACTCTTCAACTTCTTTATTTGTAATTATTTTTCCTAAGTAATTAATAATTTTTGTGCCTTCTTTGATATTTTTAGTAGCATAAAGTCCACGACCTTTATTATCAATTTTTGATTTTCTTATTTTGTATAGTTTCATGAAGTCGATTTATGATGGGCTAGATATTTATCAATTGAATTCTACCAATGCATTAACATGTTCGTTGGCGCTTTCTGCTAAAGCATTTAAATCATATCCACCTTCAAGTATAGAAACAACTTTACCTGCGGTAAACTTATTAGTAGCCGCTAATGTTCTTCTAGTAATTTCATAAAAATCTTTTGAACTAAGTTGAAATTGAGCTAATGGATCATCTTTATGTGCATCAAAACCTGCTGAAAATATGAGAAAATCTGGTTTATATTGAACTAATCTTTCTAACACCCTGTCAAATGCATTAAAGTATTCTTCGGAGTTCGTTCCAGCAGGCAAAGGGATATTCAATGAATTATTAAAGTCTCCTTTATCTTTATCTGTTCCACCCCCAGGATAAAAAGGATATTGGTGCGTAGAAATATATAATGAATTTTTATTATTACGCATGACATCATAATTTCCATTACCCCAGTGCACATCAAAATCTACACAGGCAATTTTTTTGTATTTGTATTTTGACACTAAATAGTTTGTTGCTACTCCCGCGTTTGATATACAACAAAATCCCATAGCTTTATTTTTTTCAGCGTGGTGCCCAGGTGGTCTAGCCAAACAGAATGCATTTTTAAATTGATTACTCTCTATTCCGTCTATTGCTCTTATTGTTGAACCAGCAGCATCAAAAACTGCTTTTTTACTTTCAGGTGATACAACAGTATCGCCATCTAGAAACTTAAGGCCTTTTTGAGGAAAAGAATCTTTTAAATTATTTATATAGTCTTTTGAATGTGTCATAGACAATATATCATCAGGAACATTATCTGGCTTATCCCAGATTAGGTCTTTTCTTTTTTTTAACTCTTCTTTTATAGCAACTACTCTTTTAGGCTGCTCAGGATGACCATCGCCAGTATTATGTTTTTCATAGGAGTCAGAATTTATTATCGCTGTTTTCATTTAAAATAATTTATTAAAATGTTTTCATAAATTTTTTTAAGATTTTTCAGATCTTTTAAGGATACAGCTTCATCAACTTTATGCATTGTTTTTCCAACAAGCCCAAATTCTAATCCAGGTGATATTTTTCTTATAAATCTTAAATCTGAGGTTCCACCTGTAGTAGATAGTTTTGGTTTAATTTTGGTCACTTTTTTTATGATATTTTGTATCATGTGCGTTGTTTCATTTGGCTTTGTTAGAAATGCTTCACCTGAAACTCTATAATCAATTTTAAATTTTGATTTATTTTTCTTGGTTATTTTTTTAAAAATTTTATTAAGTCTATTTTTAATAGAATTTGACGAATGTTTATTATTAAACCTTATATTAAATGTTGCCTCAGCCATAGCCGGGATAACATTATCAGCGTTATTATTTATATTTATTTTTGTAACTTCTAAGTTTGTAGGTTGGAAGTTTTTTGATCCTCTATCAAATTTAATATCTTTTAATTCTTTTAAAATTTTTACAATTATAGTTGAGGGATTATTAGCTCTATGAGGATATGCAACATGGCCTTGCTGACCAAAAATATTTAATTTACCAGTTAAACTACCCCTACGTCCAATCTTTATCATTTCACCTAATTTATTTGGATTTGTTGGTTCACCAACAAGACAAAAGTTAATTTTCTCTTTCCTTTTTTTTAAATAATCTACAACTTTTTTGGTGCCATTTACTGCATCACCTTCTTCATCTCCTGTAATAAGTAAACTTATTGATCCGTTGATTTTTTTATTTTTTGATAAAAAAGTGCTTACAGCAGACACAAAAGCTGCAACAGAGCTTTTCATATCATTTGCACCTCTCCCAATTAAATGGCCTTTTTTGATAGATGGTTTAAATGGATTTACTGTCCAATCCTTAATGTTTCCTGGAGGGACAATATCAACATGTCCTGCAAACATAAAATTCGGTTTCTTAGATCCTAATCTTGCATACAAGTTTTTTACAGGCTGAAATCCTTTTTCTTTAAATTCCAATATTTTTGTTTTGAAACCTAATTCTTTTAATTTTTTTTCTAAAAATTTCATTACCCCAGCATCAACTGGGGTGATAGAAGGAAATCTGATTAGCTCTTTAGCTAATTTTAACTCATTTAAAGTTTTCATTTTTAGTCTCTTAAGAGGTCGTTAATAGAAGTTTTAGATCTTGTTTTTTCATCAACTTGTTTAATTATTACTGCACAATATAATGAGGGTGCAGAAGAATTATTTTTATCAGGTAACGAGCCTGGAACTACAACTGAATAAGGTGGTATTTTACCATAAGTAATTTTCCCAGTTTTCCTTTCAACTATTTTAGTTGATTGACCAATATACATACCCATACTTAAAACTGAACCTTCTCCAACAATTACGCCTTCAACTACCTCTGACATCGCTCCAAGAAATACATTATCCTCTATGATTGTTGGTAAAGCTTGCGCGGGCTCTAGAACTCCACCAACACCCGAACCTGCGGAAATATGGCAATTCTTACCTATCTGACAACAACTACCAGCTCTTGCAAAAGTATCTATCATCGTTCCTTCGTCAATATATGCTCCAATGTTTACATAACATGGCATAAGAACAGCGTTTTTTCCGACAAATGAACCTTTTCTTACTGGTGAGTTCGGAACCATTCTAAAACCTGCTTTTTCATGATCAGCTTTGGTCCATCCTGCAGTTTTACCTTTTAATAAATGTGATTTATCATACCAACTACTATAAGGACCATTTAAATTTTCCATTGGGTAAATTCTAAAACTTAACATTATAGCTTTCTTAAGGTACTGATGAGTTACCCATTCTCCATTTATTTTCTCAGCAACTCTTGATTTACCACTATCTAAATCAGCAATAACTTGGTTAATAGCATCTTTTAAATTTTGATCAGAATTTTGGTTTACCTGATCTTTATTTTCCCAAGCATCATTGATTATTTTTTCTAAAGACATAATTAATTACTTTTTAATAGCCTTATTTCTTTTAGAAATAAAGACAGATTTTCAATTTTGTGTGAAATAAAATCTTTGTCTGCATCCATTTTTCCAAAATGCTCATCATTAATTAACCAAACGGTTGTACACCCTCGTTCGTGACCTATACTTAAATTTTTAGCTATATCTTCAATGTAAATAGTCTCTTTTGGATTTATACCAAATTTTTTTACCATTAAGTCGAAGGTTTCTGCTTCTGGTTTAGGTACATAACCAGCGTCTTTAATATCAAAAACCTTATCTCTTCCAAACAAATCATACACACCCAAGTGAGTTAAAATATTAGCAGCATGTTCAGCACTACCATTAGTAAAGATAAATTTTTCCATATCTAATTGTTTAAGCTCATTTCTCATAATTTTATCTTCTTTCATAAATGATAAATCAATTTCATGGACGTAAGATAAAAATTCATCTGGTGATATTCCATTATGGACCATTAATCCTCTTAATGATGTATTATATTTATAGAAATAATTTGTTTGTAATTCTTTAGCTTTATTTTTATCAATTTTAAGTTTTTCAGATATAAATTGAGTCATCCTCTTTGAAACTTGACCAAATACACGCTCTAAAGAATAGTTGTTGTGCCTACCATAACAAACACCATCAAGATCAAGTAGCAGATATTTTTTTTCTTTTAAATTCATTTTCTTATTAATGTGCCTGATCCCTTGTCTGAAAAAATTTCCCACAAACAAGAATGTTTTTTCGTACCATTAATTATACCAGCTGCTGTAACTCCATTATTGACAGCATCTAGACAAGCATTTATTTTAGGTATCATCCCTTCAGTTATTGTCTCATCTTTTACCATCTCTAATATTTCGGATGAGGATATTTCATCTATAAGTTTTTTTTCTTTATTTAAAACACCATCAACATTTGTCATCAATAGTAATCTCCTTGATTTGACAGATTTGGCTACAGCCATTGCCGCAGTATCACCATTAATATTATGTGTTTGATTGTTCTTATCTAAGCCTAGTGGTGAAATAATCGGTATTTTATTTTGTCGAATTATATCCAATAAAATATCTTTATTAATCTTATTTGGCAGACCAACAAAACCAAGTTCTTTTGACACTGATACTACCTCAATAATATTATTTTTTTTAGTATGAATCGAGACTGCTTTAGTATTTTTTTTTTTTAAGGAGTTAACGATGTCAATATTAAAATCTATTAAAACTGATTCAACAATATTTATAATTTTTTCATCGGTCACTCTAAGTCCTTTTATAAATTTCGATTGGATGTCAGATTTATCTAATTCTCTCTTGATTCTTGGACCTCCACCATGAACTACAATAACTGAAAGACCTAATTTATTTAAGATACTTAAATCAGTAATAAAATTATCAAAGATATTTCTATCAATTAAAACATTTCCTCCATATTTAATGACTATCAAGTCATTTTTATATTTTTCTATGTATTTATTAACCTCGTTTATTGGCGGTCCGTCTTCAGGAAGAATTTTTTTTAAGTCCATTAATTTATTTTTAAAAAAAAATTAGGTTACCGTTTTTACTGTTGTTCTTCTCATAATAAATACTTGTTGGGCCATCGTTAAGATATTATTGACAGTCCAGTAAATAACTAAACCACTTGGGAAAGGTGCAAGTATTACAGTTAAGAATAGAGGGAAGAAAGCAAAAATTTTAGCCTGCATTGGATCAGTAGGCGCAGGGTTCAGTTTTTGTTGTACCCACATCGAAACTCCCATCGCTACTGGCCAAGCTCCAATTATCAAGAAACTTGGAACATCATAAGGTAATAAACCAAAAATATTAAATATGCTTGTAGGATCTCTCTCACTTAAATCATGGATCCACCCATAGAATGGCATTTGTCTCATTTCTATTGTTACAAATAGAACTTTATATAAAGCAAAAAAAACTGGAATTTGGACAAGAATTGGCAAACACCCAGACATTGGATTAACTTTTTCTTTCTTGTACAGTGCCATCATTGATTGTTGCAGTTTCATTTTATCATCTTTGTGAAGTTCTTTTAGTCGAACCATTTCTGGCTGCAGAG
>CACCBF010000013.1 GCA_902544135.1 uncultured Pelagibacteraceae bacterium | reverse complement strand
TCATTATTGGGATCTTAGTTTTTAGTATTATTGCTTGGGTGACAGGCCTTGCAAAATTTAACGGTATTGCAAGTTCTCCACCGCCGATGACTTATCTTTTTGAATTTGATCTATCTGCCGCTATGACTGCTGGAATGTCTACGGTAATATTTACGTTATTATTTATAGACTTCTTTGACACTGCAGGAACATTAACTTCAGTGGCAAATGTTGCTGGAAAGGTTAGCAAAGATGGAAAAGTTCAAGACATAAATAAAGCAATGTTATCTGACAGTGTAGGTACTGTTGCAGGAGCTATGATGGGAACTACTACGGTTACTAGTTATGTAGAGTCTGGTGCAGGAGTTAAAGCTGGTGGAAAAACTGGAATGACATCATTAGTAATTGGTATACTTTTTTTAGCATGTATATTTTTCGCTCCATTAGCAACTAGTTTACCTAAACAAATAGATGGTGCTGCTTTACTTTTTGTTTCAGTTTTATTTATTAGAAATATAACTGATATTGAATGGAACGATGTTTCAGAGTCTGCCCCGGCTATTCTTGCTATGATAACTATGCCTTTAACTTATAGTATAAGCAATGGTATTGCCTTAGCATTTGTGTCGTACGCTTTAATCAAAATATTCACTGGTAAGTTTTCAACTACTTCACCAGCTATATGGTTAATAGCAGTTTTAAGTGTTATAAGTTTTGTTGTTGCCTAAACATTTATGAAATAGGGCTAGTTTTTACTAGCCCTATTTATTTTGTTTTAATATTTCCTCAATTGATAATTCTTCGTAATGTTCAGTAGGCTGGACAATCCATGGATCTGAATTTAGTCTTATAGGACAAAAATCGGGTTCAAAAGTTGAAGATTTTTTTTTCCATAAACAAGCAGTTTTTACCTCTTTTATATAATCTTTTGTGGGGCCATAATTTTTTAGCCATTCGATGCTTTTGTTTAATGTCAATCCAGTGTCAGAGAGATCATCAATTAAAAGCACTTTGTTAAAATCTTCATTACTAGCTAAAGAGCTTATTTCTCTTGCAAACATCAATTGGCCTTGTTGATCCTCCATGCCTTCACCTGAATAACTTTGAATGACAATGTATGCGATAGGTAGTTTTAAAATTCTAGACAAAATATCAATGATTGGGGCTGCTCCTCTCATAATGCCTACTAATACTGTAGGTTTATATTTTTGATGAATTTGTATTGCTAGTTTTTCAACTATTTTAGTATACTCATTAAAGCTGATAATCAATTTCTCTGCCATGAAATTTATTATCATAATTGAAATTATTTAAAAAGGAGAAATCATGAAAGCATATTGGATAAGTTTATACTTAAAAGTAGATAATCAAGAAAATTTAAAAAAATATGCAGAGACTGTTACACCAATAATAAAAAGTTATGGTGGTTTGCCTCTTGTTAGAGGAGGAAAACATACAACTTTTGATGGTGATGATTTTTTAAGAACAGTGGTTTGGGAATTTCCTAGTTTCGAACAAGCATTAAAGTGTCATGAATCGAAAGAATATAAAGCTGGTTGGGAATTAGCAAGAAAAACAACTATCAGACATATGCAAATAGTTGAGGGTTTTAATACTGAATAGGTTCTGGATCAATACTTCTCCATAAATACCATGTTGCTACAGAACAATAAGGTGAAAATTTTTTTTTTAAAAGCATTACAAATTTTTCTGGTGGTAAATATTTTTTTTTATAATTTTTTGAAATTGCTCTTAAAAGGCCAATATCTTGGATAGGCCAAATATTAGATCTGTTATATGTAAAAAGTAAAATCATTTCTGCTGACCATCTTCCGATTTGTTTTAATTGAGAAAGATAAAGTATTGCCTCTTCATCACTCATATTCTTTATTAATTTTGGATTGAAAGATTTATTTAAAGTCTTTTTTGCTAAATTCTTAATGCCAGATACCTTTTGGCGGCTCAGACCACAACTTTTTAATTGAAGTGTAGTTAATTTAGATACTATCTTTGGATTTATTTTATTATTACACTTCTTTTTAAATTTTAAAAAAACAGCGTTTGCAGCAGCAACACTAATTTGTTGACCAATAATACTTTTACACAAGGAAAAGAATATATTTCTTCTAGAAGTAAGAATTATTTCTGATGGACTTTGATAGCTTTTAATTAACTTTGCTAATACTTTATCTTTTTTTGATAGGTAATTTTTTGCTTTTTTCCAATATTTTGGAACTTTAGTCATTTATTGTTTTAGAAGTGATTATTTTTTTATTATAAATTTCTCTTCTAAAGATAATCAATGTAGATACAATGACTAGTGATGCTCCAAAAAGCGTTTTATATGTGGGCACCTCTCCCCATATGAAGTAACCAAAGATTATAGCAAACAATAAAGCTAAATATTTTAATGGGGTAACAAGAGAAACTTCAGAATATTTATAAGACTGACCCAGCCATAGATTAGCTACTCCACCAAAAATACCAACCAAAGATAAAAATATAAAATCTTTCAAACTTGGCATAACCCATCCTTGTGGAATACTTAAAAAACTTAATAAAGTAATAGATAAAGAAAAATAAAAAGAAATTAACCATACAGGTTCTGTTGTTGATAATTGTCTTAAAGTAATGGCAACATAAGATAAACCAAGACAAAATATTACTGGGAAAACATAATAAATATTTAATTGGCTTATACCTGGCTCAGTAATAATTAATATTCCTATGAAACCAATTATTACTGCGAGCCATCTGTAAATCCCAACTTTTTCACTTAATAAAAATATTGATAGGATTGTTGTAAATATTGGTGCAGCAAATGAAATACTAACAACGGTTGCTAAAGGTAGTTTTCTTAAAGCTATAAAAATTGCAACTAAAGCAACAAGGCCCGACATGCAACGTAAAAAATGCAAACCAGCCCTTTTTGTATAATAAAAATTATGAAGTCTATCTTTGGGTATTATGAGGAAATAAAATAGGATACCAAAAAATCCTCTAAAAAATAAAACTTGTCCTATTGGATAATCAACCGACCACTTAACAATTATGTCCATTAACGAAAATGCACAAACAGACATAAACATGTACAAAAAACCCAATTGATTTTTACTTAGCATACGAATAATTTGTAAATTAATTTAAATCTTTATCAATGGAAATAGCAGTTTTAGCTCTTGGATGTTTTTGGGGACCTGAAATAAAATTCAGTAGAATTGATGGGATAATTAAAACAGAGGTTGGCTATTGTGGAGGCGATAGCAAACAAACTACCTATAAAGAAGTTTGCTCAGGAAAAACTAATCATGCAGAGGTTGTTAAGCTCGATTTTGATGAAAAAATGATCTCATTCGAAAAAATTTTAAATATATTTTTTGATATTCATGACCCAACCACATTAAATTCTCAAGGGCCTGATTTTGGAACTCAATATAGGAGTGAAATATTTTATTTAAATGATAATCAAAAAAAAATAGCTGAAAAGGTTTTAAATGAAGTTAATCAAAGATTGTCGGGCAGAGTCGTAACAAAAATATCATTACTTAAAAATTATTGTGTTGCTGAGGAATATCATCAAAGGTATTTGGAAAAAAGATAAATGTCTTTAGTAGAGACTGAATGGTTGGACAAGAATCTAGATAATGTAAAAATTATTGATTGTTCATGGCATATGCCTTTAACAAAAAGAAATGGTTTTGAAGAGTACAAAACCAAACATATTCCCAACTCCATATTTTTTGATTTAGATTCTAATTCAAACAAAGAAACAAATCTTCCACATATGCTGGTTGATAAACATGAGTGGGAAAAAATTGTTTCAGCCATGGGAATTAAAAATAATGATGAAATAGTAATTTATGACAATTCTGATGTAATAAGTTCGTGTCGATGTTGGTATAATTTTATTTATTTTGGTCATGATCCAAAGTTAGTCCATATATTAAATGGTGGTCTAAACAAGTGGATTAAAGAAAAAAGAACGACTACTGCTGATTTACCTTTTATAAATAAGTCTAGATATAAAAGTTTAGAAAAAAAGGAATTAGTTAAAGATATGAAAATGATAAATCAAAATATAATTAAACCCATTTTTAAAGTTATAGATGCTAGAAGCAGAGAAAGATTTGATGGAAAAGTTACTGAACCTAGAAAAGGATTAAAAAGTGGAAATATTAAGAATTCTTTTTGTATACCATATATCTCTTGTTTAAATGAGGATAAAACGTTTAAAGACGTAGTTGAACTTAAAAAAATTTTTCATTCATGTTTAGATAGTACTACCGATAAGAATGTAGTTTTTTCTTGTGGATCTGGAGTTACTGCGTGTGTTTTGGCACTAGCTTATTCCCTAATAAATGATAAATATCTACCTTGCATTTACGATGGTTCTTGGGCTGAATACGGATTAATTTAGAAGTATGAAAAGATCTACAAAAACAATATCAATAATTTTAATATTTTTTCTTGTTATTGCAGCTGTAATTATTTCAAGAACTTTAATAGCCAATCATTTTAAAAAAAAATTTAGTAAGATACCTCCTCCTGGAATAATAGTTACAGAGGTGATAAACAAAGAATTTTCAGATAGAATTGAAACTTTTGGCACCGCAATTTCCAAAAAATCACAAACTTTCAAAATTAAAAAAGACGACCTCCTAGGTAATTTAGAGCTTAAAGATTTTGTAAAAAAAGGAGATAAATTAATAAGGTTAAAGAGTGGAGACATTGTTGCGCCATTTAGTGGTGTGCTCGGTTACACAGGGCTTACTGAGGATATTTTAGTCTCGAATAACATATTCATTATTACGCTTGATGATAATTCTGAAATTTACTCAGATATAAAGATTCCTGAAAGTTATTCTGCATCAATAAAAAAAGGACTTCCAGTAGAAGTAAAATTATCAAGCTACAAAGATAAAGTTTTTTCTGGAGAAGTTGATTTTGTTTCAAGTAGAATAAACGCAGATACACGAAGTTTATTATCTAGAATTAAAGTGAATAATTCAAACCAAGAATTAATTTCAGGCTCATTGTTGGAGGTTAGTATAAAATTTAACTTAAGAAATTCATTAAGTGTGCCTGATACCAGCGTGATGATTGAAGGCGATAAATCATATGTTTACAAAATTAATGGTTCAAATATTGCTAATAAAACTGAGGTGAAGACAGGATTAAGAAGCAATAGAAATATTGAAATAATCTCTGGACTTAATGAAGGAGAAACTGTTGTAGCTGAGGGCCTTAAAAAAGTTAGACCGAACGGTAAAATTAAACCTATTACAAAATAAATGTTTATCACTGAATTAAGTATAAAAAGACCTGCGGTATCTTGGGTAATGTCCCTAATACTAATTATTTTTGGATTATTTGTATTTTGGAAATTACCAGTTAGAGAACTTCCTAACGGTATTCAGCCACCTGTAGTTCAAGTACAAGTAAATTATAACTCAGCATCAGCGTCAATAATAGATCAAGAAGTTACTCAAGTTATTGAAGATGTAATAGGGGGTGCTGAAGGAATAAAGAATATAGATTCTAAATCTGAAAATGGCAGGAGCACGATAAATGTTGAGTTTGATACAAGTATAAATTTGGATAACGCTGCAAATGATATTAGAGAAAGAGTTGCAAGAGTTGTTGATAATTTACCCACAGAGTCAGAACCCCCACAGATATTAAAAAGAGCTGCGGGTTTTACAACAACAATGTGGTTATCCTTGTCCTCGTCTACTTGGAGTGATCTTGAATTAGGAGATTATGCGAAAAGATATTTGGTAGATCAATTTTCAAGTGTAAAAAATGTTGGAAGAATATTAGTTGGTGGTCTAAGAGAATTAAGTATTAGAGTTTGGATTGATCCGATTAAACTGGCGGCAAATGATCTAACAATAAATGAAGTTGAAGTTGCAATGCGGGGAGAGAATATTAGTCTTCCAGCTGGAACTCTTGAGGCAGATAACATTGATCTAACGCTTAATTTAGACAAATCTTATAATGATATAGATTCTATTAAACAATTACCGATAAAAAAAACTAATAATAAAGTTATTTTATTATCTGATATTTCAAATATTGAATTTGGACCTGTTTCAGAAAAAACTCTTTTCAAAGCTCAAACTAAAGATCAAATAAATTTGAAAACTGTCGGGATTGGTATTTATGCAAGAAGTGGTGCATCAACAGTTGAGCTTTCAAAGGATATTAAAAAAAAGATAATTGAAGTAAGAAAATCTTTGCCTGAGGAACTAGATTTAAGGGTCTCATTTAACAGAGCTAATTATGTGGAGGCTGCAATTGAGGAAGTATATAAAACCTTGGTTATAGCCTTTGTTTTGGTTGTTTTAATAATCTATTTATTCTTGGGAAATCTCAAAGCTGTAGTTGTGCCAGCCATTGCACTTCCGGTAAGCTTAATAGCATCTTTTTTAGGTCTTTATATTTTTGGTCTATCAATAAATATTTTTGTGCTTTTAAGTTTTATATTGGCCATAGGCATAATTACAGATGACTCTGTAATCATGACAGACGCGATATATAGAAGAATAGAAAATGGAGAAACACCGCTTGTTGCGGCCTACAAAGGATCTAAACAAATATCATTTGCAATAATTGCAACAACACTAATTTTGGTTGCTGTGTTCCTTCCGCTAATATTTATTGAGGGAATTTCTGGGACATTATTTAGAGAAACTGCAATTGCATTGTCATTTTCAATAGTAATTTCATCTTTTGTAGCATTAACACTGTCGCCAATGCTTGCTAGTAAATTCTTAAATAAAAAAAGCTCAAAGAAAATTTTTATACAAAAATTTGAGAAAGTTTTTTTAAATTTCGCCAAATTTTATAGAGAAACCTTAGATGTTATTGTTCACAAATCTAAATTAGTTGGTATTTTTATAGTCTTTATAATCATTTCTTCTATCTTATTATTTAGTTTTTCAAAAAAGGAATTGCTGCCTATGGAGGATCGTGGTGCTTATTTAATTATAGGAGCTACTGATGAGGGAAGCTCTTTTGAATATACACAAGAACAGGCGCAAAAAGTTGAGGCTAGGTTAATACCACTTTTACAATCTGAAGATAGTCCTTACTCAAGATTTATTATGCGAGTACCTGGATTTGGTAATTCAGCAAACTCATTTAATAGTTTTATTATAATTGCTCTTTTAGATGATTGGAAAAAAAGAAAAAAAGGACAACAGGTTATATTAAGAGAGGCAATTGGAAAAATTGTTACTCTCCCCCAAGCCCTGGCTTTTCCCATATCTCCACAATCTATAAGAGTTTCTAATTATAATAAGCCAGTGCAAATGGTTATTTATGGTAATAGCTATGAAGAACTCGAAGAAATTCAAACACAAATAATTCGAAAAATTAGATCTAACAAAAATCTCTCAAGAATTGAATCTGATTACAATAGAAATAAACCTGAAGTTAAATTAATAATAAACAAAAATAAAGCTAAAGATCTAGGGGTCTCCACAAAAGCTATTGGAGAAACTCTAGAAACTCTTTATGGTGGCAAAAAAATTACTACTTTTAATAAATTAGGTAGAGAATATCCAATTATTGTCCAACAATATTTGTCGGATAGGAGAAATAAAGAGGGAGTTTCAAAGATATTTGTTCGTTCCGACACTACTGGAAAACTAATCTCACTTGCAAATTTAGTAAACTTTAAAGAGGAAGGCTCTGCAAAAGAATTATCAAGGTATAACAGACAAAGAGCAGTGACAATTTCTGCAAATATTAATGAAGGCTATACGTTAATTGAAGCAATAAGATTTTTTGAAGATGTAATGGAAAATTTAGCCCCAAAAAATCAAATTACTTGGAAAGGAAAATCTGAGGAAATAAAAGAGACAAGTAATGAATTGTTTATAATATTTGTTTTATCTTTACTAACTGCCTATTTAGTGATGGCTGCAACATTTAATTCTTTTATTCATCCATTTATAATTGTTTTAACTGTTCCATTAGCAATATTTGGTGGATTAGTTTTCATATTATTTTTAAACAGCTCTGTGAATATTTTTTCTCAAATCGCTCTCATCATTCTTATAGGTATCTCTACAAAAAATAGTATTTTAATAGTCGATTATGCAAATCGAATAAGAACTACAGGCAAAAATATTGAGTCTGCAGTTAAAGAGGCATGCTCAGTGAGGTTTAGACCAATCATCATGACATCTTTAAGTACTATGATTGCGATGGTACCACTTGTTATAGGAAACATTGGACCGGGTGCTGGTGAGGGTTCAAGATTGGCTGTGGGTTCAACTATTCTAGGTGGAATGATTATTTCAACATTTTTTACATTATATATTACTCCATCAATGTACTTAGCTTTAGCTAAAAATACGAAGAGGATAGATGAAGTTGATTTAGAATTAAAAAAAGAATTATCTAAAAAATAATATATTTATTTTTATTAAGAGATTTACTGCACTCTGATAATTGTCTCCTATAAAGGCCAGCTTGTTTTTCCACTTTTTTGGCTAATCTAATTACCTTCTTATTCTTTTTATAATGTTTGAAATTCCCCCAACCCTCATGGTAAGCAAGATACTGCTTGAAAGCATCTTTTTTTGAAATTTTTAAAATTGTTTCAGATTTATTTGTATACCAACCAATAAAGTCTACACTATCTTTAAATCTTGCTCTTGTAGCTAATTTGTTTCCAGTCTCTTTTTTATATTGCTCCCATGTTCCTTTAACAGCTTGTGAGTAACCGAATGAACTAGATGGTCTTTTATAAGGAATAACTTTAAAAATTTTTTGTCTTGCGGGTTTTGCCAACCAATCGAAATCAGACTCCATTTTTATAATTGCAAGTTGAATATAAATCGGAGTGCCCCATTTTTTTTCAACTTTTTTTGTATGCTTATACCAAAGATATCTCTCGTTAAATATTGAGCAACTATTTGAAGTGTTCGATGGAATTGATGAACAACTTGTAAACAAAAAAAAAATAAAAATAATTAATTTATTTTTTAAATAAACCATATTTATTTATAATTTTCTTGATGAAAATTACAACTATCACTCCAAATATATTTCCGAAAAGGTCTTTCCATTGAAAACTTCTTTCAGGTATTAATAAATGAAAGACTTCTAGAATTATCGATAATACAAGCAAGTAGATTATTAATATTTTAGTTTCGTTAAATTTATAAAATGTAAGAAAACCTACTATTGATAACAAAATGAAGACATAAAAATGATTCGATGATATTATAAAGTCACGTGTTATTTGAGGTTGCATTTTAGTATCACCATGTAGAAAAAAGCCAATCAAACTGCCTGGAAAAATATATAAAAAAATCAGACAAAAGTTCAAAAAATAAAATATTATTTTATATTTAGAAAAAAATTTAATCATTAATTTTATAGTTTTATTTATAAATATATTTTAGAAATATAATATGAGTTTTTTAATTCTTGTAAGACATGGACAAAGTACTTGGAATCTTGAGAAAAAATTTACAGGATGGGTTGACGTAGATATTACAGAAACAGGCAAATCTGAAGCTAAAAAAGCAGGTCAACTTATTAAGGAACAAAATCTTAAAATAAATTATTATTATTCATCTGTTCAATTAAGAGCAAAACATACCCTAAAAATTATAAAAGAAATTTTAAATGATGAAAAAGAATTCAAATCTGCCTGGCAACTTAACGAGAGACACTATGGAGCTCTTACTGGCTTAGATAAGATTGAAATGAAAAAAAAAATTGGGGAAAAGAAAGTGCACGAGTTTCGTAGATCTTGGGATATGAAACCAGATGCCCTAAGTAAAGAAAGTCCATACCATCCTAGTAACATAAGTATTTATAAAGATGTTCCAGAGGAGCTTATTCCAAGCACAGAGTCTTTAAAAGATACTTACAACAGAGTCGTCAAATTTTTTGAGGAAGAAATTCAAGAAAAATTGAGAGATACTAATATTTTAATTTCTGCCCATGGCAATTCTATTAGAGCTTTATGCAAAAAACTTTTTGAATTAGATAACAATCTGATTTCAAATCTTGAAATACCTACGGGAAACCCTTTATTGATAAAGTTAGACAACAGTTTGAAAATTACAAAATGTGAGTATCTTGATAAAGAGAGGGCTAAAGATCTTTTAGTTTTTTGAAAGTTTCTAAATTAGTTAAATGATAGAATTTATTTAAGCTTTCATATCCATTAAGTTGATTCTTG
>CACCBF010000012.1 GCA_902544135.1 uncultured Pelagibacteraceae bacterium | reverse complement strand
AGAACGGAACAAAAATTGTCTCCAACTACTATCTAGATAAGATGTTATTTGGAATGTATCTTTTCCTAATTGTTCCTCTAACAAAAGCATTTCTGTCCTATTTGAAGCTCCCAATATGACTGTGGGTGATTGAATATCATTTCGTATAAACTTCTTAAAATTAATAATCTCATTTTTTTCATCACTATTAAAATGTAGACCTTGTCTACCAAGTAAATTATAATTAATTAGTTGGTAATAATTCAAAAAAGACGAAATAATTAATAAAATGGAAATCAAAATATAAAATTTTTTAATCGTTTGAAAATTTACCAAACCTACTGAGATCAATAGAAAAAACATAAATGCCATTAAATGGTTAAATCCAGCACCATGCAGCACAGAAATAATTGAACTTTGAAAAAAAAGAAAAAAAATTACAAAAATTAAAAAAATTCTTTTTTCGCCATTTTTTTTTAAAAAATTGATGTACAAAAAAAATATCAGTAAAATTAAAATTGGATTCTTAATAAAATATTTTAATAAAATATTAAAATAATTTCTTATTTCAAAATAAGATGCAATTGTACCAGGTGAGCGATTTAATAAATCAAGATTATTATAACCAGTTATATAATTAACAATTATTAAAAAAATTGGAATAATAAAAAGAAATAATACTAAGAAATTGTATTTTCTTTTGATAACTAAAAATAAAAAAATTGAGCAAAATAAAAACAAAAAATTTTGTTTTAAAGTCCAAGAAATAACACATAAAAAAATTGAGGATATAAAATAAAAAATATTATTATTTTCTATAAAATTAAGAAAACTTAGTACACCTAAAAAAGCAAAAATAATCGCTATAATATCTGGTCTATACGTAATAATCCACCAACTAGAAGTTTGATGATTTATTAGAAAAATTAAAATTATGAAGTAAAATATTTTTTTATTGTTATTTAAATCTAAATTTTCATGATTAATTTTTTCACAAATTTTGATTAAAATTATTGGCAAAATCAAAACGAGTAAGGTTGTAATTATCCTCGAAGAAAACAGGTAATTAATATTGAATATTTCAAATAGTTTTACTAAAGGAAAATAAATTAAATGAAAATTTAAACCGTAAAACTCATAAAGAATATTATCTCCCTGAAACTCTAAAAGGTTATTACCATTTAAAAGATTATACAAAAAATTAAGAGTTGTAACTTCAGCTCCAGATGTAACGAATAAATTATATGACTCAAAAAAAGTGAACAATTTTAATAAGAATAAAATTATTACTGAAATTGCAAATATTGTTAATGAGAGTAAAATTATTTTTATTTCTTTGTTAATTTTTGACACCATCAAAATAATTAAATAATAACCAATTTATTAAGAGTTTTTATAATAATATTTTTTTGACAAACAATAAAGATATGAAAAAAATAACGGATAAAAAAAACCATTCCATGTAGAAAATAAAGATCCAGTAGATTGTAATGGCCAAAAAAATATAAAAGATAAAACTAATACTTCTGGGTTATCTTTTATAAAATTTAACTTTGCAATTTTGTTATATTTTATAAATCTTATAATCAAATATAAAAAAAACATCATTCCTATAAGACCAGTTTCAGCTAAAATTTCAAAATAAATATTATGGGGATGTGAGGAGCACCTGCTATCCGCTTTTACTGAATTAATGCTTGAATATTCATCTTTATTACACACCTTTCTAAATGTTTTAATTCCTGAACCGAATAATTTTGAGTCTTTATATATTTCAATTGACGTCAAATAATGTGCACCCCATTGGGAGTCCCAAAAATTTTCATGCCCTTCTCCCCAGTCTGTCTCGTAGATACCAATCTGTTCAAGAGTTCTATCTATATAATGTTTTTTAATTTTAGGATTAGAATTAAAGGTTATTAATACAGTAATGATTATAGTTATGAATAATGAAATAGCCAATTTATAATTAAATCTTTTATCTAAAAAAAATAAAAAAATTAAACAAAAACTAAACAAAACAGTGGGCATTCGTTGACTTGCAAGAAGAACTATAATGTAGGAAATGATTATATAAGCAATCCAATTATATCTTTGTTTGAAAAATTTACTGTTGCTTGTAAAAAAAATAGATTTTAATATAAATCCCCCTACAATATATTCATCACCAAATGGTCCTGATAGCCTGTTACCATGGCTTTCAATTAAATAATTTCCTAACAAATCTTTTTTAAAAACAAACTGCCAAAATGTATCAAATAAAGTAAATAAAATAACGATCGTCAAAATATTTATAAAAATCTTGAACGAATTTTCGTTTTTAAGAAAAAAATAACATAATGCAGAATACAAAATTAGATGTTTAATTAATCCCAATTGTCCTTTTAATGTAATAAATAAATTTTCTGAAAAAAAAGCATTAAAACCCAAAAACATTATCAAAAATATTAAAAAATAATTAAGTTGTTTGAAATATCTAAAAAAATGAAAGCTTTTAAAATTATTGTAAAAAAATAATAAAATTATAAAAATTATGTTCAAATTAACAATACTTTAAGAGGCGAGTTTATTTATGATAATTTATCCATTCAAAATTAAGTTTCCTAAAATAAGCGAGAAAGGTAATAAAATTAAAAGTAAGTTTTCAAATTTTAAATAAAATGATAAATTAGAAATTTTCATAATCTAATTAATTTTTTTTCAAATTTTTTAAACGATTTTTTTATATTCATTTCATTAGAAACACATAAAGCTGATTTATTTCCAAACTTTTCTCTTAATTTTTTATTTTTGTAAAAATAAATAATACTCTTTTTAAAATTATTTATAGATTTATTTTTAATAATAAAACCAAAGTTATATTTCTTGTTAAAATTTTCTAGATCTCCTACATCTGTAGATATTATAGGAAGATAGCAAGACATAGCCTCCCAAATAGCAACTGGAGAAGACTCATTTCTAGATGTACAAATATAAATATCAGAACTGATTAATTTTTTTTTTATATTATCTTCATTCAAAAAATTATAAAAAATAATATTATTTAATTTTTCATCTTCAACTAGTTTAAGAATTTTTTTCTTATATTGCATTTGACTTTGCCAAACCTTACCTATTATGTGAAATCTTATATTCTTAATGAATTTTAAGGTTGTGGCAATCATAATTAACAATTCTAAATTCTTAACGGGATTGATATTTGCAACTGTAATCAAGTCAAAAAATTTTTTTTTCTTTTTAAAGTTTTTTTTAAATTTTTTTATATTTATAGATGAAGGAGAAATTAAATAATTTTTTTTTCCAATATATTTGCTATAAAAAAAAAATGATTTTTTTGAAGAGTAGACGCTAAGATCTATAACATTTTTAAAAAAGAAACTCAAAAATATAAAAAATTTATTACAATAAGTGTCGTGAAAATGGATAACTATTTTTTTCTTTAGGAATAAAGAGCTTATAATTAATTTGAATGAATATAATCCAGATATGGAGTAAATAATATCTGTTTTATTTTCTTTAATGCTATTTCTTATCAAAAAAATTTCATAAATAAAAAAAAATATATAAGATAATATATTACCTAATTTCAACGATAAAAATGACAGTGGTAAAGTTTTGATATTTACTTTTTTTAGATTTAGTTTTTTTAAAAAAATTTTGTTTTCTTTATTAGATGTAAGAAGTTTAATATTAAAATTTTTTTTTAATTCATTCAGAATACAAATTGTATATTGATGAGGTCCACCAAATCTTGGATCCTCAACATAAATTAATAGATTTTTTTTCATCCAATAAAATATTTCTTTATTTTTTTAGATATATCTAATTTTTTTTTCGATATTTTCAAAATTTTTAACATTCTTTTATTATCAGAAATTGAAAAAGATATATCGCCTCTTTTTCTCGTTTTAAATAAGTAACTTATTTTTAAATTATATTCTTTTAATTTTTGAATTATTTCTAAAATACTTTTTCCGAAACCAGACCCAACATTGAAAACTAAATATTTTTTTTTAAAATTCTTTTTAATTATTAGAAAAATAAATTGTGACAAGATATCTAAGTCTATAAAATCTCTTACATTAGTCCCATCTTTTGTTGGATGGTCATGTCCATTTATATAAAAAATTCTATTTCTTTTATTAGCTAAATTAAGTTTATTAAACAAAGTTTTCTTATTTTTTAAGAAAAGTAAATTTCCCCCTACGACATTGAAAAATCTCAAGACTATAATTTTGTCTAAATTTTTGAATTTATTTTTTTTTAAGAAAATCTCAAACATGAGTTTACTTTTTCCATATATGCTTATTGGTTTAGGTTTATAATTTTCTTTAATCTTTGAATTTTTAGTCAAACCATAAACAGCTGCTGATGACGAAAATATAAATTTTTTAATATGAATTTTTTCAGAATTTAATTTTTTTATAAATTTTTTACTCTTTATAAAATTATTATTATAACATTTAATATTATTTTTTTTATCATCACTAATAGTTGTAATTGCTGCTAGATGAATGATATGATTTATTTTTTTTGATTTGATAAAATTAATTACTTTATGACTTGAAAAATCAGATTTAATGAACTTTATTCCATTGACTCCTTTTTTATCACATCCATAAACATCAATTTTTTTTTTTCTTAAAAAATTTATCAAATGTTTTCCAATATAACCATAGGCTCCTGTTATTAAAAACTTATTTGACATTTTTTTTGGATATTAAAAAATTATTAATTACTAAGAAATCTAAAGATGTTCTTTTAAATGTTTTGATTGCTCTAAATTGATTTTCTACAATGGGTTCATTTTCGTTGAATGATGTGTTTAATAACATTGGAACATTTGTTTTTTTTTTAAACTCTTTAAGTAAATCATAAAAATATGGATTTAATTTTTTATCAACTGTTTGAAGTCTCCCAGTTTGATCAATATGACAAACTGCCGGTATTAAATTTTTTTTTTTATTCTGAAATTTTAAGACAAAAGACATATAAGGTGATTTAATAGATGTTTTAAACCACTTTTTTACATCTTGCTCTAAAATAGATGGAGCAAATGGTCTAAATTTTTCTCTTAGTTTGACTTTAGAATTAATAATTTTTTTCGCATTAAGTAACCTAGGATCACATAATATAGAGGTATTACCTAAGGCTCTTGAACCAAATTCCATATTATTCCTAAAAATTGCAATAATTTTTTTTTTAGTTAATTCTGACACCAATTTTTGATTTATTTTTTTATAATTTGAATATTCAAAAAATTTAAGATTATTATTCTTTAAAAAGTTAATTAACTTTTTTTTATTATTATTTCTCAAGCCTAGATAAGGATTTTGAAAACTTTTTGTGGATAACTTTTTATTATAAGATAATAATGCAGAACCAATTGCACCTCCATTGTCACCTGGACAATATGGGACAAATATATTTTTATAAATATTTTGACTCGACAATTTACCATTTGCTAAGCAATTCATTGCACAACCTCCTGATAATACTAAATTCTTAGATCTATAATATCTTAAAGATTGCTGGACAATTTTAAAAAAGATTTCCTCAAAAATTTTTTGAGCTGATGAGGCTATGTTGGCTTTAGTTTCAAATTGATTTAATTTTTTATTGTCAATAGACAAAAGTTTTAAAAATTTTTTTTTATCTATTAGCGGTTTACTTTTGGGAGTACCTTTAAATTTATAATCAAAATTTTTTTTAGTATGCAAAAAATATTTTAAATTTAGATTTATAAATTTAAATGGATCAAACTCTATAATTTTCTCTAATTTTTTTTTATACATGGGTTTCCCATAAGCTGACAAACCCATTACTTTGTACTCATCACCATAATTTTTAAAACCCAAAATCTGGGTTATGCCCTCATAAAAAACACCCAATGAATTAGGATAAAAAGTTCTAGCTAATATCTCTATTTTGTTATTTTGACAAGATGCAATAGCTAGACTACAAAAATCACCAAAACCATCAATACTTATGCCTGTTGCGTTTTTAAAACCTGATAGATAATAAGACGAAGCTATGTGTGATAAATGATGATCATATCTAATTATCTTACCTTTTATACTTGTCTTAAAGTATTTTTCTAATTCTTTTTTAAGAGATAATTTTTTTGATTGTCTTTTAAAAAAAGAGGAGACATCATTAATTAAATTTTTTGAGTTTATGGTATAAAAAATTTTTTCTTTTATATTACTGTAAGGATTTGAGTTGACAGTAATGACATTTATGTCTTTTAAATTAATTTTTTCATATTTTAAACATTCACTAATAGATCTAAATGGAATACCAGCCCAATGCTTTATTCTATTTAGTCTTTCTTCTTCGAAAGCACAGATAAGTTTCCCATCTCTCATTAAACATGAAGAGGAATCTGCATGAAAAATATTGAGTCCTAATGTATAATGATGCATCAACTAGTATGTCTATATTGTTAATAACTGATTTTTTACCACCAAAATTTTCTGCAACTGGTCAGTATACTTATCATTTTGCATCGCGTTATTCAAAAAAAAAAATAGATACTTCGCTAATTGGAATCGGAGACAAGGAGGAGATACTAAAAGATAAATTTTTAAATATTTACTCTATTTCTGCCCCTAAACTTATAAAACAATCATCAACCAATAGACTTTACTGGAATTTAGTCACTTGTTTAAAAATAAGTTTTTTAATTTGTAAAATTAGGAAAAATTTTAAGTATTTAATCTTTAATGGAACGCCGCAATTATTAATATACTTTATTTTTTTGCTTAACTTTTTTTTAAAAAAAAAAATCATTTTTAGAACTACTGATTTTTTTCCAGAAACTCTAATTGCTTTTAGTAAAAATAAATTTTTGAAATTTTTTTTAAAAAAGATAGTACTTTTTTTTACTAGTAAAATTAGAGAAAGTTTTTATAAGATACAATATTTAGGATATGATCAAAAAATATACTTAGAAAAAATCAGTAAAATAGATAAATATCAAATCAAAAGGGACGTTTGTTTAATAAAATTTAATAAATCCTCAAAAACAAAAAGGAAATTCAAAATTATAATGTATTCAGGAAATTTAGGGTTAGCACATGATTATATAACTTTTGTGTACGGATATAAAAAATTTATAAACAATAATAAAAATAGATTCAAATTGTGGATTAATGCTAGTGGACAATCCTTAGAACCTTTTTTAAATTTATTAAAAAAAGAGAAAATAAATTATTTTCATACAAAAACTATATCTATTAAAAAATTAGATATATTATTATCTAAGGCTGATATTCATTTAATATTTTTAAAAAATGAATTTTCTAGTATTGTTTTGCCCTCAAAAATATATTGTCTGATTAAATCAAAAAAAAATATTTTATATGTAGGGCCAAAGAGTTCTGATGTTTATTATTTAATAAAAAGACAAAATATGAAAAATTTTCATGTCAATGTTGGTGATTATGATAAACTAAGTGAATATCTAAAAATTTATCTAGATAAAAATTGATGATAAATATTGTAGGAAATTATGTAAGTTAATATCAAAAAAATTAAAACAATATCATCTTTGTAAAAATATAATCCTAATAAAAAGATTATAAAATTAAATAAATTTATCACAAAAGACGTTCTAAAATGATTATAATTATTCTTTCTAATTAGAATTAAATGTAAATGCTTTTTATCTGGATAAAGTGGATTTATTTTAATGATAATTTTTCTTATCACAGAAAAAAGTACCTCATAACAGGGATAAATCACCATTATGATTGCAAAATATTTGCTTATATCTTGTAATTCATTTGTCAAATATATAATTTCTATTGCAATAATAAAACCAACAATATACGAACCACTGTCCCCAAACATTAAAACATTTTTGTGATTAAAATAAAAGAAAATTATTGAAAAAAAGAAAAAAATTAAATTATAATCATAATCTATTTGGTAAGTGTATTTTATAAACATGATGATAATATTGAAGTAAAAAAAATAGAAATTAAGATTATTATTTACTCCATCAATAAAGTTTGAACCATTTATTACCAACAAAATGCATATCAGAAGAAAAAACAAATTAAATAATTTATTTTCCATCAATTTTCCAATAACAGGAAAATTTTTTGGAGAAATAGTTAATCCAGAGTAAAAAATAAAAGATATAATTACTAATATCATTAATATGAATCTTACAGAAGGATTATTAACAATTTTAGTATCTGAAAAAAAACCCAAGATAAATATTAAAAATAAACAAATTAATATTTCTGAAGAAAATGAGACTATATTTAATAGAAAAATAAAAATTAATATTATTCCACCTAAAGGTAAAATATCTTTATTGTAATTGTGTTCCTCCTTGGGTGCACTAAAAAGTTTAATTATTTTTAATTTATTTTTTTTTAAAACAAAAAAAGCGATAAAAAAAATTATAAAATTACTAAAAATATAATACAGCAAAACTATACTTCGTATTTCTTTTTGTACTCTTTAAAAATCCAATCAAATGTGGTCTTTAAACCATCGGCAAGCTTTATTGATGGCTCCCATTTTAATGCCTTTTTTATCAATGTGTTATCACTATTTCTATTAAATACACCGCGTGGTGCATCTAATTTATAGTTTCTTTTAGGTTTAACTCCAGAAATTTTCTCTAGTATATCGGCCATCTCATTAATGGTAACATCTTCACTACTTCCAATATTAATTGGATCTCTGAAATTAGAGTCTATAAGTTTAAGCACTCCATCTAAACAATCATCAACATACATGAAACTTCTAACCTGTTCACCGTTTCCCCAAATTTCAATTTCATTTTTTTCTTTAATTTTTGCCTCTACAAACTTACGAGTTAATGCCGCTGGTGCTTTTTCTCTACCTCCATACCATGACCCATAAGGTCCATAACAATTATGAAATCTAGCAACTCTAACTTCTAAATTAAAATCTTCATAAAAATGTTTGCACATTCTTTCACTAAAAAGTTTTTCCCATCCATAACCGTCCTCTGAATTAGCTGGATAGGCAGTTTCTTCTTTTAAAGCCACTGATTTTTGATCACTTTGTATATTTGTTGGGTATATGCATGCTGACGATGAGTAAAAATATTTTTTTACTTTTTTCTCTTTAGCTTGCATTAATAAATTAGTGTTGATTAATACAGAAAGCATGCACTCAGCTTTATAACTAGTGATAAAACCTATGCCTCCCATATTACAGGCTAGGTTGATAATCACATCAATATTCTCAACAGTATCTTGGCAATTTTTTAAAACTTTTAAATCACATTCAAAAAAATTTTTTGAACTATCGTTTATTTGAAACCATTCTTCTTTTTTTTTAACATCTACAGCTACAACATTATGACCATTATTTATAAGTCTATTAACTAAATGACCACCGATAAAACCTCCTGCACCTGCTACATAATAATTCATAAAACTCTAATAATTTATTTTCTAAAAAAAACAAGCTTATTTTTTATTTATCAAAAACTTTATTAACAAAATAATAATAGAATATAAAATGTATAAAGTTGAAGAAATAAAATTTATGAAATTTAAGTTTTTTAAATGTCTAAATCTAATCTTTAAATCATTAATTATTGTCAAGAAATGCAGTCTATTACTTAAATTATGGTAGGTTAGTCTTCTAGATATGTTTTTAAATTCTAAATTTTCATTTTTAGATAATTTTAACCAAGCATCATAATCTTGACATTTTATGTATTTTGTATCGTATTCTGAAAAATATCTTTTATTAAACATAATTGACGAGTGAATAAATGGATTTGTATAAATTATTTTTTTTCTTATTTCTCTATTAGTCAATGGTAAATTAGAACTTGAAAGAACTTTATTATTTTTAAAATAATATGAATTTGTTCCTACAAAATTCCTTTTAGAATTTTTGAAAAAATTAAATTGTAATCTTAATTTGTTTGCATTCCAAAAATCATCTCCATCCAGTCGAGCTATTACATCAGATTTTGTTTTTTTTAATAAAAAATTTAATCCCTCAGTCAACCCTAAATTTTTTTTAGAAAAAAATACTTTAATTTTTTCATTATTATTGGAAATTTTTCTTAAAAAATATTTAGTCTTATCAGAGGAATTATTGTCATAAATTAATAGCTCATATTTCTTAAAATTTTGAATTAAGATACTTTGAATAGATTTTATTAATGTCTTTTCTTCATTAAAAACAACCATAATAATTGATATTTTCGGACTATATTTTTTTTTCTTCATCTAATATCCCGATAAAAGTCCAAGTAATAATCATTAATTGGTAATGATGTGAAAACATAAAAGTATCCATTGTATTTAAAAGTACAACAATCAAAAAAAATAATTTAGAATATTTTGTGTTTAAGCAAGAGAAAAATTTAAACAAGTAAAAGTATAAAAAAGTTAATCCAACAACTCCAAAATTACTTAAAAATTCTAAAAATAAACTATGATATAGAAAATTATTATAAACCCAAGATCCAAAAATTGAAATTTGATAATTATCTTGTAACCAATAAAGGAAGAATCTGTCAAATACACCCTGTAAGGAAACATATACTTCTCCTAAAGATTTTTTAATCAGGTCTAATCTTGGATTATTATTATCATTATCGATTAATAAAGAATGATAATCTTTTAAAAAATCTAAAAAATAATTAATTTTTTCAAAATATATTGGGATATTTAAATAGAAAATCTTGTTTAGAATTAATGGTGAAATTAAATAATTAAACGAAAAAATTAGGATGAGAATGAATAAAAATCTATCAAAATTTTCAAATTTAATTAACCTTAAAATACTAAATGAAAAAATTATTATTAAAGATAAAATAATTAGAGAGTTATAGCTCAAACTTAAGATAAATAAAAAATCGTGTAATAAGGAAATTAAATAAAAATTTTTAAACTTCTGTAAACCGAATTTGTGGTACTTTAATTTTAAAAGAAATATTCCGAGGTATAAAAAGGATATATTATGAAAATTAATCCCTTTAAAAACCCCATAATTTGTTAGATTTGAAATAATGTCGTAATTAAAAAAATAACTTCCGTAAGAGAATTTAAGTAAAAAGAAACCAAGAAAATAATAATTAA
>CACCBF010000011.1 GCA_902544135.1 uncultured Pelagibacteraceae bacterium | reverse complement strand
GAAGCATTGGAGTGGAGCCTAATTATTTTGATCCATTCTTAATGCTAGATGAATTTGGCTCTGAGAACAGTGAGGACTATATTGCTGGTTTTCCTCCCCATCCTCATAGAGGTATCGAGACAGTAACATATATGCTTGCAGGTGACTTTGAACATAAAGATAGTACAGGTGGTGAAGGAAAAATGTCGGCAGGAGATGTTCAATGGATGAAAACAGGAAGCGGGATAATTCACTCGGAAATGCCTGCAATGAAAGAAGGTAAATTACATGGTTTTCAATTATGGATTAATATGCCAGCAAAACTGAAAATGAGTAAACCTGAATATATTTATATTGATGCTGATAAAATGAAAATTCATAAAGATAAAGATAAACAAATCAAGGTCATAGCAGGTAAATTTGAAAAGGCAGAAGGTCCTGTAAAAGGTCATAATGTTGAACCTATTTATTTTGACGTTGAACTAAACAAAGGTAAAAAATTTGATATTAAGATTCCTTCTACTCATAATTCATTTATATATTTAATAAATGGTGAAATAGAAATTGGTGAAAAAAAACATACTAAAGTAAAAGACAGTACTCTGGTATTGTTATCACGAGGTGAAAATTTAAAAGTATCTGCAAAAATTAATGCTAAATTCTTAGTCATTTCAGGAAAACCTATTAATGAGGAAATAGCACGAGGTGGACCATTTGTAATGAATACTAAATCAGAGATTTTACAAGCTGTTCAAGATTATCATAGTGGTAATTTTGTAAAATAATTAATGAAATCAATCAAAATAGAAAAATTTGGTGGACCTGAGGTTTTAACATTCAAAGATACAGAAATTGGAAAACCAGGACCGAAAGAAGTCTTGATCAAAAATTTATCTATCGGTTTAAATTATATAGATGTTTATCATAGAACTGGACTTTATCCTATTCCATTACCGAGTGGTATAGGTCTTGAGTCTTGTGGAATAATTGAAGAAGTCGGGTCAGATATAAAATTTTTTAAAATTGGAGACAGGGTAACTCATGCATCAATGCCTATTGGTGCTTATTCAGAAAAGCAAATAATGCCTGAAGAAAAATTAGTTATAGTTCCAGATGGAGTTTCTGACGAGGTAGCCTCGTGCATAACATTAAAAGGCATTACTGCAGAGTATTTGATACATAGAGCATATCCTTTAAAAAAAGGTGATAAAGTTTTATATCATGCTGCGGCAGGAGGTCTTGGTCAAATTTTATGCCAATGGGCAAATTCATTAGGTGCTGAGGTGATTGGAACTGTAGGTTCAAAAAGTAAAGAGGAAATTGCAAAAAAAAATGGCTGCCACCATATAATAAATTACTCAGAAAAAGATTTTGTATCTGAAGTAGAAAAAATTGTTGGCAAAAACGGTATCGATGTAGTCTATGATGGTGTTGGTATTAAAACTTTCAAAGGTTCAATCGAAACACTAAAGATAAGGGGTATGATGGTGGCCTTTGGAAATGCGTCAGGATACGTTGATACAATCGATGTTAAAAAAGATATTAATGCCAAAGGATTATTTTTTACAAGACCTTCAATTGCTCATTATACAGTTAAAAGAGAAGAGCTCGTTGAGTCTGCAAAAAAAGTATTTGATGCTTTATTAACAAATAAATTTAAAGTTAAAGTTTCAAAAAAGTATTCTCTAAAAGACGCTGCACAAGCTCATAAGGATTTAGAGGCAAGATTATTGACTGGTCCAGCGGTTATAATTCCCTAGTCTACGTTTACATCCATATCAGACATATGAAGTTTTAAAGCATTCGTAGAAATATGTATTTCTCTAATAAAAAATATTATTGATATTATCATAGATAGACAACATGAACCAAAAATAATTCTTGCCAGTAAAAGCTCATCCATGTAAAGCGCAAAAACAGTTAACATATTAAATAAAAATCCAAATGCCGCAAATAAGATTGTCCATCTTAGAAGTGTTATTCTATTGCTCAAGTTGAGAAATTGTTTTTTCCACTCAGGTGGAATATGTTTCTCATAAACGTGTTCATCATGTAGTTTTCTTATTAAATTACTTAAAGTATGAAATCTATTACTATAAACTCCCATCAATAAAGGAATAGCTGGAAACATTAGTGCAGTAACAGTGTAATCTATATTCATACGAATCAATTTGATTATCAATCTTGCCCCTGTTATTTACAAGTAAAATTTATGAACCAATTAAATATTTTTATCGAAATAACTAGACTAAAAAAACCTATTGGTTACATGTTGTTATTTTGGCCTTGTGCATGGGGTCTAACTCTAGCCTATGATTTTAAAGATAGTTTAAATGATTATATTTTTTACTTAACTCTATTTTTTTTAGGATCCATATTAATGAGATCGGCTGGATGCATTGTTAATGATATACTTGATAAAGAATTTGACAAAAAAGTTGAGAGAACAAAAGATAGACCTTTAGCTTCAGGAAAAGTATCTTGGAAATTAGCCTTAATTTATGCACTAGTGTTATGTTTAATTGCTCTCATTGTTTTACTTAATTTTAATTTATTCACAATTATTTTAGCCTTAGGCTCAATGCCTTTGGCATTTACTTATCCTTTAATGAAAAGATACACATATTGGCCACAACTATTTTTAGGCATTACTTTTAACTATGGACTAGTGCTTGGCTGGACATCTTATACTGAACAAATAAGTTTAATTCCTTTATTATTCTATTTTGGAGCCATATTTTGGACACTCGGATACGACACAATATATGGATATCAGGATATCAAAGATGATGAAATAATAGGATTAAAATCGACTTCAATTAAATTTAAAAAAAACTCAAAGTTATTTTTATTCCTATGTTATCTAATATTCATTCTTAGCTTTATCTTGGGAGGTTATATTTTGAAATTTAATCTTATGTATTTCTTACTATTAATTTTTCCAATAATTCACTTATTTGGCTATCAAATTAGATCATTCAAACCAGATAGTGCAGAAAAATGTCTCACAATATTTAAAAGCAATAATTATTTTGGTCTGATTGTTTTATCAACTATCCTGATAGGAAAACTATTTTAATGAAAAATACAGAAATTTACAAAAGACTTTATAAAGATTACTCAAGAAAGTACCTTAATAAAATTCTTTTATCTGGCTTTTTTTCTATTTTGGTTGCTGGTAGTACTTCAGCAATAGCCTGGTTGTTGGATCCTGCTATAAAAAAATTGTTTATAGAAAAGGACCAATCTCTAATTCTTTTAATTCCATTTATGATAATCATTGCTTTTTCTTTAAAGGGACTTTCTTTATATTTTGCAAAATCTACAATGATTGGGGTTGGTGAGGAAGTTAAGAAAAAATTGCAATACGATATGACAGAATCTCTTATTAAAGCTGATACCCAAATCATAGATAAAAAACACTCTGGAAGTTTTATTTCTAATCTTACCTACGATGTTACACATATAACAAATTTACTTAGCCATGCTTTGTTAACGTTATTTAAAGACTCGCTTACACTAATTGGTTTGTTATTTGTTATGTTTACTCAGAATTGGAAATTGGCTTTGATATCAATTGTAATGATACCACTAGCTGGTTTTTCTGCAAAAACTTTAGGAAAAAGACTTGGCAAAGTAACTACTCAGGCTCAAGAAAAATCAGGTTTTCTAACTACATATTTAGTAGAATTATTTAAAAACCATAAATTAATTAAAATTTTTCAAAAAGAAAATTATGAAAATTTAAGAGCTGATCGTTACCTAGAGCAACTAAAAGATAAGAATAAAAAGATACAAGTAGTTTTTGTGCGAATGTCTCCAATAATGGAAACTCTTACTGGGATAATGATAGCAGTTTTAATTTTTTATTCAGGTAAGTTAATGATGCAAAATGAACTCGATATAAATAATTTTTTTTCATTTTTAGCTGCAATGATGCTGGCATATCAACCAGTTAGATCTTTATCGACACTTAATATGATCTTGAATCAAGGTTTATCTGCTGCTTCAAGAATTTTACCAATCATTGATAATGAAAATAAAATTAAAGATGAAAAAGAGGCTAAAGTTCTAAGTTTAAAAGAAGCAAAAATTAACTTTAAAAATGTAAACTTTTCATATGATGTTGATGAGCAAAGCAAAGTGCTTAAAGAAATTAACTTAGAGTTTAATGGTGGTAAAATGACTTCTTTGGTGGGGCATAGTGGTTCTGGGAAATCTACAATTTTAAATTTAATTCCCAGATTTTACGATGTTAATTCTGGTGATATTACTATTGACAATCAATCTATATACAAAACAAAAATCGAGTCCTTAAGAAATAATATATCTTTAGTTAGTCAAGAAACAACATTATTTGACGACACAATTAAAAATAATATCAAATACGCAAATATTGATGCATCAGATGAGGAGATTTATAAAGCTGCTAAGCTTTCTTATTGTGATGAATTTATAGAATTGCTTCCAAAAAAATATGACACTTTAATTGGAGAAAATGGAGTTAGATTATCAGGAGGAGAAAAACAAAGAATTTCAATTGCAAGAGCAATGATGAAAAAAAGTTCGATTATTCTTCTAGATGAAGCAACATCATCTCTTGACAGTGAGACAGAGTCAAAAATTCAAGATGCATTATCTATTTTGACTAAAAATAAAACTACCATTGTTATTGCTCACCGATTATCAACAATATTGAACTCAAGCAATATTTACGTAATTGATTCAGGGAATATGGTTGCAAGTGGTAGCCACGAGGAATTGTTGAAGAATTCTGACCTTTATAAAAACTTTTATGAAAAACAAATACAAAAATAAATATGTTTTTAATTTATCAATTATTAATAACTTTAGTAATTTTATTTTCACCAATAATAATTTTAATAAGAATCTTTAAAGGCAAGGAGGATATATTAAGGTTTAGAGAAAAATTTTGTATTTTTTCGAAAAAAAGGTGCTCTGGGAAATTATTGTGGATTCATGGATCGAGTGTAGGTGAACTAATGAGTGTTTTACCCATTCTTAATAAATATGATAAAGATGATTCTTTTGACCAAATTCTTGTAACATCAAGTACATTAAGTTCATCAAAAATTCTTCAAAAATATAAATTTAATAAAGTAATCCATCAATTTTTTCCAATAGATCATATTTTTTTTTCTAATTTTTTTCTTAATTATTGGAGGCCAAATTCATCAATTTTTTTAGAGTCGGAAATTTGGCCAAGTATTTATAGATCACTTAAAAAAAGGAATATTCCTTTAATTCTTCTAAATGCAAGAATAACAAAAAAAACTTTTGAAAGATGGATGAAATTAAAAAGATTTTCATTAAAAATTTTTAATCAGATAAATTTTGCTTATCCCCAAAACAAAGAAACTATAAGTTATCTAAAAAAATTAGGAGTGAAAAACATTAATTATATTGGAAATTTAAAATTTTTTGAGGATGAAAAAACTGTCAATAAAAAATTTGATAATGAAATTAAAAATAAATTTAAAAAATACAAAATATGTATTGCAGCAAGCACCCACGCAGACGAGGAAATATTTGCAGCACGAACTCATATTTTATTAAAAAAGAAATATAAAAACTTAATTACAATAATCATCCCAAGGCATGTTCATCGGGTTGATGAAATCAACCATGAATTAAGAAAACTTAATTTGAAAACCTCCTATCACAGTGCAAAATTAAGAAATTTAAAAGATACAGATATTTATATTGTTGATACTTTTGGTGAATCTAAAAGATTTTATAAAATAGCTACTACTGTATTTCTAGGAGGATCTATAACTAATAAAGGTGGTCAAAACCCAATAGAACCGGCACGTTATGGAGCAAAAATACTTCACGGACCGAATATTAGTAATTTTAGAGAGGTATATGCATTCCTTAAATCCTTAAGCATATCCAAAGAAATAAGAAGTCCTTTACAATTTTCTAACGAAGTAATTTTTAGAAAAAAAATGGAAAAGGTAAAAAAAATAGAAAAATTGGGTAATGTTATATTTAAAAATACATTAAATAAACTAAGTAAATCAATAAATTATGAAAATTAATAAACCCAAATTTTGGGATAATAAAAACTCGAAAATTTTACCTTATCTTCTTTTACCCCTGTCACTAATTTTAATTAGCGTAAATTTAATAAAAAAAATAATTACAAAAAAAGAAAAAATAAAAAAAATTAAAACAATATGTGTTGGCAACATTTATGTAGGTGGCACAGGTAAAACATCTTTGAGTTTGAAAATACACGAAATGCTTAATCAAAAAAGTATCGAGTCATGCTTTATAAAAAAAGATTATTCTAACCAAATAGATGAACAAAAAATATTGGAAAATAAGGGAAAACTATTCAAATCAAAAAGAAGACTGAACTCTTTGATGGATGCTGTTGATAAAGGTTATAAAGTTGCAATTTTTGATGACGGTTTACAAGATTACTCTATAGACTATGATATAATTTTCATTTGTTTCAATGATGTTAACTGGATTGGAAATGGTTTCACGATACCTTCAGGACCTTTGAGAGAAAAATTTAATAACATAAAATATTATAAAAATATTTTTATTAATGGTAATATGGAAAATTTAGAGAATATTAAAAATAAAATTTTTGAAATAAATCCTAAGGCAAAGATTTTTATTGCAACTTATGCACCTCTTAATTTGAATGATTTTATCAAAAAAGACAATTATTTAGTGTTTTCCGGAATTGGAAATCATCAATCTTTCATATCAATGTTAAAAAAAAATAACATAAATATTTTAAAAGAAATTGAATATCCAGATCATTATGCTTATTCAGATAAAGATATGAACAAGATCATTTCAGAAGCTGAAAATATCAATTGCAAAATAATTACAACCGAAAAAGATTTTTATAGGTTAAATGATAAATATACTAATAAAATTAAATTTGTTAAATCAGTGCTTCAGATTCAAAACGAAAGTGAATTCTTAGATATAATTCTTAATTGACATGAGAACTATAAAATATTTTTTACAATTTATTCTAGTAATTATATTTTTCTGTGTATTCAAAATTTTAGGGATTAAATTAGCATCTAATTTAAGTGGTAAAGTTTTTCAAATAATTGGTCCTCTCTTTAGATCAAAGAAATTAATTTATTCTAATATTAAAAAGGCGTTCCCAAATATTAGTCAAAATGAATTAAAAGAAATTTATATTTCCATGTGGAATAATTATGGAAGAGTATTTGCAGAATATGTGTTTATTAAAAAATTTAGACACGACCGATTAAATGATAACATTATTGTAAGTGGTGGAGAAATTCTTGAAAATATCAAACTTAATAAACAGAGAGTAGTATTTATCTCAGGACACTTTAGTAATTTTGAATTAATGGCAATGCAAATAGAAAAAATGGGCATCAAAGTTGCTGCAATATATAGACCATTAAATAATATTTTTTTAAATAAAATAATGGAGAAAATAAGGAGAGATCATATTTGTAAATTTCAAATTAAAAAAGGAATTGGAGGAACTAAAGAACTAGTTAAATTAATAAAAAATGGGTTTTCGACTGCACTAATGATCGATCAAAGAGTTTCTGAGGGAATACATTCAAATTTTTTTAATGAAAAAGCCTCCACGACAACCATTCCTGCACAATTAGTAAAAAAATACAGAATACCAGTTGTGCCAATTTTTATTGAGAGGTTTGATGGCATTAGGTTTAGAATGACTATTAATAAGCCCATTAATTTTGAGGAAAGTAAATCAATTGATGAGATTACAAACGAACTAAACAAATTACTTGAAAATATGATATTAAAAAAACCAAATTATTGGATTTGGTCTCATAATCGGTGGAAATAAATTATTTTTTTTCTATTTTTTCTCTTTTTTTATTTGCTTCAATATATGAATAATAAGGCTCTTGTAAATCAACATTCCAATAATTTAAATTTTCTAAACTTATAGATTTACCAGAAACTGCACAGATAACATGATCGCCTGGTTCGATAACTTGAAAATTATTTGGTAAATATTTTATTTTTGCTAATTTTTTACTCATTTTTAGTTTATATACTTATACATGATCGTAGGTGTAATAGGAAGTGGTGGCAGAGAACACGCAATATGTGAAATGCTCAAGAGTTCAAACAAAGTAAATAAAATCTATTGTTTCCCTGGAAACGCTGGAACTTCCAAAATAGCTAACAATGTTAATATAGACACAAATAATTTTGAAATCTTTAAAGACTATATCTTAAAAAATAAAATTGAATTAGTGGTGGTGGGACCTGAAAAACCACTTGTAGATGGTCTGGTAGATTACTTGCAAAAGTTTGAAATTAAAGTTTTTGGTCCAAATAAATTAGCATCTCAGCTTGAGGGCTCCAAGATTTTTACAAAAAAGATTTGCGAAAAATATAATATTCCTTCAGCAAAATTTGGAGTATTCTACAACATTGATGATGCTAACAATTTTTTAAAGAAGTCTAGCCATCCTATAGTTATCAAGGCTGATAATTTGGCCTCAGGAAAAGGAGTTTACATTTGTGATAATGTTGAAGAGTCTTCTAAAGCAGTTAAAGAAGTTTTTGAAGGGAAATTTGGTAAAACAAATAAAGTTTTAATTGAAGAATTCTTGAAAGGTGAGGAAATGAGTTTTTTTATAATAAGTGATGGAATTTCAATTCAAAACTTTGGAACAGCTCAAGATCATAAAAGAGTTTTGGAGGGTGATAAAGGGAAAAATACAGGTGGCATGGGTGCATACTCTCCCTCTAGATTGATAGGAGAAAAATTAGAAAAAAAAATATTAAATAAAATTATAAACCCAACCTTAAAAGCATTAAAAGATCTTGGAGTAGAGTATAAAGGTTTTCTATACGCAGGATTAATGATCATCGATAATGAACCCTACCTTATCGAATATAATGTAAGAATGGGAGATCCGGAGTGTCAAACAATTCTTCCGAAATTAAATACAGATTTATTTGAGATATTTTTAGCTTGTTGCAATCAAAATTTGAGAGAAATAAAAATAAATTGGAATAATAAGAAAAGTTTGTGTGTTGTATTATGCTCAAAAGGTTATCCAGAAAAATACGAAAAGAATGTTGAAATAAAAAATCTGAATAAAATTGAACTAAATTCACAAGATTTCTTATTCCATGCAGGAACTATTGAAAAAGGAGGAAAGTTTTTCTCTGTTGGAGGAAGAGTATTAAATTTTATTTCATTATCAGATGAATTCTTAAAAGCTAGAGAAAATATAAATAAATATTTAAAAAAATTAAATTGGACTGGTGGTTTTTATCGTAAAGATATTGGTTATAAAGTAATAAATAAATGAGGATCATATCTGGAAATTTTAAAGGCAGAAAACTATTAACTCCCAATGATATTAAAACTAGACCGCTTAAAGATCTTACAAAAGAATCGATATTCAATATTCTCAAACATTCCAACAAGTTTAACTTTGAAATTAAGAATTCAGTGATTTTGGATTTGTTTGCAGGCGTTGGATCATTTGGAATTGAATGTTTGTCGAATGAGGCAAAATACGTCACTTTTGTTGAAAATTATAATGGTGTTCTTCCTATACTAAAGAAAAACTTATCAAATCTTAAATTGGATAAAAAATATGAGGTAATAGAGCAAAATATTTTTACCGAGCTTAAATTAACAAAAATTAATTATGATATCATATTTTTAGATCCACCATATAAAAATAGAAATATATCAGAATTAATTGATAAGATTTTTGAAACAAACCTGCTAAACAAAAATGGCATAATAATTACTCACCGAAGCAAGAACATAAAAGAGAAATATTCAAAAAATTTTCATATTTTAGAAGAAAAAAACTATGGTATTTCAAAGATTTCGTTCGGCAATTTAAACTAAAATTTTTTTAGTCTCTTTTTTAATTAATTCCACAGCTGGTTGATCATATGGATTTACTTTAATAGCGTTACCTAATAAAATTGTTTCTAATATAAAAAAATTAAATAGTTCTCCAAGAGTTTTTTCATCTCTCTTTAATATTTCAAAACTCCTAAAAGGTATTCCTTTTCTTCTAAAAACATTCTCGGTAGCTCGTTTTTGAGCATATGTCATATCTAACAATCTTTTATTTCTAAGAAATTTTTTTGAGACTAGAATATCTTTGTTTACAATTTTTTGTGAATCTTTTTCATGAACAAAAAAAAATGTAAAAAAATTATTTGTAAAGCCATCCAAATAAAGTTGCATTACACTATGATTATCTTTTGGCATATTGGAAACGATAGGCATTAAACCTTTTTTTTTTTTACCTAAACTTTCCGCTATTAGTTGCTGATACCAAAAAAATAAGTTTTCAGATTTTTTGTCATAATTTATTATAACTGAATTATGTTTTTTCTTTTTTAGAAAAAAAATAGTTGAACTAACATTAGAAATTAAAGCATTTAAATATTTTTTGTTTTTAACCAAATTATTTAATTGTCTAAATTTTTTTGAGTCTAATCCCATTAACTCTGCAGGTAACATTCCTGTTTCAGATAGAACCGAATATCTTCCACCAATAAAATTATTGTGATGTATCACTTCAGCTTTTAAACTTTGGGCTAATTTATAAAGATAGTTATCTTTATTTTCTGTTATAATCAAATTTTTATCTTGTTTATTTATTATGAGATTGGTGTTAACTATAGTTTCTAAGGTTTCTCCTGATTTAGACACAACTAAATTTAAACAATTTTTATTTTTATCATTTTTATTGCTCACATCTAAATCATTTATAAAAGAAAAATTTTTTTTTATTTTTTTTCTTAAAAAATCATATATAGCCTCAGTACCCAAAGAGGATCCTCCCATACCTATCACTCGAAAGTATTTAAAATTTTTATATTTATTCAATTTTTTAATATCAAAACTGTTCTTGTAATTGGCACTTAAGGATTGAATAACTTGATTTTTTTTTTTGAGAATAAGATTTAAATCTTTGGATACTTGTTTAAATTTTTTTTTTACCTGAAAATTTTTGAAAATTATGCCATTAGTAATCATCAATTTTGTTTAATTTTTTCTATAATTGAATTTTCAAAATTCTTATCTTGCACTCCAGAACTTTCTGGAGAATTGTTATTTGATATCAATTTTTCTATATTATTTTCAGACTCATTTTCTTCAATATTTTCAGATGTTTTGGGTAATGGTAGCTCATTAAACTCTGGTGGCATGACTAAAGGAGATTTTTTTTCTACTAAAAATTCATCTGTACTTTTTTTCTTTTGAGATGTGAAACCTTCTTTGACAGTCTGACAGCTTTGAAAAGTAAAAATTACTATTACAAAAAACAATATTGATCTAATTTTTTTCATTTAAAGACTCTTCCTTGTTAGAAACAATTTCTAAAATAATCATAAATAAAACACCTAAACAAATAAATATATCTGATACATTAAAAATAAACCAATGAAAATTTTCTACATGAAAATCTATAAAATCAGGTACAGCCTCAAAAATAATTCGGTCATAAAAATTGCCTAAAGCCCCACCTAATATCATTAAAAGAGAATATTTTTTTAGTCCTTCACTTCTACTAAGCATTACAAGAATAATCAATATTACTACTCCTATGAGAAAACTTAAAATATGATAAAAAAATTTATCGCTAAAAGAAAATAAACCAAAAGCTATGCCTTCATTCCATATTAAACTTATATTTAGAAATTTTGAATTATATAAATCAGAACCATAATTTTTCTCGTGAAAACTGATCACATAAATTTTTGAAAATCTATCAAGAAAAAAAATTATCAAAATTAATAAAAAATTTATTATGAAGTTTTTACTTAAATATTTTACCATTATTGAGAATGTCTCTCACAAGGCTCAACACTAATTTTCCAACATACTGGGCATTTATCACCAAGAGCTTTATTGGTCTCAACTAAAATATCTGATGCCTCATCAAAATAAACATGAGTTTTTGAAACAATGCAAAGCTCAGATAAATCAATATTTGTGATCTTATCTTTATATTTCCCATTTAATTTGATATTGAGCTCAGCCTCTAAACTTGAACCAATTTCTTTACTAGCTCTTTTTTCCTCAATACTAATATTGCATACATCTCTTATCTTTATCAATTCAGACCATTTTTCTACAAGTTTTTCATCTTTAAATTTTTCTGGAAATTTTAAAAATTTTTCCAAATGGATACTCTTATTATTCTTTGATATTAGTTGGTAAATTTCCTCCGTAGTGAAAGATAAAATCGGTGCAAACCACCTAAGTAAAGATTTTAATAAAATATTTAAAATCATGACACATGACTTTCTTTTTTCAGAGTAAATTGGATCGCAATATAAGGTGTCTTTTCTAATATCAAAATAAAAAGCAGACAAGTCTACTGTGCAAAAGTTTAATAATTCCTTGTAAAGATTGTGAAAATCATATTTTTGAAAACAAGTTTCAAATTTTTCATTTAATAAATATATCTTATTTAACATCAACCTCTCTAGCTCCGGCAAGCTCTTAATGTCAATTTTATCGAAATTAACATCTTCAAATTTGTCATTTACATTTCCTAACAAATATCTAAATGTATTTCTAATTTTACGATAAGATTCAGAGTGCTGATCCAATATAGAATAATCTATTCGCAAATCTTCAGCGTAATTTGATGCGGCAACCCAAATTCTTAAAATATCTGCACCGTATTTTTTTAAAATATCCTCGGGTGCAATTACATTTCCAAGAGATTTTGACATTTTAAGACCTTTTCCATCCACAACAAAACCGTGAGATAGTATAGACTCGAATGGTGCCCTGCCTCTTGTTCCACACGCTTCTAATAAAGAGGAATGAAACCAACCTCTATGTTGATCAGAACCCTCTAGGTACATTGATGCAGGCCATTTTAGATCTTTTCTTTTCTCTAAAACGAAAGAATGGGTTGAACCACTATCGAACCAAACCTCAACTATATCACTAAGCTTTTCAAAGTCTTCTGATTTATATTTTTTACCCAAAAATTTTTGAGGATCGTCTGCAAACCAACAATCCGAACCCTCTTTCTCATAAATTTTTGCAATATTTTCAAATACTTCATCATCTATCAAAATTTCATTTGATTTTTTATTTACGAAAATTGGAAGAGGTACACCCCAAACTCTCTGTCTTGAAACACACCAATCTGGTCTTGTCTCAATCATTGATTTTAATCTTTCTTTGCCTTTACTTGGATAAAAAGTTGTATCATCAATTGCTTTTAAAGCTTTACTTCTCAGTTTATGACTTTCCATAGAAATAAACCATTGTGGTGTTGCTCTATGAACTAAAGGTGCTTTTGACCTCCATGAATGAGGATAGGAATGAACTAATTTACCATTTGAAAGAAGTTTATTTTGTTCTTTTAATTTTTCAATAACTATTGGATTGGCCTTGAAAATATGTAGACCTTCAAACAAAGAAACATTTTTCGTATATTTTCCATCATCGTCGACTGTCTCAATGGCTTTTATTCCGTTATTTAAACAAAGATTAAAATCATCAGGTCCATGACTTGGTGCACAATGAACAATTCCTGTTCCTTGCTCAGTGGTAACGAAACGGGCCTCAAGCACAGGAATATCGTAGTCATAACCCAAATTAACAAATGGATGCTTGCAGATAGTATCCTTTAAATCTTTACCTTTAAATTTTTTTAGACTTTTAAATTCTTTTAACTCACAATTTTTTAAAACCGAGTCTAGTAATGCTTCTGCTACAATGATCTTTTTATTTTTAAAATTTCCCTCATCACTTATTTGAATTACCAAATAATCCAAGCTTTCGTTGTAAGCTAGAGCCTTATTAGCTGGTATGGTCCAAGGAGTGGTTGTCCATATTACAATATCACAATCATTAAGCTCTTTAATTTTTGATGACTTTATCGGAAAGCAAGCATAAATTGTATCAGATTTATGATCTTGATATTCAACTTCAGCATCAGCTAAGGCTGTTTTTTCTACTGTTGACCATAAAACTGGTTTAAATCCCCTATAAAGACTTCCCTCTTTTAAAAATTTAGCTAACTCTCTTACAATTTGTGCCTCTGCATCATAACTCATTGTTGAATAATAATTTTCCCAATCACCAACAACACCTAATCTTTTAAATTGATCCTTGTGAACCTCAATCCATTTTTCTGCGAACGATCGGCATTCTTTTCTAAATTCTACAATCGGAACATCATTTTTATTTTTTTTATTTTTTTTATATTGTTCCTCAATTTTCCACTCAATAGGTAAACCATGGCAATCCCAACCAGGCACATAAACAGAGTCCTTTCCGTCCATTTGATGAAACTTTACAATTATGTCTTTTAATATTTTATTTAAAGCAGTACCCATATGTATATTTCCATTAGCATATGGAGGACCATCGTGAAGAATAAATTTTTCTTTTCCTTTTCTTGAATTTCTTAACTCATTATATAAATCAATTTTTTTCCAAAGCTCTAATATTTCTGGCTCCCTTATTGGTAAATTAGCTTTCATTGAAAAAGCTGTTTTGGGTAAATTAATTTGGCTTTTGCTCATTTTGTTCTTTTTGCAATTAAAAGATCAATATTAATTTGTTTTTTTAATTGATCTACATTTTTGAATTTTTTTTCTGCTCTTATAAATTTTAAAAATTCAACTCTTAGATGCTTATTATATAAATTTCCAGAAAAATTAAATAAATGAACCTCTAATAATATTTTTTTTCCATTAAATGTGGGTCGATATCCTAAATTTGCTATACCTATGATATAATTTGATCTATTCATTTTTCTGACTTTAACACCATAAACACCAGGTTTAGCCAAAACGTAATCATTGATATCAATGTTAGCTGTTGGAAAACCAATCTTTTTTCCTAGCTGTTTGCCTTTTTGAACTTTTCCATCAATTGACCAATTTCTTTTTAAAAGTTTGTTTGCATCCTTAAGTTTCCCATTTTGTAAGTATTTTCTTATCAGAGAAGATGAAACAATTTTTTTTTTAATTGTTAAAGGTTGTGGTTTAACAATTTTATAATTAAATAATCTCTCATGATTAATTAATTGTTTTACATTTCCTTCTCTTTTATTTCCAAATCTAAAATTATTACTTACAAAAATAAATTTAGGACTAAGCTTCCTACCTAAAGTTTCTTTGATAAATGAAATTGATTTTGTTTTTGAAAATTTACGATTAAATTTCTTAGTAATAACAAAATCAACATTAAGCTTACTTAAATTTTCAATTTTTTGATTTAAATTAGATAATCTAAAATTTTTTAAATTGGAGTTAAAAAACATTTTTGGCATTGGCTCAAAAGTCAAAACACCAATCTTTGAAGAATATTTTTTTTTATATTTTTTTGCTAATCTAAATAATTTTTGATGTCCAAGATGAAGTCCATCAAAATTACCAATTAAAATAATTGAATTTTTATGACTTTTTTTAATATTAAAACTATTATAAAATTTCATTTTTACCATTTTAACTCTGATTGTATATAGTTACAGATTGTTTCGTAAGATTTCGCAATTGCTTCGATTCCCTTTTCTTTGATTTCATTTTTATGAATACCATTTGATATAATTAACGAGTCAAAGTTTAAAAGATTTGCACCTTTAATATCAGTATTTAAATTATCACCAACAGAAAGAACCTTTTTACCTTTGTTATCAATTGATAAATTATATACCTCAGGATATGGCTTACCAAAATATACTACCTTGCCACCCATTTTTTCAAAAACCATAGCTACCGACCCTGCACAAAGCTCTCTTTTATCACCTCTATCCACAATTAAGTCAGGATTAGTACAAACCATCTCTTTATCTAAATTTTTTTCAAATAAATCTCTATAATAATTCAAATCTTTATCAAATTTTTCAAATAATCCTGTACACAATATATACTCTCCATCATCAATATTATCTGACTTCATTTTAACAAAGTCATTAAATAAATCAAAATCACGTGGTGGTCCAACATGAAAAAAATTTTTATTAGATAAATTCTTTTTAAGATAATTTAATGATGCTTGGCCAGATGTAAAAACATGATCTCTAATTTCTTTTTCCATGCCCATTTTTTCTAAAAAGGATTTAACAACATCATTAGGTCTTGGAGCATTAGTAAGTAGAATGTATTCTTTGCCTTTTTTTGTAATTTCTTTTAAAACATTGATTGCCTCTTTGTGAAGGTTTATTCCATTATGAATAACACCCCATAAATCGATATAAAAAAGCTGATAATTATCAACGATGGAGCAGAAACCATCTTTGTCTAAATTTTTAGTCATCAAAATAATCTATAACCCAAAAAATCCACAATTTCCTACCTTTTTTAATAAACTAAATATCAAGTATATCTTGAAATAGTATTACCAATCTCTATATGAGCCTCATATTTATATAGGAGAATATATGAAATTTAGACCGTTACATGACAGAGTTTTAATAGAAGTTTTAGATAGCAGCGAAAAAACTGCTGGAGGAATAATCATACCAGATACTGCACAAGAGAAGCCTCAAGAAGGAAAAGTTGTTGCTGTTGGTGGTGGTGCAAAAACTGAAGATGGAAAAAAAATTCCAATGGATGTTAAAGTTGGAGACAAAGTTTTATTTGGCAAATGGTCAGGAACTGAAGTCAAAATTGATGGTAAGGAATACAGCATAATGAAAGAGTCAGACATTATGGGTATTTCAAGTAAATAATATAAGTTAAAGGAGAAAGTATAATGGCAAAAGTTGTTAAATTTGACGCTGAAGCAAGATCAGCAATGATAAGAGGAGTAAATATCTTAGCTGATACTGTTAAGGTAACGTTGGGTCCTAAGGGCAGAAACGTTGTGATGGACAAATCTTATGGTGCTCCAAGAATTACCAAAGATGGTGTTTCAGTTGCAAAAGAAATCGACCTTGAAGATAAGTTTGAAAATATGGGTGCTCAAATGGTTAAGGAAGTTGCTAGCAAGACAAATGATGAGGCTGGTGACGGAACTACAACTGCAACTATTTTAGCTCAAGCGATTGTTAAAGAAGGTGTAAAATATGTTACAGCTGGAATGAACCCTATGGATGTAAAAAGAGGTATTGATGCGGCAGTAGATGTTGTAAAACAAAACTTAGTTTCCTCAGCCAAAAAAGTAAAAGATAGTGATGAAATTGCTCAAGTAGGAACCATTTCCGCAAATGGTGATAAAGAGATTGGAAGTATGATTTCAAAAGCAATGCAAAAAGTCGGTAATGAAGGTGTCATTACAGTTGAGGAAAATAAAGGAATTGAAACGGAACTTGATGTCGTTGAAGGTATGCAGTTTGATAGAGGATATTTATCACCATACTTTATTACGAACAGTGACAAGATGACGACAGAGTTGGATAATCCTTTTATTCTTTTACATGAAAAAAAATTAACAAATCTACAACCAATGGTTCCACTTTTAGAGGCAGTGGTACAGGCTGGTAGACCACTAATGATTATATCTGAGGATGTTGAAGGCGAAGCTTTAGCAACGTTAGTTGTAAACAAGTTAAGAGGTGGTTTAAAAGTAGTAGCTGTAAAAGCTCCAGGTTTTGGTGACAGAAGAAAAGCTATGCTTGAAGATATTGCAATCTTAACTGGTGGAAGTGTAATTTCTGAAGATTTAGGAATTAAACTTGAAAACGTTAAATTAGATGATCTTGGATCATGTAAAAAAGTTAAAGTTGATAAAGACAATAGTACTATCGTAAATGGTAGCGGTAAAAAATCTGATATCGAAGCTAGATGTTCTTCAATCAAACAACAAATCGAAGAAACAACTTCTGATTACGATAAAGAAAAACTTCAAGAAAGATTAGCTAAACTAGCTGGTGGTGTTGCTGTAATTAAAGTTGGTGGTGCTACAGAAGTTGAGGTTAAAGAAAGAAAAGATAGAGTTGAAGATGCACTTAATGCAACAAGAGCTGCAGTTGAAGAGGGTATTGTAACAGGTGGTGGATGTGCTTTGTTATATGCTGCTCAAGATCTTGAAAAAGTTAAAGCTAAAGGTGAAGATCAAAAAGCCGGTGTTGATTTAGTTCGAAGAGCTTTAGAGGCTCCAATAAGACAGATTACAAAAAACGCTGGAGTAGATGGTTCAGTTGTAGTCGGTAAATTGTTAGAACAGAATAAAAAAACTCACGGCTATGATGCACAAAATGAAGAATATTGTGACATGTTTGCCAAGGGTATTATTGATCCAGTCAAAGTTGTTAGAACTGCACTTCAAGATGCAGCATCAATTTCTGGATTATTAGTAACAACAGAAGCAATGATAGCTGACAAGCCAGAAGAAAAAGATGCGGCTCCTGCTGGTATGCCTGGTGGAATGGGTGGCATGGGAGGAATGGGCGGCATGGGTATGTAACCCAATAACTCCTAATCAAAATTCTAAAAGGGCAGTTTTTACTGCCCTTTTTTTTGCTTAAAAAAATTTGTAATATAGAATTATTATTATGTCGAAAAGATATAGTGGAAAATCGTTTAAAGACTCTAGTGTCAAAAAAAAACCTAAATTAAGTTTTAAAGAAAAAAGAAAAATTAAACGCGAAAAGCGAAAAAATAAAAATTAAAAAAAAATCCTTAATTTATCTAAGCCTAGTGTAGTTTTTTTTGAGTTTTCAAAAGTGTTTAAATATGTATAAGAACCCAGATTTATGAATAATTCTATAAGAAACATCACCATAATTGCTCATGTTGATCATGGCAAAACAACCCTAATTGATAACTTAATGAAACAAAGTGGCTCATTTAGAGAAAATGAGATTGTTGATGAAAGGCTGATGGACTCTGGAGAATTAGAAAAAGAAAGAGGAATTACAATATTAGCTAAACCTGCCTCGATTAATTGGAAAGATTCTAGAATAAATATAATTGATACCCCCGGCCACAGAGATTTTGCTGCTGAAGTTGAAAGAGTACTTAGTATGGCTGATGGAGCATTATTACTAATAGACTCTGCTGAAGGTGTGATGCCTCAAACAAAATTCGTTTTAGCAAAAGCTTTAAAACAAGGTTTAAAGCCGATTGTGGTTATAAATAAATTAGATAAATCAGATCAAAGAGCTAATGAAGTTCTAGATGAAACATTCGACTTATTTGTAAGTTTAGATGCTAATGAAGACCAACTAGATTTCCCAGTTTTATATGCCAGTGGAAGATCCGGATGGGCTGATCATGAAGTTGATGGTCCAAGAGAGAATCTTAATCCACTTTTAGATAAAATCGTTGACCATGTTAAACCAGCTGAATTAGACAAATCAAAACCTTTCGCTATGCTTTCTACACTTCTTTATGCTGATAGTTTCTTAGGAAGAAGTTTAGTAGGTCGAATTTCACAAGGAACAGCAAAAGCTAATCAAGCAATTAAGGCAATCAACTTAAAAGGAGAGAAAGTTGATGAAGGAAGATTAACTAAAATTTTTAGATACGAAGGTACCAAAAAAGTTCCAATTGAGGTTGGTGAAGCTGGAGATATTGTAGTTGTTGCAGGTTTAGAAAAAGCTAATGTTGCAGATACTATTTGTGATCTTGAAGTTAACGAACCAATAGAAGCTACTCCTATTGATCCTCCAACTATGTCAATTACAATAACAGTAAATACATCTCCTTTGGCTGGTACAGAAGGTAAAAAATTAACAAGCACACAAATTAGAGATCGATTAGTTCAAGAGGCACAAAATAATGTTGGAATTACATTCACTGAAAATGAGGGAAATGATTCTTTTGTAGTAAGTGGTCGTGGTGAATTAATGTTGGAAATTTTACTTACTCAAATGAGAAGAGAAGGTTTTGAAATGACTGTGAGCCCTCCAAAAGTACTCTATAAAAAAGATGAAAATGGTAACAAGCTTGAGCCAATAGAGGAAATTACTATGGATCTTGATGAGGAGCATTCATCAAAAATAATTGATTCAATGAATAGAAGAAAAGGTAAATTAATAGAATTAAAAGACACTGGTAAAAATAAAAAGAGACTTGTATTTCATGCACCAACAAGAGGTTTAATGGGATATACAAGTAGATTTTTAACGCTGACAAAAGGAAATGGTGTTATTAATAGAATTTTTCATGAATATGGTCCATTTGAAGGGGAAATGGAGGGCAGAAGAAATGGTGCTCTAATTTCTATGGAACAAGGAAAGGCAGTTGCTTTTGCAATCTTTAATTTACAGGCTAGAGGAGAAATGTTTGTAACTCATAACGATCCTGTTTATCCAGGAATGATTGTAGGTCTATCACCTAAGCCGGGAGATATGATTATTAATGTCATGAAGGGAAAAAAATTAACTAATATGAGAACGCAAGGTACTGATGAAAATATTGTCTTAACTCCTGTTAGAAAAATGTCGATTGCTGAACAATTAAGTATGTTAAATACAGATGAAGCTTTAGAGATTACTCCAGAGTCTTGTAGATTAAGAAAAGCTATTCTTGATCCTCATGAAAGAAAAAGAAGTGAAAAATCGGGCGCTGCTGCCTAATCAAAAATTTTATCAACTAAAAACAAACCTAGTGCAACGCACGGACCAATACCAAAAGCGAATAAAAGAGTTCCGACACCTACTGTTCCACCCAAATACCAGCCAATACTTACAACTGAAATTTCTAAAAAAGCTCTAACGGCTGCCACTGGTAAATTGGTTACTTTTTGCAAACCAATCATTAATCCATCTCTTGGTCCTGCGCCTAGGTTAGAAACTAAATAAATGCCCCCACCTATTCCAACCATTATTACAGAAATTACTGCTAAGATTAATTGATTAAAATAATCAGATGGAGTTGGTACAAACTTTATACAAAGATCAATCATAAAGGCTATTATTAAGGCATTAAATATTGTGCCCATTCCTGGTTTTTGGCTGAGAGGTATCCACAGAATTAAGACTGCAATACTTATTAAAAGAGTAATTGTTCCAATACTTAAATTAACATTTAAAGAAATACCTTGAGCTAAAACACTCCATGGAGAAGCACCCGTAAAAGAAACAATTAATAAACCTTCGCCAAGACCAAATAAAGTCAGACCAAAACATAAAAAAAAGAAAGTGGAAAATTTTGGTTTAAAATTATATGGCCTATCAGAACTCCAATTAACTTTAGGTATTTTCTTTATTTTTAGAAACATTTTAATAAATTATTTCTATTATAGATAAAGTCCACTAATGTAATTGCTAAATGAGAAAATTTATAGCCATTTTGTTTATTGTAGTTTTTCCAGTTATTTCTATGGCACATATGGGTCACTACAATAAATATAACAAAATTGAAATGGAGATTTTTAGAAATGGTGAACTAATTGGATACAATTATTATTTTTTTGAGAGAAATGGTGAAGAAACTATAATTACAAATCAATTTAAATTTTCTGTTGATTTATTAGGGACTCCAATTTTTCAAGTTGAGTCCTATGGTGAAGAAAAATATATAAAAAATCATTTGATATCATATGATTCTAGAACTCTTCAAAATGAAAAAGAAAAATTTGTAAATTTAAAATTAAATAAAGATAGTAAAAAATTTGATATTAAAGGCTCCTCATTCAATGGGGAGGCGACCCTTAACAACGTTATTGGAAATTGGTGGAATCATAAAATTTTACAAGCAGAATCTCAAATAAGTCCAATATCAGGGAGTATTAAAGAACAGGTTGTTACTTTTGTAGGTAAAGAAAAAATAGAGCTTTATGGAAAGATTTATGATGCTGATCATTTTACACTTAAATCTAAAGATATGAATATTCCAAAAGATAAACGATTAGACTTTGACATTTGGTATGATCAAAAAAATTTAAGAATTTTAAAAGTATCTTACTCAAGAATGGGAAATTGGGAATACAGATTGAAAAGCTTTGAATAATTTATTTTGAAATTTTTTTATATAAGTCCTGTGCACTTATCCATCCCGACTCCAGTCTTGGTCCGACAAACCAATCAGCACAAACACCTATTTTTTTCTTTGGATCCCAAAAACTTTTAATTTTGAAAGGTTTTGAATTCGAAGAGTATTTCCAGCCATGATTAAGAGAGAAATTGATTTTTGTTTTTTTAATATTTGAAAGTTGAAAGAACTTGTCGATCATAATTTTTGAATTCTTTTTCTTATTATTTTTATTTTGATTAATATTTTTATTTGCCCACTTGAATGTACTTTGTAGAGTCCATAAATCATATTTTGATTTAAATCTTTTTTTTGAATTTTCATTACCAGCCCAGCCAAGAATTGAGTCTTCGAAAAGGTAGCTGCTATTAGATTTTTTGTTTTTTTTTATAGCAATCATGGTAGTTATATTTGCATCCATTTTTATTGATTTTTTTACAAAAGAATTATTTATGAATTTTTTAGAAAGTTTTTTTAATTGTGGAAATGGACAGGTCAAAATAATACTTTTAAAAGATCTCAATTTTCCATCAGCAAATGATAAGTGCCAAAGTTTGTTTTTATAATGAATTTTTTTTAATTCACTTTGATAGTTGCACTTAATTTTTTTTAATAAATACTTGCTAATATCATTGTTTCCTTTTTTACCTATAATTTTAAGATGTTTTTTATCTTCTTTTTTTTTGGAGTTAAGAAAAATGTGTTTACCACCCCAAACCTTTAAAATTTTTTTTTTAATTAAATGTTTAGTAAACTTTTTAAATCCTGGGGTTTTTGGTGAAAAGTATTGAGTGCCATGATCAAAGCCTATATTACCTCTTATTCTTTTGAAAGATGCACGACCTCCTGGACCTCTCGCTTTATCAAATAGGATTACTGTATTTTTTTTATTAAGAAGATTAGCAATTGTAGCTCCAGAAATACCTGAACCGATTACGCAGAATTCACTCATTTACCAGCAACAACCATTCCCTCAATCATCATGGTTGGTGAATTAGTTGCATATTTAAACTCTAAATCATTTGCCAGAGTAATATGCTGAAACATGTCTTTAAAATTGCCTGCAATGGTAATTTCGTTTATAGGATACTTAAACTCCCCGTTTTCCACTAAAAACCCTGTCGCACCAACAGAATAATCACCGGTTACTATATTACTTCCGTGACCTATAGTTTCTGTAATATAGAGACTTTTTGATTTTGAATTCAACAAATCTTTAAAACTTATATTTCCATTTTCAAAATAGAGATTACTTGTCCCACCGAATCTTCCATTTGATTTTAGGTTAAGTTTTTTTCCATTGTAAGTATCAATCAAATAATGTTTTAAGACTCCTTGTTCAACTAATTTAAGGGTATCAGTTTTAACCCCCTCTTTATCAAAATTTCTTGAACCCAAACCTTTAATTATGTCTGGTTTATCTAAGACATTAATTGAGTCGGAAAATATTTTTTGGTTAACTTTATCTTTTAAAAAAGAGGTTCCTCTTGATATCGCTGATGATGAAATCGCACTTGCAAAAGTGCTTAATATTCCCTTGGCTATTCGTTTATCAAAAATTATAGCAATTTTTTCGCTGCCTATTTTTTTAGGGCTTAATTTTCTAATGGTTTGATCGGCAGCTTGTTTGCCTAACTCTCCTGCATCTTCCAAGTCTTTAAAAAAACATTTGCTAGAATACTCATAATCTCTCTCCATGCTTTTTTCATCTTTTGCGACTATAACGCTCGAAGCTGTAAATGAGGATGTTTTGTAACCAGCACAAAAACCTTCAGTATTAGCTAAAATAAAATTTGATTTATTTTGAGTAAAACTAGACTCAGTATTAACAATTTTTTTATCATTAGAGGCAGCGAGTTCTAATTTTTTCAAATAATCTATTTTTTGATCATTTTCTATATGCGTATCATCATAGAGAGACAAATCTTTAACTTCTTTAGCTAACAAATCTTTATCTGGTAATGAATTAAATTCATCTTCAGGAGTATTTTTTGTTGCCTCAACACATTTTTCAATCAAAATGTTTAGGTTATCATCAAGTAAATTAGACGAAGATATTGATGATTTTTTTTTTCCAATGTAAGTGGTAATGCTTATTCCAAGATCATCTGACCTATTAGACTCATCTAGTTTTTTATTTCTAAAATTAACAGTTTCAGATACAGAGTTGTTAACAATCACACTAGACTCAGTTGCGCCTAATTTCTTGGCTAAACCTAGACAATAAGATGCCTTTTTTTCTAAAAATTCTTGATCTTTGACCATTTAAAGTTTTGTGCCGCCAACAGTCATCTTATTAATTAGAATAGATGGTTGAGCAACACCAACGGGAACACCTTGGCCAGCTTTTCCACATGTTCCAATTCCCGGATCCATCATCATATCATTACCTACCATAGAAACTTCTTTTAAACTCGAAGGACCATCTCCGATAAGAGTAGCACCTTTTATTGGAGATCCAATTTTGCCATTAACAATCTCATAAGCTTCGGTGCAATTAAATACAAATTTCCCAGAGGTAATGTCAACTTGTCCTCCACCAAAACTTACTGCAAATATACCTTTGTCTACAGCTTTAATCATCTCATCTTGGGTCTGATTACCACTTAACATCATTGTGTTTCTCATTCTTGGAAGGACGATATGTCTATAATTTTCTCTTCTTCCACTACCGGTAGATCTCGTTTTCATCAAACGTGCATTCAGACGATCTTGCATAAAGTTTTTTAAAATTCCATTCTCAATTAAAACTGTTTTTTCTGTTGGTGTCCCTTCATCATCAATAGTAAGACTGCCTCTCCTATTGTCGATGGTACCATCATCAACTATCGTAACTCCTTCACTAGCAACTTTTTGGCCCATTAAATTATGAAAAGCAGAAGTTTTCTTTCTATTAAAATCCCCCTCTAAACCATGACCAACAGCCTCATGAATTAATATTGCTGGCCAACCAGGTCCTAGTACAACTTTCATTTCACCAGCTGGTGCAGGTTTACTCTCTAAATTTACTGAAGCTATTCTCAAAGCCTCATCACAAACACTTTTCCAATTTTCATCTTTTAAATAAAAATCGTACGATTGTCTTCCTCCAACACCATACACACCTGACTCTTTCCTTCCATTTTTCTCAAGCATGACTGATACATTGAATCTTATTAAAGGACGGACATCAGTTAAAGACTCTCCGCCAGATCTAATTATTTCAACTGATTTTTGTTCACCTAAAAAATTGGCTGTGACCTGTTTAATGTTATTATCTTTAGTGCGTAAGTAGTTATTTACTTCATTAAGTATTTTAATCTTTTCATTAAGGGATTTTTGTTCAATAGGATTTATATTATCATAATACTTTTTATTAGATTTAGGAATTTCATGATTATAAGTGCCTTTAACAGATTTTAACGTTGATTTTAAATTTTCTGAAGATTGCCTTAATGAATTTTTTGATATTTCATTAGAGTGAGAATATGCAACTATTTCATCAGAGATAGCTCTAAATCCAAAACCTAAATCAGAATTATAACTCGAGTTTTTAATTTTATTATCATCTAATAATAATGTCTCTGATTTTGTATTTTCTAGATATAGTTCTCCATCATCACACTTACTAAGTGTATCTGATACAATGTTTTCTGCTTCTGATCTAGATATGTCAGATTTTTCAAAAAAATTATTCATAGAAAGCATTATTTAGAAGTTTTATCTACTATTTTCAATATGAGTATTTTACGCATATACATTATTTAAATAAATAGTAATAAATCTACTTATATGAAAGTTTATTTTAATAATTCATGCAAAATCTGCAAAGCTGAAATTGATTTATATAAAAAAGAGAAGATTCAAGAAATCGATTGGATTGATATTACGGGTAATGAGATAGCTGAAAAAGAGACCTCTAAAAGTAATAAAGAACTTTTGCGAAGGCTACATGTTAAAGAAGATGAAAAAATTTTAAAAGGAGCTGAAGCTTTTCTTGCTGTGTGGAAAAAAATTCCCAAATATAATTTTTTATACAAGTTTTTTAAACTACCAATAATTTTTACGTTATTTTCTTTTTTTTATGAAATAGTTGCATTCTTCTTATATCTAAAAAATAAAAAACAATTAAAAAACTAACTAAAAAAAAACAGTAAAATTTCACTCAACAAAGACATAGAAGTTATAAACATAATGAGAACTATTGAATACATTAATAAAATAATTTTATTTTTTTTTCTTCTTAACCTTACAAAATCTTTATCATCTAAATCGGAGATATCTCTTTCACCTAAAACAGGGTAATCATAAGTAAATCGCCAAGTACTGTCGCCAAGTCTCGGATCTAATTTGTTGTAATAGATAATCCATGCCAATACATACTTTAAAATTAAAAAAAGCATTAGCATAATGATTGATCCAAAAAACATATTAAAGTTCTACCTTGTTATTTAGAAAAAATTAATTGTTATTTTGTGATCTTTTGCTAGCAATTAATTGTGTCAAAGCGTCCACCATTGTGTCTGAGGCTTTAAAAATATCAATATTTTTAAATTCATATGAATGATTTTTTTCAGGATTTGTTTTATCCTCTATTACTATTCCTTCATCGGGTGAATTATTTTTAATGTAAATTAATAATAACCAATCTTCATCTTCAGCTTCATCCCATTTTATAAAAATCTCACCGGTTTCAAATCTTCTGTCTATACACCGCAAAATCGACATATCTCTTGTAATGTGTCTTTTGTTCAATTGAAATACTAGACTGCTTGCACTTCTATAAAAACTTTCTAAGGCAAACTCAACTTTTTGTCTCGCTAAAGTATATTCTTTTTCCTTAATTAGTAACGTTTCTCTGTCTTCGTTACCTTGTAATTTAACACCAAGGGCTTCTACTCTCTCCTTGATCTTTTGGTCTCTAATAACTCGGTATTTTTCTTTAAGTTTATCAATCCTTTCTTGTAACCCTTGATAATCCTCTCTCTTCTCTTTAAGCGCTATTTTCTCAAGTTTTTCTAATTCTTTTACTTCTCTTATTCTAAACTTTTCAATTTGACGCTCTAGTTGAAGTTGCTTTAAAAATTGTTTTTGTTTTTCGGCTTGTTCTCTTCTTAAAATTGCTTGTTCTTTTCTTAAAAATAATTTTATATCTTTATTTCTTTGCTTTTCTAACCTTGCTTCCTCCTTTAAGGCC
>CACCBF010000010.1 GCA_902544135.1 uncultured Pelagibacteraceae bacterium | reverse complement strand
AATTCTGGCAGGACTAATATTAGTATTGCAATTAAAGCTATTGCTGGAATAATTTCTTCTAGACCCATTTTTTAATTTTTCCAAAAATCCTTGGCTTTTTGAAAAAACTTTTTGATACTAGGATTAGATCTTTCGTTTTCAATTTTTCTAAATTTTTCTAATAATTCTTTTTGCTCTTTGTTTAGGGAAATGGGAACCTCTGTTTTAACTTGAACATAAAGATCACCAAAATCTCCTCTTCGCATAAAGGGCATCCCTTTGCCTTTTAACCTAAATTGCTTACCACTTTGCGTTCCATCTGGTATTTTTATTTTGGCTTTTTTTCCATCAATTGTTGGTATCTCAATCGTTGTACCCAGCGCAGCATCAGCAATAGAAATTGGAAATTCAAAAAATAAATTAACTTCGGATCTTTTGAAAAGTTCGTGAGATTTAACATTAACAAATATGTATAAGTCACCAGCAGTTCCACCTCTTGTTCCCGCCTCACCTTTTCCAGCAAGTCTTATTCTTGTGCCATCATCAACACCTTTGGGAATTGTTACAGATAATTTTTTTGAGATTTGCTTATTTCCTTGACCATTACAATCATTACATGGATTTGTTATTTCCTCACCACTGCCTGCACATTGAGGGCATGTTTGTTGAACAGTAAAAAATCCTTGGTTTGTTCTAACGCGACCATTTCCTCCACAATAAGTACATCTATCAGGACTGTATCCTGCTTTAGACCCACTACCTTTACATGAAGTACATTTTTCTGATGATGAAAATTGAATATTTTGCTTCTTACCAGTATAAGCCTCCTCAAGAGTTATAGATAAATCGTATCTTAAATCTGAGCCTCTGTTATTCGAGCTTCGTCTTGAGCTTCGTCTTCCACCACCAAAATCGCCAAAGAAATCTTCGAATATATCTGAAAAGTCAGCGCTACTAAAACCTCCGAAGCCGCCAAAGCCACCTTTTCCGCCACCACCATTCTCAAAAGCAGCATGACCGAAGTTGTCATAATTTTCTTTTTTTGATTTATCTGACAAAACACCGTAAGCTTCACTCGCTTCCTTGAACTTGTCCTCAGCAGCTTTATCTCCGGGATTTTTGTCAGGGTGGTATTTTACAGCAAGTTTTCTGTAAGCAGATTTTAATTCTTCAGATGAAGCACTTTTACTAACGCCCAGGACATCATAATAATCTCTTTTAGCCATTTATTAACTTGGACAAATAGATGTCAGTTAAGCGCTTTTTTCTTTATTTTCCTCTTTTACTTCCTCAAAATCCGCATCAACAACATTATCGTCTTTTTTTCCTTTATCATCATCTTTACCGTCATCTTTGTTAGAATCTGGTTTAGCACTTTGTTGTGACTTATAGATAGCTTCTCCAAGTTTCATAGATGCTTGAACTAAAGCTTCCGTTTTTTTCTTAATTTCTTCTGTATTATCACCTTTTAAAGATTCTTTGAGAGCTGCTGAGGAGTCCTCTATAGCCTTTTTATCAGCATCAGATATCTTTGAGCCATGTTCTTTTAAATTTTTATCTGTAGAGTGAATTAAAGTGTCAGCTTGATTTCTTACATCAACTGACTCCCTTTTCTTTTTATCAGCCTCCTTGTTTGCTTCAGCTTCTTTAACCATTTTTTCTATTTCAGCCTCACTTAATCCTCCTGAAGCCTGAATTTGAATTTTTTGCTCTTTACCAGTTCCTTTGTCTTTCGCAGAAACATTTACAATTCCATTGGCATCTATATCAAATGTAACCTCAATTTGGGGTACACCTCTTGGTGCTGGAGCAATACCAACTAATTCAAAATTACCTAGTAATTTATTATCTGTCGCCATTTCTCTTTCACCCTGAAGAACTCTAATAGAGACAGCAGGCTGGTTATCTTCGGCTGTTGAAAAAACCTGGCTTTTCTTTGTTGGGATTGTAGTATTTTTATCTATTAGTTTTGTAGAAACTCCACCCAATGTCTCAATACCTAAAGATAGGGGTGTTACATCTAATAAAAGAACATCTTTAACATCTCCTTGTAATACACCTGCTTGGATGGCGGCACCCATAGCAACTACCTCGTCAGGATTTACACTTTTATTTGGATCCTTACCGAAAAAGTTTTTCACTTCCTCAATCACTTTAGGCATCCTGGTCATACCACCAACCATTACAACTTCGTCAATCTCATTGGCAGATATACCCGCATCCTTTAAGGCTGTTTTGCATGGAGGCATAGTTTTAGCGATTAAATCTTCAACTAAAGCCTCTAGCTTTGCTCTTGTCAACTTAAGGTTAATATGTTTTGGTCCAGTTTTATCTGCTGTTATAAAAGGTAAGTTTATATCTGTTTGTTCTGCAGACGAAAGCTCAATTTTCGCTTTTTCAGCAGCTTCCTTTAATCTTTGTAAAGCTAGTTTATCTGATTTAAGATCGATACCATTATCCTTTTTAAATTCATTAATCAAATATTCTACAATTGTATTATCAAAATCTTCTCCACCTAAAAATGTATCACCGTTAGTAGATTTTACTTCAAATACGCCGTCGCCAAGCTCAAGAATTGAAACATCAAATGTTCCTCCGCCAAGATCATAAACAGCAATTTTTTTATTTTGTTTTTTGTCTAAACCGTAAGCTAATGAGGCTGCAGTTGGTTCATTGATAATTCTTAAAACTTCTAACCCAGCAATTTTACCTGCATCTTTTGTAGCTTGTCTTTGTGCATCATTAAAGTAAGCCGGAACCGTTATGACAGCTTTAGTAACTGCTTGACCTAAATATTTTTCAGCTGTTTCTTTCATCTTTTGTAAAATAAACGCTGATATTTGAGATGGTGAATATTTTTGTCCTTTAGCCTCTATCCATGCATCACCTTTATCAGAATTTATAATTTTAAATGGTGCAGTTTCTACATCTTTTTTCACAGTTGGGTCTTCAAAATTTCTTCCAATAAGTCTTTTAACTGCAAAAATAGTGTTTTCAGGATTGGTTACAGCTTGCCTTTTTGCTGGTTGGCCAATTAATTTCTCGTTTTCATCAGTGAAAGCAACAACAGATGGTGTAGTTCTTGCTCCCTCTGCATTTTCTAAAACTTTAGCCTGACTACCCTCCATGATCGCAACACACGAATTGGTCGTTCCAAGGTCAATTCCTATAATTTTGCTCATAATTTAACTCTCTTAAAATCCATATAAGTGTTAATTTTGAATCTACAAGTTATACCAAACATTATTTATCCTTTAAATTTTGTTTATTTTCGCTCATTTTTTCATCTCTAGGTGCTTTTTTTTTTGCAACACCAACCAAAGAGGGTCTTAGTAGACGATCTTTTAACATAAATCCTTTTTGTATTTCTTGAATAATTGTTCCTGGCTCTTTGTTATCGTCTTCTATTTCCATCATTGCTTGATGAAGATTTGGATCAAGTTTTTTATTTAAACTTTCTATGGGTGTAATGTTATTTTTATTAAAGATAGAAATGATATCTTTATATATTATGTCAAAATGTTCTAAAGTTTTTTTTAAAACTTCTGTATTTTTTAGTTTTTCGTCGTTTTCGAAAATATTTTTTGATCTTTCAAAATTATCAACTAGGTTTAATGCTTCTTTAGCAAAAGTATATCCTCCATATTCAAATGCATCAATTTTTTCTTTTTCAAACCTTCTCCTTTGATTTTCCATCTCTGCAAAAGTTCTTGCTAATTTATCTTCGAGTTCAACAATCTTCTCTTCTGGCGATTTATCTTTTTTCTCATTGTCTTTATTTAAATCACCATTTTTAGACTTATCAGTTTTATCTTTATCTAAATTTTTTTTAAATCTTCGTTATCTACGGTAGCTTTGTTTTCTTCTTTTTCCATATCAGTTTATATGGTAAGGAAATTTAAAATTTCCAGATATGAAAAAAAAAATTAAAAAACTATTAGTTGGTACCAATAATAAAGGAAAATTAAGGGAAATTAGGAATTTAATCCCTAAAAATATACAAATTTTTTCTAGTTCAGATTTTAATCTTAAAAGTCCAAAGGAAAACGGTAAAACTTTTACACAAAATTCAATTATAAAATCAAAATATTTTTCAAAAAAAACAAATTTGATTTGTTTAGCTGATGATTCTGGACTTGAAATTGATATTTTAAATAAAAGACCAGGTATTTATTCTGCTAGGTGGGCTGGGAAGAATAAAGATTTTAAAATTGCAATTAATAAAGTTTTCAGAGAATTGACTGCTAGAGATAAGGATTGGAAAAAGAAGCTTATAAAGGCAAGATTTATTTGCGCCTTATCAATTAGTTATCTCAACAAAAATTTAGTAAGTGTTATAGGCAAAGTCGAGGGTAAAATTTCAAATAAAGCTAAAGGAAAAAATGGTTTTGGCTACGACCCAATATTCATCCCAAACAATGAAAACCAAACTTTTGGTCAAATGTCTTTTTTAAAGAAATATAAAATAGATCATCGTTTTAACGCTTTTAAAAAAATTAAAAAATTTCTTTAAGGGATCCATTTTGGATTTGATAAAAATTTAATCTATGATTAATTTTATTATCCTTGATATCGAATACTCCAATTTTTCCTTTAAAAGAACTTTGTTTCTTAAATAATAGCTTGGTATTTGATAAGTCATTATTTAAAGATAGAAAATAAATTAACCCAATAAGATCGTAACTAAGTAGTGATAAATGATTAGGTTTTTCATTATAAAATTCTGAAAACTTATTTTCAAAACTTTCTAAATTTTTTTTATTAATGGAAGGGTAATATAACGGTTGAATATTTTTTTCGTAAAGTAAACTTTCATCAAACCACTGATTTAAAGTGATAAAGTACTTATCTTTTGGGGATACATCGGTATATAAAAATGATGTGATGACACTTTTTAAACTTTCATCAAAATCAGAAATTATAAGAGAATCAAAATTAACTTCTCCAATTGTATATTTTCTATTCAATTTTTCTATTTTTCTTTTTTTTATCTCTTCATCAATATCCGATAATTCGACTCTTTTTATTTCATCAGCTAAATTTTGTTTTCTAATATTATAATTTGTTATTTCCTCAATTTGCTGTGTAAGTTTTGTAGGTTCAATATTGTAAATGTAATGTTTCGAAATTTTTAATTTTGATTTTTTAATGGCCTTTTTGATTTCTGTTTTGTAATTAAGATCAGGGGTCAGTAAAATAGTCTTTTTTAACTCATTTAGTTCTGTAAATTTTTTTATTGCATTTAGCTGTGAAACAGAATTTACACCGCTACTAATAACATTACTTGGCAAACTTTCTGTTTTATTTGTAAGTGACAAAAATATAATATCACTAACTTCATTTAAATATTTGATATTTTCAAAAAAGACTGGACCAATTATAATTTTCACTCCTAATTTTTTTAATTCTATGGCTGACTGAAGTGTCTTGTTAGGACTTAAACCTGTATCTTTCGGATATATTTCAATCTTACTATTGCCAATATCTCTGAGAGCTAATCTGGTGGATTTGATAATTGATTGCCCAATTTTATACTTTTCACCTGTCATGGGAACTAATAAACCAATTTTAATTTTTTCTTCATTAGTGTGTCCAAATTTTGAGATAAACAAAATGGTTGTTGTACAAATTAAAATTATTTTAAAAATTTTAAACATTTAGTGATAATATATTATTTATACACAAATATGATTGTAAATTCCAAATCAACGAATAAAGAATTTAAAAAAGGCTTATATTTAGTGCCAACCCCTATAGGTAATTTAAAAGATATAACTTTAAGAGCATTAGAAACGTTAAGGAAATCTGATTTTATATTATGTGAAGATACAAGAATTTCCAAAAATTTGTTAAGTAGATATAAAATCAATACTAAATTAATTTCAAATCATAAATTTAATGAAAAAAAAAACTTATCAAAAATTATTGATATATTGAAAAAAGGTTCAGTAGTTTCGATGATTTCAGATGCTGGGACACCAAACATATCAGACCCAGGTAGCTTATTAGTAAAAGAATGCGTAAAAAATGAGATTGAAATTATTCCATTACCGGGCCCATCGGCAGTTACAACAGCTTTGTCGGCAAGTGGTTTTTCAGACAAATTTTTTTTCTATGGTTTTTTCCCTGAAAAAAATAATGAAATATTGAAAACCTTAGAAACTACGAAAAAAATTGATTGTTCTATAATTTTTTTCATTTCAGCTAAAAAAATTAACAAGATAATACCTTATATAAAAAAGGAATTTTTAGGTAGGAAAATTTTAATTTGTAGAGAAATATCAAAATTGTTCGAGGAATTTATCAGATCAGACATTAATGAATTAAAACTCTTTGAAAAAAGCTTGAAGGGTGAATTAACAATCGTAATTTCAGAAAAATTAAATAAAAAAAATTCGCTTGAATTAAGTGAATCAGATAAAAGTACTATTAAAAAAATGATTAATAAATTGAGCATAAAAGAAATTACAAACCTTATCCATCAAAATAATCCAGTTTCAAAAAAAATAATTTATAAATATTGTGTTGATATTAAAAATGAAAGTTAAGATTATATTAGTTTTTTTGATTGGACTCATTTTTAATGGATGTGTTGGAGTATCATCGACTGGGATATTTGGAACTGGAGTTAGCGTAGCGATAGACCCAAGATCTCTTGGAACACAAATAGACGACTCAATAATGCAAAAAAATTTAAGCACAAGAATTTTATTGTTGGATAAGAATTATTTTCTATCTGTAAAAACAAAAGTTATAGATGGTAGAATATTTATAACGGGTAAAGTTGAAGACCCGGAGGAAAAGCTTAAACTAACAAAGCTTGCATGGGAAACACAAGGAGTAAGGTCCGTAAAAAATGATTTAAAAATTAAAGAAGATTTTAATTTTAAACAATCTGCAAAGGATTTACTAATTACCTCACAATTAAGAACAGCATTGATATTTAACGACGCAATTAAGGCAACCAATTATCAAATAGATACATATAAAAAAAAAATTTATATTTACGGCATAGCAACAACAAGTGATGAAAAGGAAGCAGTTATCGAAGAAGCAAATGAAATTTTAGATGTAGAAAATGTAATCGCAAGTATATTACTAGTTGATAATTTAAGAATACAAAAAAATTAAATTATTTATCATATTTAATAACATCAGCAGAATAAGCAGCTATTGATGCTAGATTTAAAATTTCAGATGTGGATGATCTCAATGGTGCTATCTCAATTGGTAGACCTAAACCAATAAGCAGCGGTCCAATTACTTTTGCTCTACTCATTGATTTAATCATTTTGTATGAAATAGCTGCACTGTGTTGACTAGGCATTACTAAGACATTTGAGTTTCCAACAATTTCAGAGAATGGATATAATTCTTTATAAATTTCTTCTAAAGCAACATCTGGTTGCATCTCTCCATCAAATTTGAAATCGACTTTATCTTTTTTTAGAATTTCAACTGCATCGCTTAATCTCTTTGTTCTATCTGTAGCTGGTTCACCAAAAGTAGAGTGTGATAAAAAAGCGACCTTTGGGTCAAATCCGAAAAGTTTCACAACTCTCGCTGCGGATTTTGCCATTTCAGCTAATTGTTTTGAATCGGGATATTCAATTACAGATGTATCACAAATAAAAATTGTTTTACCTCTATTAACAACCAAATTTAAACCAAACATGATTTCCCCTGGTCTTGGATCCACAACCTGAGTTACTTTTTCAAGTGATGAGGAATATCTTCTAGTATTACCGGTAACCATAGCATCTGCATCATTGCAAGCAACCATACACGATGCCCAAATTACCCTGTCATTTCTTATGAGTCTATCACAGTCCCTTTCTAACATTCCCTTTTCTCTTTGGAGTTTTTTAAAAAGATATTTAACATACCTCTCTCTTTTCTCTTTATCTTTCGAATTTACAATTTCAATATCAAAATTTTCATTATAACCAATTTTTTTAATTTGATTTTTAATCAACTCCTCTTTTCCCACTAAAATTGGAATTCCTAATTCTGAATTTTTAAATGCAATTGCAGCTTTTAACATATTTTCATCTTCTCCGTCTGCAAATACAACTTTTTTTTGATTTTTCTTAATATAGTTATTTACACCTTGTAGAATTGTAACAGTTGGATCTAACCTTTGTTTAAGTTGATCTTTGTATACATCAAAATCTTTAATATTAATTCTAGCAACTCCAGTTTCCATCGCAGCTTTAGCTACAGCTGCTGGAATAACACTAATTAATCTTGGATCAAATGTTGATGGTATTATATAATCTTTTCCGTAATGAGGTCTTTCACCTCCCATTGCTGCAACAACTTCATCCGGCACATCCTCCTTGGCTAAATTTGCGATTGCATGTGCAGCGGCAACTTTCATTTCTTCATTAATTGTTTTTGCTCTTACGTCTAATGCTCCTCTAAATATATAGGGAAAACCTATGAGATTATTTACCTGGTTGGCGTAATCTGATCTCCCGGTGGCTACTATCGCGTCGTTTCTAACTTCCTCAACTTCCTCAGGTATAATTTCAGGGTCAGGATTTGCACAAGCAAATATTATGGGATTTTTTGCCATCTTTTTTACCATTGCTTTAGTTAATGTTCCTTTTGCAGATAATCCTAAAAAAACATCAGCATTATTAATTGCGTCGCTTAAAGTTCTATCTTTTGTCTCAATTGCATGACTTGATTTCCATTGGTTCAAGTTTTCTCTACCTTTATAAATGACCCCTTTTCTATCCACCATCTTGATGTTTTTATTAGGCACTCCAGTTTTTTTAAATAAATTTGCACAAGCCATTGCTGACGCTCCAGCGCCATTTACAACTATTTTTACTTTATCAATTTTTTTTTTACTAATATCTAAAGCATTAATTAACGCTGCAGTCGTGATAATTGCTGTACCGTGTTGATCATCATGAAATACAGGTATATCAAGATTTTCTTTCAGCTTATCCTCTATTATAAAACAATCAGGTGCAGCAATATCTTCAAGATTGATACCACCAAAGCTTGGAGCAAAATTTTTTATGCTATTTATTATTTCCTCTGGATCCTCAGAGTCTATTTCTAGATCAATAGAGTCAATATCAGCAAACCTTTTAAATAAGACTGCCTTTCCTTCCATGACTGGTTTAGATGCTAAAGCCCCTAAATTTCCCATACCTAAAATAGCAGAGCCGTTACTAATAACTGCAACAAGGTTTCCTTTACTAGTATAATCAAATGCAGCTTCAGGATTATCACTTATTGCCCTTACAGGAGCCGCCACTCCAGGAGAATATGCTAAAGCTAAATCTCTTTTTGTTGTCATATTTTTTGAAGAAGATATCTCAATCTTGCCTGGCTTTTTATCTTTATGAAAATCTAAAGCTTCTTTATCTGTGTAATGATCAATTTTTGTTTTTTTCATTTGTGTTAATTAGGTGTACAAATGGGGTAAAATTAAGACTAATATGATTTATGAATTTAGTTAAGTCAACAGGGACTTTTGGTTTTTATACTATTATCAGTAGATTACTTGGTTATTTAAGAGATGTTTTGATAGCAATTTTTCTTGGAACAAGTTTTTTAGCAGATGTTTTTTTTGTTGCATTCAGAATACCCAATACTTTTAGAAGATTATTTGCAGAAGGAACCTTTAATGCTGCTTTCATACCAAGTTATACTTCAGAATTAGTAAAAAAAAAATCTGGATCACAAAAATTTGCAAACGAAATTTTTAATTTATTATTTTTAGGTCTGTTGTTTTTAGTTTTAATTATTGAAGTTTTCATGCCAGCTTTTGTGAGATTAATAGCACCAGGTTTTATTGATAATCCAGAAAAAATTCAGTTAGCTGTAAATTTAACAAGGATAACTCTTCCATTTTTAATGTTTGTAAGTCTATCTTCTTTTTTTGCAGCAATTCTTAACTCACATAATAAATTTGCTGCTGCATCTGCAGCACCAATAATTCTTAATATTGTTTTAATATCTATTTTAATTTTCGGTAAATTTCTAAACGATGAACTGGTTTATTATCTATCATATGGAGTTTCAGGAGCAGGAATATTACAGCTTATTTTCTTATATCAATTTACAAAAAAATTTTATTCTATTCAATTTAGCTTTAATTTCAAAATTAATAACAGGGTTAGATTTTTTTTTAAAAAACTTTTACCTAGTATTTTCTCATCTGGTGTTACACAAATTAATATTTTAGTAGGCACTATAATTGCATCTTTTCAAGCCAGTGCCGTATCTTATCTATACTATGCTGATAGAATTTATCAAATAAACCTTGCGATAGCTGGAATAGCAATTGGAGTTGTTGTTTTACCACAACTTTCTAAACATGTTTTTTTAAAAAAAAAAAACAAAATACTTTTACTTCAAAATAAGGCACTTGAGCTTAGTATGTTTTTAAGTTTACCTGCTTCAGTCGCTTTAATTGTAGGATCAGAACAAATTATTTCTGCATTATTTGGTTATGGTTCTTTTGATGAACTTTCTGTAACTAACTCAGCAAATGCACTTTACTATTTTGGTTTAGGACTACCAGCATTCGCATTAATTAAAGTATTCTCGACATTTTTTTTTGCTAATCAGGATACTAAAACACCTTTTTATATTTCATTAATTTCTGTAATTTTAAATATATTAATAAGTATTTATTTTTTCAGAGACCTTGGTTTCATAATAATTCCTATGGCTACAACAATTTCATCTTGGTTTAATGCAATTGTATTATTTGTATATTTAAAAAATAATAATTTATTTAACTTCAATGATTTATTTTTTATCAAATTTTTAAAGATACTTCTGGCTTCTATACTTATGGGTATATTTTTTAATTATTTAATTTTGTTTTTTGAAAATAAATTAATTTATGAATATAATTTAAAATCTGTTTATTTAATATTGTCATCTTTTTTAAGTCTTGTATTTTATTTGAGTTTTTCATTATTTATCAAAGCTTTTAAATATGGTGATATTAAACTAAAGTATTAGCTATGGGAAAAAAAATTTTTTCAGGTGTTCAGCCTACCGGAAATCTTCATCTTGGAAATTATTTGGGTGCGATTAAAAATTTTGTTAAGCTAAATAACGAAGACCAAAATGAGTGTATATTTTGTATTGTCGATCTTCATGCTATCACAGTTGCTCAAGATCCAAAAAAATTGAAAGATAATATCTATGAAACTGCTGCAACTTTTATTGCAAGCGGTATAGATCCACAAAAAAGTATTATATTTAATCAATCAAGCGTGAGCGCTCATTCAGAGACTGCTTGGATACTAAGCTGTGTGGCTAGGATGGGATGGCTTAACAGAATGACACAATTTAAGGAGAAAGCTGGAAAAGATAAAGAAAAAGCAAGTATTGGTCTCTACTCATATCCTGTTTTAATGGCAGCGGATATCCTACTATATGACACTACTCATGTACCTGTCGGAGACGACCAAAAGCAACATTTAGAACTTTGTCGAGATATCGCACAAAAATTTAATAATGATTTCAATGTTGATGAGTTTTTCAAAATACCTGAGCCATTAATTCAAAAAAAGTTTTCCAGAATTATGAGTTTGAGAGACGGAACAAAAAAAATGAGTAAATCCGAATTATCAGATCTGACTAGAATAAATTTAACTGATGATAAAGATCAAATAATTAATAAAATCAAAAAAGCAAAAACTGATACTTTGCCATTACCAGCTACGAGCGTAGATTTAGAAAAAAGACCTGAGGCTAAAAATTTAATGAGTATTTATTCTAGTATAATGGATGTAAATTTAGATGACACAATTAATAAATTTTCTGGAAAAAATTTTTCAGAATTCAAAGAAAATTTATCACAAGTTTTAGTTGATAAAATTATCCCTATATCGAATGAAATTAAAAAACTTTTAAAAGAAAAAAGTTTTTTAGACCAAATATTAGATAGTGGACGTAAAAAAGCTGATAAGATTGCATCTGAAAAGGTTAAAAAAATTCAAGAAATCATGGGTTTTTAAATATAAAATACAAACAAGTTTCATTTTAAAAATTATTGACTATATATAAATTATGTTTGTACAGTCAGAATTTACACCCAATCCAAACTCGATCAAGTTTTTGCCAGGTAAGGCTGTTTCTAAAAGTGGTTCTTTTGAAGTTACAAAAAAAGATGAGACCAATAATGAACTAATTAAAAATTTGTTTTCCGTTAGTGGTGTAGAAAGTATTTTTTTAGGAAAAGATTTTATTTCAGTAAATAAACAAGATGAAGTTGAGTGGGAGGAAATTAAACATATAATTATATCATTAATAAATGATTTTTATTCGTCAGGTAAAGAATATGTAGTGGAAAAAGACTTAAATGAGAACTCTGAAAATCTAGAGGAGATAGAATTAAAGATTATTAAAATTCTAGACCAAAAAATTAGACCTGCTGTTGCAAGAGATGGAGGGGATATAAAATTTAAGGAATTTAAAGATGGTATAGTTAAAGTTCAATTACAAGGAAGTTGTTCAGGGTGCCCAAGTTCTACGATGACATTAAAACAAGGTGTTCAAAACCTTCTATGTCACTATATACCTGAGGTAAAACAAGTTGAGGCAATATAAATTATGTATAAAAGAAATTTAACTAAAAGAGTAAAATCAATAAATTTTTTTAACAGAAAAAGAAATATTGGTTCATTACCAAGAATTTTTATATCATCCATATTGTTAATCACTTTTTTTTATGCAATGCCAATAGTAGCAAACTTTGCCAATAATAAGAATATGGCTTTTCAAAATAAATCAAAAGCTATTTTAGCTTATACACTTAAGAATGGTACCAGTGGAAATGAAATTAATGATAAGATTCTGAATGAACAAGATTTGTTAGTTGATATTTTTAGTTTAAATGATCTGGAAACTGATACAGTAAGATTAAACGCCTCAACTATAAAACAGTTATTCGAAGACACAAATTATACCCTAAAAGATGTTAGAAAAACCAAATTGGTAAAACCAGTTGCTTTGACATTGTTGCCAAATGAAATAAAGATGATTGAAAATACATCTAAAAGAAAAGAATTTTTTATCCAGATTGTTCTTCCATTAATTCTCAAAGAAAATAGTAACATAAAAATAGATAGAAAAAGACTTTTTAGCATTATAAATAAAAGTAATAACACTAGTTTAGAAAAAAAATGGCTTGAAAAAAAATATAAACAATATGGAGTTCCATCAAAAGATTTGTCAACTCTTAAAATAAGAATGGACGAAATTCCTGTATCGTTAGCATTAGCACAAGCTGCAAAAGAAACAGGTTGGGGAACCTCAAGATTTGCACAAGAAGGTAATGCATTATTTGGACAATGGACCTGGTCAGGTGAGGGTCTAAAACCAAAAGATGCAGATAAGAATGAGGGACACAAAGTTATGAGGTTTAACGTTCTTCAAGCATCTGTAAGAGCTTATCAAAGAAATCTAAACACTCATTCAACCTATAAAGGATTTAGGGAAGAAAGAGCGAAATTGAGAGATGAAGGTAAACCTTTGGATAGCATGAGGCTTTCCAGATTTCTTAACAAGTATGCAGAAACTGGTAACCAATATGTTGAGGTTCTTCAAAAAATTATAAAGCAAAATAATCTTCAAGATTTTGACGATGCTAAATTGCTTCCTTCAAGTATAGAATTAGAAAGCTTAATCTAGTTCTCGCTTACAATAAATTGAGTTCCAAACCATCGCCACTTCCCATTATCCATTAGCGAACAATTAATCCTTCCTCTTCTTGGTATAAATGGATCTTCAAAGTTTACGATAAGTTTATTGATATCAAATTTTAAATTTGGTTTTTTCCAATTTCCACCATCATTAGAATAACAATTAATATTTTTAATATTTTTTTGATCATTAAAAAATTCAACTATCATTTGTGGGGGATTGTTTTTTTTGTTTATTTTTTTTTCCTCTGGTTCAAGAGACCTATACTCAAGCGGTAAATAATTAATTATAGACTTAAACCTTTTTAATTCACCATATTTTTCATTTATTGGAAATCTTGGTAATTCAAATTTATCTTTATTCACATCAATAATTCCAGAATGTTGCCCAAAAGCTATTTCGAAGTTTTTAGCTATGTATTGTTTCATAAAAAGAGAATATTCACCAAATGGGTATGAAAATATTTCAGGAACATATCCTAATTTATTTTTAAAAATTTCTGATGCAAGCTCTATATCATCGATAAATTCCTCCTCACTTTTATCAATTAAGTAGTCATGTGAATGAGAATGGTGGCCAATATAACCAAATTCGGATTTGTCAATCTCAATTATTTCTTCCCAAGTCATATAACCATTTTTACCGACCGGTTCTGTAGATACGAATAAAATAAATGGAATCTTATTTTGCTTTAAATATGGCCAAGCATTATTGTAGAAAGACTTGAAACCATCATCTATGGTTATCAAAATTTTCTTCTTTTTTTTTGGTTTTTTAAATTCTCTTATAAAAGATTCTGGATTATAGAATTCGTAATCGAGCTCCTTAATTATTTTTATGTGTTTTTGAAAAATATCCATTTTGATATTTGTTGAAGGATACTTATTTTCGTTAAATCTATGGTACATTATTGATAAAATACCATTATCTTTTGCATAATATTTGGTATTATTTTCCTCTGAATTAGAATTGGTAAAAATAAATAATTGAATTATGACAAAGCTAATAATAGATGCAGCTGGTGATAAAGTTTTTTTCATGATTATTGTAGATGGAAACAATTATAATGCTAGCTATGAAAATAGCAAAAAAAATTATGAGAGATTAATAATACTTTTAAACGATTTTTTAATGTCAAAAAATTTAGATTTAAAAAAAATTTCAGATATATATATAAATAGAGGACCTGGTAGTTTTGCAGGCATTAGAAATTCTCTATCAGTCGTTAAGGCTATTCATTTAGTAAATAAAATTAATTATTATTGCTTTAGTTTTAGAGATTTCAGCGGAGAAAAGCATGTAAAATATGAATTTATCCCTCATTTATGTAAAAAATTTAAAGTTGAAAAAAATTTGATTAATCCTATCTATTCGGGTTAAAAATACATATGTCAGAAACAATTGAACAAAAATGTCTATCTCAGGGTGTGAAACTCACTGATCAAAGACGAATAATTGCTAAGGTTATTTCTGAGTCAAAAAAAGCCTATGGTGAATCTGATCATCCAGATGTTGATGAGCTGTATAATAGAGTTTCAAAAATTGATCCTAAAATAAGCATCGCAACAGTGTATAGAACTGTAAAACTTTTTGAAGAAGCTGGAATTCTGACAAAACACGATTTTAAAGGTGGCAAGGCAAGATATGAAATAAATGATGATCATAATCATTTAATAGATATCAAAACTGGTGATATCATAGAGTTTGTTGATGAGGAGATAGAAGAGTTACAAAAAAAAATTGCTAGCAAATATGGTTATAAATTAGTTGACCACAAGCTGGAACTTTATGGTGTTAAAGTAGATAAAAAAAATGAATAAAAAAATATTCGCTAAAACATTTGGTTGCCAAATGAACGAGTATGATACTAATAGAATAATTGATACTGTAAAAAAAATAGGATTTATAAAAACCGAAAATCTCGACGATACAAATTGTTTTTTATTAAACACATGTCACATAAGAGATAAGGCAAAAGAAAAAGTTTATCATGAGATAGGTAGAGTTAAAAAAAGATTTAGGTTAAAAAAAAAACCTTTTGTCATAGTTGCTGGATGTGTTGCTCAAGCAGAAAACGAAGAGATGTTAAAAAGAGAACCTTTTATTGATCTAGTTATTGGACCTCAGGCATATCATAAAATTAATGACAAGATTGAGGAATACTTAGATAATCAGAGGAGATTGGATGAAACTGATTTTGATGCTGTTTCAAAATTCAATTATTTAGATAAAATAAAAAACTCATCCACAAAAATATCTTCTTTTTTAACTATACAGGAAGGCTGTGATAAGTTTTGTCATTTTTGTGTCGTTCCTTATACAAGAGGTCCTGAATATTCCAGACCATTTAATGAAATTGTTAATGAGGCAAAAATCCTTGCAGGAAATGGAGTTAGGGAGATTACTTTATTAGGACAAAATGTTAATGCTTATAATTATGAAAATTATAAGTTGTCAAATTTGATACGAGAAATAGAAAAAATCCCTGAAATTTTAAGGATCAGATATACAACTTCACATCCAATTGACATGAGTGATGATTTAATTGATTTGTATGGGAACTCAAAAAAATTAATGCCCCTTATTCATTTACCAGTCCAAAGCGGCTCAAATAAGGTTTTAAAGTTGATGAATAGAAATCACAATATCGAATATTATTTTCAAATTTACGAAAAAATAATTAAAATAAATTCTTCTATTAAATTTTCTAGCGATTTTATAATTGGCTACCCTGGTGAGGAAGAGAGCGATTTTAACGCGACACTTAATCTTATAAAAAAAATAAAATTTATAAATTCTTTTTCTTTTGTATTTAGTCCAAGACCAGGTACAAAAGCTTCTCATTTGCCACTAATCGATCGAAAGTTAAGTGATGAAAGATTAAAAATTGTCCAAAAAGAGTTATTTAATTTTCAAAAAAAAATGAATAGATCTTTTGAGGGTAAAGTAATAGAGGTTTTAGTAGAAAATAGAGTGTCTAAAAGTGCAAAGTATTTTGGTAGAACCAGTTATATGACCTCAGTGATATTTGATGGTAAAGATGAAGATGTGGGGAAGCTGGTAAAAGTTAAAATTAATAGTAGTAATCAAAATACACTTTTTGGTGAAACTTTAGAAATTTCAAAATTGAGAGTCGCATAAATTTGAATAGTTCAATTACAAAAGAAACTCAGGCACTTTTAAAATTTGTTTACTCAGATAATAACTCATTGAGTGTGATATTTAGTGATAATAACTTACTGATGGGCATTGTAGGTGAATTTAATAAAAATTTAAAGGAACTAGAAAAAATTACTGGAGCAAGCTTGTATTCCAGAGGAAATTCAATACTTATTAAGTCTACTGATGAAAAAAATGAAATTGTTAAAAATGCTATTCAATTTTTAGTAAACCAATTTTTAAATAATGGAAATATCGAAAACAAAGATATCTTATCATCTGTGGACCAATTTATGATTAATGAAAAAGTTAAAAACTCTAATATCACTGATATTATTAAAACACCTAAAAAATCTATTATTCCAAGATCTGAAAAACAAAAAAGATATGTTAGAGCTTTAAGGGAAAGTGAAATAGTCATTTCTGCTGGTCCAGCAGGAACAGGAAAAACTTTTCTTGCTGTTGCTGTTGGCCTCACTATGCTTTTAGAAAAAAAGATTGAGAGAATAATTCTATCAAGACCAGCTGTTGAGGCTGGTGAAAGATTGGGCTTTTTACCAGGAGATATGAAAGAAAAAGTAGATCCATATCTAAGACCTCTGTACGATTCACTTTACGATTTATTTCATTTTGAAAAAATTCAAAGGATGATTGAAATAGGAGATATTGAGATTGCTCCTTTGGCATTTATGAGAGGTAGAACTCTTAAAAATTCTTTTGCAATTCTAGATGAAGCTCAGAATGCAACAGACACTCAGATTAAAATGTTCTTAACAAGAATTGGTGAAAACTCAAAAATAGTAGTTAATGGTGATCCCTCACAGATAGATCTTCCAAATAAACATATGTCAGGTTTGGACAGAGCTAAAAAACTATTATCTCATTTAGATGAAATTAAAGTTATAGACTTTGATCATTCAGATGTTGTAAGACATCCTTTAGTATCAAAAATTGTAAAAGCATATTCTAGTAACAATGATCAAGGTTAATGTCCTCACTGAGGAAAAATTTTGGTCAAAAAAAATTAAAAAAAAAGAAATTTTTTTTAATCAATTATGCAAACATTTTCCAAAAAAATTTAAATTTATAAATAAAAGAGCTTATTTAACTCTATTACTTTCTAACAATAGAAATATTAAAAGATTAAATAAAAAATTTAGAAAAAAAGATAAACATACAGATGTGTTATCTTTTCCATTACAAAAAAAATTCAAAAATCTCAAAGAAGTTTATTTGGGAGATGTTATTATAAGTTTTAATTATATGAATAAACCTAAAAATATAAATAATTACGATTTTAAAGAAAAAGTTACAAAAATTTTTATTCTTACATTTACTAAATTTTAATCATACAAAAGAAAAGGAATATCAGATAATGTTTCGTGAAGAACAAAAAATATTTAGATCAGTCAAAAAAATTTTAATTTAAGTTGAATAAAAAATTTATAATAGAAATATTACTTTTATTAATCTTAGGAGGATTAACATCTTTAAGTCTCCCACCTTTAAATCTTTTTTTAATAAATTTTTTCACATTTAGTATTTTCTTTGTTTTTTTATTTAAGAAACTTAATGATCAGAAAAATGGAAAATTTTTTTTTCTTTATGGTTGGATATTCGGTTTAAGTTATTTTTTAAGTAATTTATATTGGATAACCATATCTCTTACTTTTGATCCAAATTTTAAATTTTTAATACCAGTTGCTTTAATTCTTATTCCATCTTTTTTGGGTCTATTCTATGGGTTAGCAACATTTATTTTTTACAAATTTGAATTAAAAACATTATTAAGCTCTTTTTTTTTATTTTCTCTTCTTTTTGGATTAGTTGAATTTTTAAGAGGAAATATTCTAACAGGTTTTCCTTGGAACCTATTTATTTATAGTCTTTCAGAGAACCTGAGTTTTATAAGTTTTGCATCTATTATCGGAACATACGCACTAAATCTTTTAATAATTAGTTTTTTTTCTGCACCTGCAATTTACATTTTAAGAAAATCAAAAGTTGAAAGTTTTGTTTCTATTTTAATTTTATTAATTCCAATATTATTTTTATTTTATGGAAAATCATATAAGCAAAGTTTTTTAAATGAAAAAATTGTAAAAAATCCTTACTTGATAAGGATAATTGGATCAAATATAAGTTTAGATAGGTTTTATAGTGATAATCAAACAGAAAAAATCATTAATGAGTTGATAAATTTAAGTTCACCTGAATCTTATAAAAAAACCTTTTTTTTGTGGCCCGAAGGAATCATACCAAATACATATTTAGATGAATTAAAGTTATATAAGAGTTTATTTGCCGAAAACTTTAATGAAAATCATTTAATAGGACTCGGTATCTCTAGTAGATCATTAATAAATGAAAATTATAAGTATTTTAACTCACTGTCACTTATTGATAATAAATTAAACTTAGTTCAAAATTATAATAAAATTAATTTAGTTCCTTTTGGTGAATTTCTTCCATTTGAAAATTTGCTTAATAGAATTGGTTTAAAAACTATCACAAATAACTTTGGATCTTTTACTAAGGGAGGTGAAAGAAAGATTATCCACATAAAAAATAACTTTCAAGATTTAAAATTATTACCATTAATTTGTTATGAGATAATTTATAGTGGCAATCTGACAAAAGATAACGATTACGATTTTATAATAAATATATCAGAAGATGGATGGTTTGGTAAATCTATCGGGCCAAAGCAACACTTCTCTCACAGTATATTCAGAGCTATTGAAACTGGAAAATATGTCTTAAGGTCAGCTAATAATGGTATGACAGCAATAATTAACCCTCTAGGTGAGATCGAAAAAAAAATTGATTATAACAAAGATGGTTTTATTGATTTTGAAAAAAGAAGAGACTTTAATCCAACTATATTTTCTTTATATGGAAACAAGATATTTATCTTATTAATTTTGTTGTATATTTTATTAATTTTTTCATTTAATAGGATCAAAGATGAGTAATTTAAAAAATTTTCTTTTCACTAGTGAATCAGTCTCTGAGGGACATCCAGACAAAGTGTCTGATAGAATATCTGATATGGTTGTAGATACTTATTTATCTAAAGATCCCTATTCAAGAGTTGCTTGTGAAACTCTTACTACTACTAATAAAGTTGTTTTAGCTGGAGAGGTAAGAGGACCAGAGATTAACAAAGAAAATCTTATAAAAAATGTTAGGGACTGCATTAAAGATATTGGTTATGATCAAGAAGGTTTCACTTGGAAGGAGGCTACAAGAATAGAGTGTCATCTTCATTCACAATCTTCAGATATTGCGATGGGGGTAGATCCCAAAGGAAATAAAGATGAAGGAGCTGGAGATCAAGGAATAATGTTTGGGTATGCATGTGATGAAACTGATGTTTTAATGCCAGCACCAATCCATTATTCACATAAAATTTTAAGGTTAATGGCAGAGGACAGGAAATCTGGAAAATTGAAAAACATTGAACCTGACTCTAAAAGTCAAATCACATTTCAATATTTAAATGGAAAACCTACAAAGGTTAAGTCGGTGGTTATTTCTTCTCAACATTCAGCTGATGTGAATCAAGAACAGGTTAGAGAAATATTAAGACCATATATGCTTAAAACAATTCCAAAAGAATTTATGGCGGATTTTGAGGATGATGAGTTTTATGTAAATCCAACTGGTAATTTTGTTATTGGAGGCCCTGACGGTGATTGTGGATTAACAGGAAGAAAAATTATTGTAGATACATACGGTGGAGCTGCACCTCATGGTGGGGGAGCATTTTCTGGAAAAGACCCAACAAAGGTTGATAGATCTGCTGCTTACGCTGCGAGATATATCGCAAAAAATATCGTTGCCTCAAGAATTGCTGAAAAATGTTTAATCCAATTAGCATATGCGATTGGAGTTTCAAAACCTTTATCAATTTATGTAAATCTTTTTGATGATGATTTAGATAAAAACAAATTTGTCACAGAAAGAATTAGAGAAAATTTTGATTTAAGTCCTAGAGGTATTAGAGAAATGTTAGGCTTAAATAAAGCTATTTATGAAAAAACAGCTGCTTATGGTCATTTTGGAAGAACTCCCGAAAGAGACGGAGCTTTTTCTTGGGAAAACACCGATAAAACTACTGTTTTTACTAAATAGTTTCTATTGAATAATTAAAAAACTTTAATATATTTCGATAACATTCTCGATTTCTAAAATGGGCTTTGGCCCATTTTTTTTTGGAGATTACAAAAATGTTAAATAAAAGAGCTGATAAACTAGAATTATTAAGAATAGCTGAAGCAGTGGCTTTAGAAAAGGCTATTGATAAAGAGCTAATTATCAATTCAATGGAAACTGGAATAGCAAAAGCAGCCAAATCAAAGTTTGGTCATGATAACGAAATTAAGGTTTCTATTAATAGAGAGAGTGGAGATATTGAGATTTTTAGAAAGTTAACAATTTCAGAAAATCCTGAAAATTCTAATACAGAAATTAGATTAAAAGATGCCATTGTTTTAAATCAACAAAATAAAGATAAAAAAATTGGCGACGAAATTTTACAACCACTTCCAGCATTTGATTTTGGAAGAATAGCTGCCCAAACTGCTAAACAAGTTATCAGTTTTAATGTTAGAGAAGCCGAAAGAGAAAGACAATTTAACGATTTTAAAGATAAACAAGACACAATTTTAAGCGGCATTGTAAAAAGACTCGAATTTGGAAATGTTATAGTTGATCTCGGAAGAACGGAGGCAATAATTCAAAAAAATGAACTTATTCCTAGAGAAAATATAAAAGCTGGTGATAGAATTAAAGCATATTGTTATGATGTTAGAAGAGAAAACAAGGGTCAACAAATTTTTTTATCTAGAGCTCATCCAAAATTTATGGAAAAGCTTTTTGTACAGGAAGTGCCTGAAATTTATGATGGATTGATTGAAATTAAATCTTCTTCTAGAGATCCTGGAAGTAGAGCAAAGATTTGTGTTAAAGCAATAGACACCTCGCTGGATCCAGTAGGTGCCTGTGTTGGAATGAGAGGTTCAAGAGTTCAGGCTGTTGTTAATGAATTACAAGGTGAGAAAATCGATATAGTTAACTGGTCAGAGGATCCTGCAATTTTAGTTTCAAATGCGTTATCACCTGCTGAAGTCCAAAGAGTAAATGTTGACATTGAAAGAAAAAAGTTGGATGTGATTTTAACCGAGGAAAATCTTAGTAAGGCGATAGGTCGTAGAGGGCAAAATGTTAGACTTGCCACGAAACTATTAAACTACGAGATCAATATAATGACAGATCAAGAGGATTCTGAGAGAAGACAACAAGAATTTAAAGAAAAGACAGAAAACTTTGTTAAAAATTTAGAATTAGACGAAACTCTTGGTCAATTACTTGTTGCAGAGGGTTTTTCAACTATTGATGACATAAAAGACAGTTCTTTAGATAATTTTAAAAATATAGAGGGTATTGAGGAAGATACAGCTAAAGCTTTGATTGAGCGAGCAAAAGAATTTCATAAAAAAGATCAAGAGGATATTTCACAAAGAATTAAAGATTTGGGAATTTCAGACGATTTGATTAACTTGACGGGCTTAACACCAGGTATGCTATTGACTTTGGGTGAGCAAAAAATTTTAAAACTTGAGGATTTCGCCGATTTAGCATCGGATGAATTAACCGGTGGCTTTGATGTTGTAAAAGGTGAAAAAGTAAAAATACAAGGATATTTAGAAGATTTTGCATTATCAAAAGCTGAGGCCGATGATTTGATTATGTCAGCTAGAAACATAGTTTATAAAGATTGAGAGATGATTAATGGAAAACAAAAAAACAAAATTAACAATTTCTGGTGGTCCTAAAAAATCTTTTAAAAATATTGATAGTATAAATAATCAGGGAAAAAAAACAGTCATAATTAATAAGCAACCATCTAAATTTCAAGGAAAAGGAAAATTTTCTAAAGGAAGTGGATTTAAATCGCCATTAACGAACTATAAAAAAGTAGATAATTTTAAAACAAACTTCAAGATAAACAATCCAAACTCAGGAGTAAGTGACTTTGAAAAACGTAAGTTAGCAGAGCAAAGAGCAACAAAAAGGTTTAAAGGAGAGGATGACAAAGATAAAAAATCTAAGGCTAGCAGCTTAAAAAAAAGAGATGTAAAATTGACTGTTTCCAGAGCGTTAAGCGATGAAATAGAGACAAGAGAAAGGAGTTTAGCCTCTGTAAAAAGAGCAAGACAAAAAGAACTTAAAAACACAAATAAAGAAGACAGTAAAGAAAATCAAAAACCTATAAAAAGGAATATAAATATTCCTGAAGCTATAACCGTAAGAGAGTTAGCCAATAGAATGGCTGAACAGTCTAGTAATGTGATTAAACATTTATTTGGAATGGGGGTTACTGTAACAATAAATCAAACATTAGCTGCCGATACCGCTGAGTACTTAGTAAAAGAATTTGGTCATAATCCTATTAGAGAAGAAAAAGCAGAGGAGATAATAAAGAAAATAAAAGACTCTCGAACTGAAAATTTAAAAAATAGAGCACCGATAATAACTGTAATGGGCCATGTTGATCATGGAAAAACTTCAGTCTTGGATGTTTTAAGAAGTGCTAATGTGGTGTCAGGAGAATTTGGCGGAATTACACAACATATTGGAGCTTATCAAATTAAAAGTGGTGATAATAATTTAACTTTTATTGATACTCCTGGACATGCTGCTTTCACTGAAATGCGTGCAAGAGGATCAAAATTAACTGATATTGTTGTTTTAGTAGTTGCAGCAGATGATGGAGTTAAACCTCAAACGGTAGAATCAATAAGACATGCAAAAGCTGCAAAGGTTCCTATAGTAGTTGCAATAAATAAATGTGATTTACCAGATGCTGATCCTCAAAAAATAAAAAATCAATTATTAGAACATGAGTTGATCGCCGAGGATTTATCAGGAGATACATTAATGGTTGAAATCTCTGCTAAAACAAAAATGAATTTAGACAAATTGCTTGAGTCAATAACCTTACAAGCAGAAATTTTAGATTTAAAGACTGATTTTGACTCAAAAGCTACTGGAGTAGTTCTAGAGTCGAAAATTGATGTTGGAAGAGGTCCAGTCGCAAATATTATTGTAACAAGTGGTACTTTAAGAAAAGGAGACTTTTTTGTTAGTGGGATAAAATGGGGCAAAATAAGAGCTATAATAAACGATAAAGGCGAAAATGTTGTAGAAGCAATTCCGTCAACACCAGTAGAAATCTTGGGTATAAACGGTGCTGCAAAATCTGGAGATGATTTTATTGTTCTTGATAGTGAAAAAGAAGCAAAAACTCTTAGTGAGAATAGAACAGAGGAAAACAAAGATATTAAAAATCCGTTGTCTTTTGCAACACAAGAATCAGCATTTTCAAACAAATCATCCCAAGATTTGAATTTAATTATCAAATCAGACGTCCACGGTTCCTCAGAAGCTATCAAAAATGCAATCAATCAAATTAAACATGATGAGGTGAAACCAAAAATTATTTTAGCAGATATAGGAATGATTACAGAAACTGACGTTACTTTAGCTAAAGCATCACAAGCTGTTTTAATAGCTTTTAATGTTAAACCAAGTAAAGAAGCAAAAAAACTGGCAGAAGATGAAAATATAAAAATATCAACATATAATATAATTTATGAGGTATTGGATTTTGTTAAAAAAAGTATGTCAGGACTATTGGCTCCAGAAGTACAAGAAAGTATAACGGGTACAGCTCAAATTTTAGAAATATTTAAGGTATCTGGCGCAGGCAAAGTTGCAGGTTCTAAAGTAACTGAGGGTGAAATTCTTGCTAACTCTAGTGTAAGAATTATTAGAGATGGTACGATTATTTATACTGGTAAAATAGCGACCATATTTAGAGAAAAAAATCAGGTAAAACAGGTAGATATTGGTCAGGAGTGTGGTATCGCTCTCAAGGACTACATGGATTTTCAAAAAAATGATACAATTGAAGCTTTTAATGTTACATCTACAGAAAGGTCAATATAATGGCTGATAGAATAGGAAAACAATTTACTCAAAGACAACTAAGAGTAGGTGAAATGATAAAACAATCTTTAAGTATGATTTTTATAAGGAACGAGGCAAAAATTCCAAATTTAGAAACAAATAATATAACAGTGACAGAAGTTAGAATGAGTCAAGATTTGAAAATAGCTAAAGCATATGTATTACCATTAGGTGGTAAAGATGCTGATAAAACTATCGAAAAATTAAAAGAATACTCTTTTTTAATAAGAAAAATTTTGTCTCAAAAAATTATTGCAAAGTTTTTACCAAAAATTCTTTTTCGTAAAGACGAGTCTTTTGAATATGCGGAAAAAATTGAAAATTTAATTAAACAAACAAATAAGTAGGTAAATAAATATGAGTAAAAAATCAGCAGAGTTAGCTATTCATGATAAGGATACAGGATCATCTGAAATTCAAATAGCTTTATTAACAGAAAAAATTGATAATTTATCTAAACATATTAAGCAGTTTAAAAAAGATAAACATTCTTCAGTTGGCTTACTAAAAGCAGTTAATAAGAGAAAAAAATTGTTAGATTACCTTAAAAGAAATAAGGTTGATTCTTACAAAAATGTACTGTCGAAATTGAAATTGAGAAAGTAAAAATCAAAATAGATAGAACGGAATGAAAAGAAACGAACGAAACGAAATGGAAATGAAATGTTTAAAGTATATAAGAAGGAAATTGAAGTAGCAGGAAAGAAGATAAGTTTAGAAACAGGAAAAATAGCAAGACAAGCAGACGGTGCAATAATTGCGTCATGTGGAGAAACAGTTGTTTTAGCAACAGTGGTGGGAGCAAAAAAAGTAAATCCTGATGTTGATTATTTTCCATTATCTGTAAATTATCAAGAAAAGTATTATGCAGCAGGAAAAATTCCAGGTGGGTATTTCAAAAGAGAGGCAAGACCAACCGAGAGTGAAACATTAATTTCAAGATTAATTGATAGACCAATCAGACCGTTATTTCCTGATGAATTTAAAAATGAAGTTCAGTTGTTACCAACTGTAATTTCTTATGATAAAGAAAATGAGGCAGATATTTTATCAATTACAGCATCATCAGCAGCTTTAGCTATATCAGGAATGCCATTCATGGGCCCTGTTGGAGCTTCTAGAGTTGGTTATATTGATGGTAAATATGTTTTAAACCCATCAAAGACTGATTTGGAAAAATCAAAATTAGATTTAGTTGTAGCAGGCACAAAAGATGCTGTGTTAATGGTTGAATCTGAAGCAAGCGGTTTAACAGAGGAAGAAATGTTAAATGCAGTTAAATTTGGTCATGAAGGTTTTGTTCCTGTGATTGAAATGATTGAGGAACTCGCAAAAGAATGCAGAAAACCTGAATGGACTGTTGAAAAGAAAGATTTATCAGAGGTTAAGAAAAAACTTGAGGAAACATTTACTGAAGATCTTAAAAAAGCTTTTGCGACCAGAGATAAACAAGATAGATCAAATCAAATTTCAGAAATCACTGATAAAGCTAAAAAACTTTATGAGGAAGATGAAAACTATACAGATCTTGATATTAATTCTGAGCTTAAAAAAATAGAAAAATCAATTGTTAGAACAGACATTTTAAAAAATAAGAATAGAATTGATGGTAGAGGATTATCCGATGTAAGGCCTATATCTTGTGAAGTTGGTGTTCTGCCAAGAACCCATGGTTCTGCTTTATTTACCAGAGGTGAAACACAGGCAATTGTGACAGCTACTTTAGGTACATCGGATGATGAGCAAAGAATTGAAAGTTTAGATGGATTACAAAGAGAAAGGTTTATGCTTCACTATAATTTTCCACCGTTCTCAGTTGGTGAAACAGGTAGAATAGGAACTGGTAGAAGAGAAATAGGACATGGTAAATTAGCTTGGAGAGCTATTCATTCTTCATTACCATCAAGTGAGTCATTTCCTTATACATTTAGAGTTGTCTCAGAAATTACAGAATCTAACGGCTCTTCATCAATGGCTACAGTTTGTGGAACATCACTTGCATTAATGGATGCGGGTGTGCCTATCAAAGAACCTGTTGCAGGTATCGCAATGGGATTGATTAAAGAAGGAGATGAATTTAGCGTCTTATCAGATATTTTAGGTGATGAAGATCATCTTGGGGATATGGATTTTAAAGTAGCTGGAACTAAGAATGGAATTACTTCACTTCAAATGGATATCAAAATTACGGGTATTACATTTGAAATCATGGAGCAGGCATTAAGCCAAGCTAAAGATGGAAGAATTCATATTTTAGGTGAAATGAATAAAGCATTATCAGCTTCAAGATCAGATGTTGGAAAACACACTCCAAAAATGGAAAAAATTAATGTTGATAAAAAAGACATTGCTGCCGTAATTGGAAAAGGTGGAGCTACAATAAGAGAGATTGTAGAAAAATCAGGTGCGAAAGTTGATGTTAATGATGAGGGCGTAGTGACAGTTGCTGCACCAGATGAAGAAGCTAGAAATATTGCTATGCAAATGATTAAAGACATCACTGCTAAAGCTGAATTGAATAAAATTTATTCAGGTAAAGTAATGAAAATTATGGAATTTGGAGCATTTGTAAACTTTTTAGGCAAACAAGATGGGCTTGTTCATATTTCTGAACTTGCTGATAAAAGAGTTGCTAAAGTTACTGATGTTGTCAAAGAAGGTGATGAGGTAAAAGTAAAAGTGATTGGATTTGACAGAGGAAAGGTAAAACTTTCTATCAAACAAGCTTAGGTTTAAAATGTAAATCAAGAAATAAGTAGAATAATTAAAATTATTTTATGAGAGTTGCTGTTTTAAGTTTGATTATTTTATTATTTTTCTTTAACAATAATAAAGTTTATTCAGGCACAGTTACTATGCCTTCAACTTTAACAACTGATACAACTGATTTCGTTTTACTATCAAGCTCAGGAACAACACCTAGTATTAGTGGTTACACAGGAACCCTTCTTGTTTCAGCTGTAGCATCGGATGGAAATATAAAGGTAACGTCTGTTACTAATTTAATGCAGGCAGCGGGCTATTGTAATTATCCAAGTGATAATTCAAGTGTACCTTCTCAGTGTACAGGTAATTCTCTTACAGAAATAGGTTTTAGAGGAACACAAGATGATATTAATAATGCACTTGCAACATTATCATTCAAAGGCGATGGTGCTGCTGGATCTCCTACTATTACTGTTGCTGTAACTCCTGCAGGTACTAATTATTTTTCAGGAAATGGTCATTACTATGAACTTGTAACTGGAACTATTAATTGGGAAGATGCAAAAACTGCTGCAGAAGCTTCAACTTACTTAGGTCTTACAGGTTATCTTGTAACAATTACAAGTGAAGCTGAGAATAATTTTATTAAAAATAAAATTGGTACCAATACTTGGATTGGTGGATCTGATGATGCAACACATACATCTAATACCCATCCAGCTATAAGTCTTGATTTAGGACAAGGTACTGCTCGAGCAGGAGAAGGTACATGGGAATGGGTTTCAGGACCTGAAAACGGAAAGACTTTTTTTTGTCAAGTAGCAATTGAGAGTTCAACACCAGGAGTTAATAAGGCAGATCCTGCACATGAGGATTGCACAGTTGCATCAGGTTATTCTTATGCAAATTGGTTAACTGATGAACCTAACGATCACCCATCTGCATATGACGGGGATGAAAATTGTGCTCATATGTACGGTTCTCCATCAGGCAGAAAAGGTAAATGGAATGACTTACATTGCACAAATGATACAACTGGAGCGTATGTAATTGAATATGGTGGAACAGCTGGTGAAAGTGCAACCGTAAGTGGTCAAACTACATTAACAATTAGATCAACAGAAGTTAGCGGTTTCAATGCGTTCGATGACAAACAAGTAAGTGGAATGGCAAACGCACAAACAGAACATGCTAAAAGATTTATGTTCAATACTACCAATCAAGTTATGCGTAGAATGGAACAGTTTAGAAGAGTTGGAATTAATAAATCAACTCGAATTAAAGATATGAAATTGTCTCTTTCTAATCAAAATAATTACAAAGAACAAATACCCCCAGAATTATTTGATTATTACATTGATAAATATAAAAATTTATCCTCAAAAAATATTGATGATTTAATTAGTGAACTACCATTAACAAAATATTTAAAAGAAAATTATAATATGACACCAAAAGATTGGGCATTTTGGACAGCTGGCTCAATTAATAAAGGAAGACTTAATCTTAGCTCAGGTGGCGATTTAGGAATAATAAATAGAACTGAGAGTTTTTTATTAGGTGCAGATGTTAATTATAATAAAGGTTCTTTATTTGGACTTGTTTTTAGGCGCGAAGATGATCAATCTAATATAGGCACTAAAGATAGCACTGGATTTTTAGCAAGATCAAATAATTTTTCCCTATATAATACCTGGCAAGGATCTGAAAAAAATTATATCGATTCTTTTTTAGGGTTTGGAAAAACTACTTATGCCACAACACGTATTACTGATACCTCAAACCCTTCCAATGTTGTAAAAGGTAAATTTAAAGCAAATCAAATTTTTGGTTCAGTTAAATATAATTTAAAGAATGTCCGTAAAAATTATAAATTTCACAATTATTCCAAATTTGATCTCGGTTTTGTAAATTTTGATGGATATTCTGAGACTGGTAGCAGTAGTTCAAAGCTAAAATTTGACAAAAGAGAACTTGAAACATCATCAATTTCTTTAGGATCTGCCGTTGAGAAAGAAATTTACCTTACCGACTCATTATTTATTCCTTATTTTAAGATAGATTTTAATAAGGATCTTACAGATGGATCAGATATACAAGCTAACTTTGTTGGAGAAACAACCAAATATAATACTACTATTGAAAAAAAATATAACTCAATGATTATTTTGGAAACTGGATTTGATTGGTTTTTAGATAATGGGTGGAATATTAAATCTGTATTTAGCAGAATTGATAAAGATGGTGTTGGACACGAAAACTTAATAGAGCTAAGAGCTGTTAAATCAAGACAAAACTTATATTAAAATTAAGTTATATTTTTTGGATCAGGCATTCCAACTTTATTGTATCCCGCATCTACATAGTGAATTTCACCAGTAACACCATTTGCAAGATCGCTTAGAAGATATAATGCTGAGTTTCCAACATCATGAATATCAACATTTCTTTTTAGGAATGAGTGATCTTCATTCCATTTATATAAAAATTTTGCATCCCCAATGGCAGAAGCTGCTAAGGTTTTAATAGGGCCAGCACTTATCGCATTAACTCTCATGCCTTTAACGCCCAAATCTCTAGCTAAGTATTTTACACTAGCCTCAAGTGCTGATTTACACACACCCATTACGTTATAATTTGGAATAGCTTTAGTAGACTCGTAAGTTAATGTTAGAAGACTTCCACCTTGTTTCATCACTTTCGATGCTTCTTTTGCTACTTCAGTAAATGAAAAACATGAAATTAACATACTTCTTAAAAAGTTTTCTCTAGTTGTATTTAAATATTCGCCTGATAATTCTGATTTATCTGAAAATGCAACTGCATGAACTACAAAATCAATTTCTCCCCATTGAGATTTGATATCCTCAAATAATTTTACTACCTCTTCTTTTTTTTCAACATCACAGCTAAAAGTTGATTTTGAATTTAATTTTTCTGCTAGAGGGACTACTCTTTTCTTAAGAGCATCACCTAAATACGTAAAAGCTAATTCAGCGCCAGCCTCTGAAAGTTTTTGAGAGATACCCCAAGCAATAGATCTTTCATTAGCAACTCCCATGATTAATCCCTTTTTACCTTTCATTAAGCTCATGATTAAACCTTTTCAAAAACTAGTGCAGCATTGGTTCCACCAAAGCCAAAACTGTTTGACATAACCGCATTTAAAGAAACATTTTTCTCTGATTTTGCAACAATTGGAAATTTTTTAGCTTCCTCGTCCATTTCTTTGATATTAGCTGAACCAGCAATAAAATTATTTTTCATCATAATTAAACAATATATCGCCTCGTGTACCGACGCTGCTCCTAAAGGATGACCTGATAAAGATTTTGTTGAGCTAATTTTAGGAATTTGTTCACCAAAAGTTTCTTTTACAGCGTTTAATTCAGTTATGTCTCCAACAGGAGTAGATGTTCCATGGGTATTAATATAATCAATTTTATTTTTTGCTGTTGCCATTGCCATCTTCATACATCTTACAGCTCCCTCCCCAGATGGAGCTACCATATCATAACCATCTGAAGTTGCTCCATATCCAGTGAGTTCAGCATATATTTTGGCACCTCTTGCTTTAGCATGCTCATATTCTTCAAGCACCAATACTCCACCCCCACCAGCAATAACAAAACCATCTCTTGTTTTATCATAAGCTCTTGAAGCAGTTTCAGGTGTATCATTATATTTTGAGGACAAAGCAGTCATTGCATCAAACATAGCTGTCATGGCCCAATGAATTTCCTCACTTCCACCAGCGAAGACAATATCTTGTTTCCCCATTTGAATTAACTCCATAGAGTTTCCTATACAATGCCCACTAGTTGCACATGCTGAGCTCATTGTATAATTAGTCCCTTTTATTTTAAAAGGTACGGCCAAAGTTGCAGAAGCAGTGCTTGCCATTGTTCTTGGAACAATAAATGGTCCCATTAATTTTGGAGTTTTAGCTCTAGTTTTATCTGCAGCTAAAATCACATTTTCAATCGAGGGACCACCTGAGCCCATTACTATTCCAGTTTTAAAATTGCTTACCTCTTTCTCCTCAAGCCCAGAGTCCTCGATAGCCTCTTTCATTGCAATATAATTATATGCTGAGCCTGATCCCATAAACCTTATTGTTTTTCTGTCAATAAAATCCTCAAGTCTTATATTTGGTTTACCGTGAATATGACTTTTAAGATTATGTTCCTTATATTCTGGACTGAAAGATATTCCAGACTTTGAGTTTAAAAGAGAATTGTATACCTCATCTTGATTGTTTCCTAAACACGAAACAACTCCTAAACCTGTAATTACGACTCTTTTCATTATTTAAATAATCCTACTTTTAAATTGTCTGCTGAATAAATTTTTTTATCATCGGCTAGAACCATACCATTAGCAAGACCTACTGTAGTACCTCCAGGAGACATGATTTTTTTCATATCAATTTCATATTTTACTAATTTTATATTTTGCAAAACTTCTCCTGTAAATTTCACTGTACCTACACCCAAAGCTCTTCCTTTTCCTGGATTTCCAATCCAACCTAAAAAAAAACCTACCAACTGCCACATGGCATCAAGACCAAGACAGCCAGGCATAACAGGATCTTCTTTAAAGTGACAATCAAAAAACCAAAGATTTTTTTTAATATCTAATTCAGCTTTTAAAGAAC
>CACCBF010000009.1 GCA_902544135.1 uncultured Pelagibacteraceae bacterium | reverse complement strand
ATAGATGCACAGATAAAATAACTATTGTTATCGAAGAATTAATTACTAAGAATATAGATGATACCTTGTTTATACTAAATTCAGAAGCTTTGGAAAAAAAATCAAAATTGAGAAACTTTTTTGAAAAATCAAAAACACAATTAGCATCTATTGCATTTTATCCAGATAACTTTGATACACTTTTTAAAATTGCTCAACGGTCTTTAAAAGAAAAAAAAATTTTGATATCAAATGAGTGCGTTAGTATTTTAATAAACAAATGTGCAAACGACAGAAAAAACCTTTTAAATGAAATAGAAAAAATTGATTTATATTCAAGAGATAAAAAAAAAATCAATAATGAAGAAATTTTCAACTTAATTAATCTATCGGAAAACCATAGCATAAATGAATTGATAAATAGCTGTTTAGTAAAAAATCAAAAAAAATTGTTTACTATTTTAAATAGTAATATTTTTTCAAATGAAGATTGCATTGTTATTATTCGAACATTACTTAAAAAAACAAAAAGTCTGCTAAATCTTGTTGTTCAATTTCATCTAAATAAAGATATTAATGAAACAATAGATAATGCAAAACCACCTATCTTTTGGAAAGAAAAAAACATCATCAAAGATCAAATAAATTTATGGTCAATTAAAACATTAAAAAATTTGATCATAGAAATAAATGATGTTGAATACAATATTAAAAGAAATTCAGTCAATTCAATAAATTATACGACAAATTTTTTGCTAGAAAAGTCGAATTAATTTTAATAGTTGTCTTTGATAATATCAATAAGCCTGTTCAATTGATCATTATCATGAAATGATATTGTAATTGAGCCTTTGTTTCTTTTATTGCTTTTTATTGAAACACTGAGGCCTATTTTGTTTGATATAGATTGTTCAAGATTTTTGATATTAGGGTCTCTACCTAAAATTACTTTTTTTGTTTTTTTAAATAATTTTACGAAGTTTTCAGCTTGTCTGACGGATAAATTCTTCTCTATTATTTTATTTGCCAAAAAACTTGCATTTTCATGTCCTACAAGGATTTTGGCATGCCCCGGGGTAATTCTTCTTTCCTCAACATGATTTAAAACTTCTACCGGTAAGTTAAGCAATCTTAATGAATTAGTAATATAGCTCCTACTTTTTCCAATAAATTTTGAGACTTTCTCTTGATCATAAGAAAATTCATCAATTAATCTTTTATATCCCTGTGCCTCTTCCAAGGGATTTAAATCTTGCCTTTGCACATTTTCGACTATAGCAAACTCAAGTGATTTTAAATCATCCACTTCAGTAACAACCACTGGAATATCGTGTAAACCTGCCTGTCTAGCTGCAAGCCATCGTCTCTCTCCCGCAATGATCTCATACTTAGAATTATCAGAATTTGATTTTCTTACGATAATTGGCTGAATTACACCTCTTTCTTTTATTGAGTTAGTCAGATCTTTTAAATTTTCTTGCTCAAAAACTTTTCTTGGCTGAAATTTATTTGGAACGATATCACTCAATGGAAGTTTATTAGTTTTCACCTCTACCTTGGTTTCACCAATCAAAGATGATAATCCTCGACCTAAACCTTTTTTTATTTGTGAATTCATTATGCGGCACTCCCAATTTTATTTTCTTGTTCAATGAATTCATCAGTAAAATTGTAATAAGATTTACTACCAGGACAACTTTTATCATATATAAGCACAGGTACCCCATGAGAAGGTGCTTCAGATAATCTTACATTTCTTGGTATAACTGTTTGATAAACTTTATCCTTGAAATAATCTCTTGCCTCTTGTTCTACTTGTGAAGATAACTTGTTTCTTCTATCATACATTGTTAAAAGTATTCCTTGAATCTCTAGGGACGGATTAAGATTTACTTTTATTCTATCAATAGTCTTCATGAGCTGGGTTAGTCCTTCCAATGCAAAAAATTCTGTTTGCAGGGGGACTAAAAGTGAGTTGGATGATACTAAAGCCATCACTGTCAGTAAACTTAACGAGGGAGGACAATCAATAAGCACATAATCATAAAATCCTCTAGAATTGTTTAAATAAGCGGTTAATTTACTCTTCAAAATGAAAGCTCTATCACTATCTCCAGCTGTTTCAACTTCCAATCCTGATAAATCTACATTCGATGTTATTAAATCGAGATTTTTAAATTTTGTTCTTTTAATAACATTTGAAATGGACATTGTTCCATTTAAAATTCCATAAATTGTTTGGTCCGATTGATTAGTGTTAGACAATCCTAATCCAGTAGTAGCATTTCCTTGAGGATCTAAATCAATAACCAAAATTTTTTTACTTTGTTGACTTAAAGCTGACGCAAGATTAATGACCGTTGTAGTTTTTCCAACTCCACCCTTTTGATTTATAATTGAAATTATTTTCACAATTTTTTTTTTTTAATTTTTTTAATATTTATTATAAATGAGTCGTTATTAGTTATACTTTTTTTTTCTTCGTAATCTAAATCCCAAGTTTTTAGAGTTTCACTTAAAATTTTTTTTCCACTTTCTCCCATAAACAAGATTATATTATTAAATTTTTTAAAATTCTGATTTACAAGGTCTAGAATTACAGGCATAGGTTTAAAAGCTCTCGACATCACAGTTCCTGTTTCAATTCCCTTCACTTTAAAAATATCTTTTTGAATAATTTTTGTGTTTAAGTTTAATTTTTTTGACACATCTCTTAAAAAAACGCATTTATGATAGCTTTTTTCATAAAGATTTATCTTCAGTGAATTTTTTAACTTTTTCATTACTATTGCAATTACAAGCCCGGGCATACCGCCTCCAGTTCCTAAATCAGAGGTTGTATTTGTATTTAAATCAATAAAATCAATAATTTGTGCTGAATCTACTATATGTCTTTCCCTTATTTCATCTGTTTCAACAGTTTTTTTACTTATTATGTTAATTTGATTATTTTTTTCTTTTATCATTGAAATTAAGCTCTCAAAGTCAAAGCATGTTTCACGTGAAACATTCAAGATAGGGAATTTTGAGTAAAAATTTAAAATTGCATTATCCATCAAGCTATATGCTTAATAGACTTTCTTTTTACATGTGACAACAAAATATATACTGCAGCAGGTGTAATTCCGTCAATTCTTAACGCCTGCCCCATGGTTTTAGGCTTAATTTCTTTAAATTTAGCTTTTACCTCATTAGAAAGGCCAGAAAATTGATCATAATCAATATTTTCAGGTATTAATAAATTCTCATCTCGTTTAAAAGCCAAAATATCCGCTTTTTGCTTTTTCAAATATCCTCTGTAATGGGAGTTAATCTCAATCTGCTCGTCAATCTCATTGCCATAATCAGCTATTTCAGGCCAAATATTTCTTATTTTTGTCATATCAACGCTTTTTTGAGTAAGGATTTCATCAGCTGATCTAAAGACCCCATCTTTCGCTATTTTTATTCCAAATTTATCTGCCTTAGTAGGGGAAATGTTCAAATTAGACATTTGTGAGGATATTTTGCTTAATTTATTAAATTTGTCCTCAAATAATTCTCTTCTGTTATCAGCTATTAAACCAATTTTAATCCCTTTCTGGGTGAGCCTTAAATCTGCATTATCTGACCTAAGACTTAGTCGATATTCAGCTCGCGATGTAAACATTCTATAAGGCTCAGCAACACCTTTAGTAATTAAATCATCTATCATAACCCCAATGTAAGCATCTGATCTATCTAAAATAAAAGGTTCCATATTCTTTAAGGATAGAGCAGCATTTATCCCTGCTATAAGACCTTGAGCAGCTGCTTCTTCATAACCTGTGGTTCCATTAATTTGACCAGCAAGATAAAGATTTCTAATTTTTTTGGTCTCCAATGTTAAAAAAAGCTCTCTCGGGTCAATATAATCATATTCAATAGCATATCCTGGTCTAATCACTTTGACATTTTCTAAACCATTGATATTGTTGAGTATTTCATATTGTACAATCTCAGGTAGTGAAGTAGAAATGCCATTCGGGTAAATAGTATGATCATTTAGCCCCTCAGGCTCTAGAAATATTTGGTGCCTTGTCTTATCAGCGAATTTCACTATTTTATCCTCAATAGAGGGACAATATCGTGGGCCAACACCTTTTATGCTTCCAGAATACATTGCACTTTTAGATAAATTCTTTTCAATTATTTTATGAACTCTCTCGTTAGTATAAGTCATAGAACAAGCCACTTGTTTGTTAGAATTTTTTTTAGTTAAAAAAGAAAAAAAATATGGGTCTTCATCGGCATACTGTTTTTCCAAATTCTCAAAATTGATTGATCTAGAATCTAATCTAGGAGGTGTTCCTGTTTTTAATCTTCCAATTTTGAAGTTATACTTTTCTAACTGCTCACTTAAACCTGTGCTCGGTTTTTCATTAAATCGTCCAGCAGGAGTTCTTTCATCACCTATATGTATCAGACCATTTAAAAAAGTGCCTGTTGTTAATATAATCTTGTCACAACTCACTTTATTACCATTTACTGTTATAAATCCATTTATTTGATTATTCTTAAAAATAAATCTTATTACTGGATCGGAAAAAATACTTAAATTACAGTAGTTTACAAGTTTTTCTTGCATATATTTACGATACAATGATCTATCAGATTGAGTTCGTGGTCCTCTAACTGCAGGTCCTCTGCTTCTATTCAATAATCTAAATTGTATTCCAGATTTATCTGCTACTTCTCCCATGACACCGTCTAAAGCATCAATTTCTCTGACTAAATGTCCTTTACCTAAACCACCTATAGCAGGATTACAGGACATTTCTCCAATTGTATTTTTGTTATGTGTAAATAAAGCAGTATTTACACCAAGCCTTGCTGAAGCAGCTGCAGCTTCACAACCTGCGTGACCACCACCAATAACAACCACATCAAACTTTAAATCTTTTTTCATGAACTAAACTTATATTTGATTATGATATTTACAAGATTTCTATTTTTTTTAAAAAAGGATTATTTTTCAACGAAAATGACAAAAACTCACTAAAAGCCACATAAAATGGGTATTATTTTCCAATACAAAAATCGTTGAAGATACTGCCCAATATTTCTTCTACATCGACTTTACCTACAATCATACCTAATTGTCTCGTAGCTAACCTTAAGTCCTCAGCTCCTTTATCAAAATCTTCTTTATCATTTTTATCTGAAAAATTTTTCAAGTGCTCAACACATTGTAGAAGATGTTGTCTGTGCCTCTCTCTTGTAATTAAAATATCTTCCTCAGATATAAATTTATTTTCTAATTTATTTTTTATTTTAGAAATTAATTTATCTATATTTAAATTTTTTTAAGTGAGATCAAAACATAATCAAATTTAGAAACTTCAGAGCCTAATTTCTCCTTCAGCAGATCTGATTTGTTAATAACTAAAATTGCGTCTTTTTTTAGTAAATCATTCAAAAATCCACTAAAATCAATACTTTTAGCATCAACCACTACCAGTTTCAAATCTGCATTTTCAGCTTTTTTTAATGATAACTTTATTCCTTTTTTTTCTATTTCATCTTTTGAGTCTCTAATACCTGCTGTATCAGAAATTATAACTGGATAACCGTCTAAATTTAAATGAGTTTCAACAACATCTCTAGTTGTACCGGCTATTTCAGAAACTATTGCAACCTCTCTATTTGATAAATTATTTATCAAGCTTGATTTACCTGCATTAGTTGGACCTATTATGGCAATTTTAAATCCCTCCCTTATAATTTCACCTACTTTATGATCATCTAATATCTTTTTTATTTCCGTCATAACATTAAAGGAGTCCTTTTTAATTTGTTTAATATTTTCATCTGGTAAATCCTCTTCGGGAAAATCTATTTTAGCCTCAACAAAAGATAAAATTTTTAATAATTTATCTCTTAATTGATTAAATTTTTCTGAGGACTTACCATTCATAATTTTGAGTGCCTGAGATCTTTGAATTTCTGTTTCAGCGGATATTAAATCACCAATACTCTCTGCTTTGAGCAGATTTATTTTTCCATTTTGAAAAGCCAGCTTTGTAAACTCACCCGGTTCTGCAAGTCGACAATTTTTTAGATTTGAGAGAGTAGTTAGAAGCGCTTCCACCACAGCTTTACCACCATGAACATGTATCTCGACCATATCTTCACCAGTGTAGCTCTGAGGGCCAGGAAACCATAAAATTAACCCCTCATCAATAAGTTCAGAAGTTTTGATATCATTTATTTTTCGAAGGGTAGCTACTCTTGGGATTGGTAATTCATTCTTTGTAAGTAATTTTAACACTTTTGACGAATCAGGACCTGAAATTCTCACAACAGCCACACCAGAAATACCGGGTCCACTAGATAACGCATAAATTGTCATAAGTTTAATTTATTTATTTATTTTTTCTAATGCAGAAAAAAACTGCTTAGAAAATTGCTCTTTGTCGAAAAGAGGGGTATTTAAAGCGTTTGCATAAATATAATCTCTATACTCTAACAGTTTTTTTGGATTATTAGATAATTGTATTGCTTTTTTTAAATAATCGCCTTCATTTACAGATATAAGTTCTGGCAAACCAAGATTCTTGTTTATTGACTCACCACTTCTGGAGATAAAATTATGTCCTTTCATAGCTATTACCGGTACGCCCATCCATATTGCCTCAAAAGAGGTTGTTACACCATTATGTGGAAATGTATCCAAAGCAATGTCAATTTTTTTATATTGATTTAAGTGCTCTTCAACACTTTTATTAAAAGATAAAAATTCGACAGAGTTTACCACCCCCTCAGCTTCAAATTTTTTAATCATAGCAGATCTTAAAAATGCTGTAGAAGATTTTAAAAGCAATTTTGAATTTTTAATCTCTTTTAAAATTGATGACCAAACTTTTATAACTTTGTCATTAATTTTATTAAAATTATTAAATGATCCAAATGTTATAAATTTATTTTTTAAAAAAGGTGCTGCATTAATTTTCCTATTAAAATCATAACCTGAATGACAATTCCAAATAGAGTCTAAATAAAGCATTTTTTCAGAATATAAATTCTCTTCATTCTGATTGACAACATTTTTATCAACAACTATATAGTCCATTTCTTTTATACCAGTTGTATTACAGTACCCACACCAGGTAATTTGTTTTGGAGCTAAACGATTTTTATATAAAGATAATCTATGATTAGACGACATACCCATCATATCAATCAAAATATCAACTTTATCTTCTCTCACTAAATTAATCACATCTAAATCACTCATTTTTCTTATATTTATAGTTTTATCAACATACTGACTAAAATCTTTGGTCGTCTCATCATCTTTTTCATTTCCACAATATAGATATATCTTAAATTTTTTTTTATCATAAGTAGTTAGAATTGTTTTTAAAAAATACGTGATTGAATGCCTAGATCTAATATCAGCAGAGTGAATACCTACAATTATTTTTTTTTTATCAGAACCTGTAACTGTCTTTAACTTTTGAGGATCGTATAAAGTCAGTCTTTTATCCAATTTTTTTCCATAATCTAAAAAAGATTTTTGATCCCAATCTAAAATATAATTATTAAAATAGATAAGAGAAGCTAGGGCATCAACACTAGAATTATTCCTTTCAACAATTATTTTTAAGTAATTAATTGATTCACTAATATCCTTGTTACGTACTAAAGCTCTAACTAAAGCTCTTACTAATTCGTCATTTTTTTCAAAATAATCTTTATTCTCATTAAAATATAAAAAAATTTCTTTGATATTATTATCAATATCTGTTTTTTCAGCTCTATATTCTATATCAAAAACATCAACGGAAACGTTAATAAAATTTTTTAGGGCGTGTAATGCATTTTCTGTTTTTTTTTCTCTCAGAAATGCTTTTCTAAAATCACTAATTGCACTTTTCAATGTTTTAGGAGAATTGCTCGATAATGATTTACAAACTCCTAATAAGTTTATCAAACCAGAATTTAAATTATTATCATCGATCTTTTCAATAATTGATATGATCTGATCATATTTTTTTTCGTTGTATAATTTTTTTAGATCATAACTTAAGTTGCTCATAAGCAAAATAATATATCATAATCAGAAAAAAATAATCTAAAATGAATTTAAATTATGCAGGTTTATTCATCGAGTTAAAAAACTCAGAATTATTTTTTGTATCTTTTAACTTTGAGTTTATAAATTCAATTGCATCCATAGTTCCCATTGGAGCAATTATTCTTCTTAGAACATTCATTTTTTGAAGGTCATTCTTTTCAAAAAGCAGTTCTTCTCTTCTTGTTCCTGATTTGGTGATGTCAATTGCAGGGTATATTCGTTTATCTGCAATCTTTCTATCTAGAACTGTCTCGCTATTACCTGTGCCTTTAAATTCCTCGAAAATTACTTCGTCCATTCTACTTCCAGTGTCGATTAAAGCGGTAGATATTATCGTTAAAGATCCTCCCTCTTCAATATTTCTAGCCGCCCCAAAAAATCTTTTTGGTCTCTGAAGAGCATTAGCGTCTACACCACCGGTCAAGACTTTACCAGAACTTGGTATTACTGCATTGTATGCCCTACCCAATCTTGTAATTGAATCTAATAATATCACTACATCTTTTTTATGTTCTGTTAATCTCTTTGCTTTTTCAATAACCATTTCTGCTACTGCGACGTGACGCTGTGCTGGTTCATCAAAAGTTGAACTTATTACTTCTCCTTTAACAGTTCTTTGCATATCGGTAACCTCTTCAGGTCTTTCATCAATTAATAAAACAATCAAATAACACTCAGGGTAATTTTTAGCGATTGAATTGGCTATACTTTGTAAAATCATTGTTTTTCCAGCCTTGGGTGGTGAAATAATTATTGATCTTTGACCTTTACCAATAGGACTAACTAAATCTATTAATCTAGGAGTTAAATCTTGTTTCTTATCAGGTTTTGTAGCTTCAACCTCCATAATTAATTGCTTATCAGGATAGAGTGGGGTTAAGTTATCAAATGCTATTTTGTGTCTAGATTTTTCAGGCTCTTCAAAATTAATCTTGCTAACTTGAAGTAAAGCAAAATATCTTTCACCTTCTTTTGGTGCTCTAACTGGTCCCTCTACAGTGTCACCAGTTCTTAATCCAAATTTTCTGATCTGACTTGGGCTTACATAAATATCGTCAGGTCCTGGAAGATAATTTGATTCCATTGCTCTTAGAAAACCAAAGCCGTCTTGCAATAACTGTAAAACCCCAGCTCCAGTAATCTCCTCTTTTTCTGCAACTTTTTTTAAAATAGCAAATAATATTTCTTGCTTCCTTAGCGTACTAGCATTTTCTATACCCAATTCTTCAGCTTGAGTTATCAGTTGTTCAGATGATTTAAGTTTTAGTTCTTGTATGTTCATGAATTAAATTATTAAGGACTTAATAATAATATTAATATATATACTAATTTAAATTATTCAACCCTAGATGGGTTTAAATATAACTATAAAAATGATGAAAATAAGCAATAATGTTGGAATTTCGTTAATGTATCTAAAATACTTAGAAGAATGTTTGTTTATATCTAGTTGGAATTGGCCCAAAATTCTTCCTAGATAAAAATGATAAAAGGTAAGAGCCGTCACAAAAATAAGTTTTAAAATCATCCACTTTTGACCTAATTGCTGAAAACCTATTTCGTGTATCAGTATTAATCCAAATACCCAGGAAAGCGCCATTGCTGGAGTCATAATGTAAAAAAAAAGTTTTTTTTCCATGACTTTAAACACTGCTGCTATTGCTGGTATGTTGTTGTTTTCTGTATGGTAAACAAAAATTCGTGGAAGATATAAAAGTCCAGCCATCCAAGAAATTACTGCTATTAAGTGCAAAGATTTAAAAAGCAAATAAGTGTTCATAAATTATAGGCTTTCTTGTACTAATGATTTTAATAAAGCTATATGGTCATCACTATCATTTAAACACGGCACCATATCAAAATTTTCTCCACCCGACTTCAGGAAAGTTTCTTTACCTTGAATTAGAATTTCTTCTAAAGTTTCAACACAATCAGAAGAGAAACCTGGGCAAATTGCAAGAACATTCTTTTTTCCCTCGCCGGGCAATTTTTCTAATGTTTTATCTGTGTAAGGTTCAAGCCATTTTTGAGGACCAAATCTTGATTGAAAAGTTGTTTTAAGTTCTATGGAATTAAACTTTTCAGAAATCAGTCTAGTAGTTTTTTGACAATAACAATGATACGGATCTCCTTTATCGAAATATTTTTGTGGTATTCCGTGGTAAGACACTAAAATTAAATCTGGTTTCCAATTTATTTCTTTTATCTTTTTATTTAATGAATTTACCAAAGCATCTATATATCGAGGATGAGATTCATAATGTGGGATAATTTTAATTGAAGGTTGCCATCTCATTTTCATGAGTGTTCTATATATTTCATCACAAACAGTGGCCGTAGTTGCTGCAGCATATTGAGGATACAGTGGAAGTATGACTAAATTCTCACAGCCCTTATCATGTAGATTTTTTATTTTACTTTTAATGCTTGGATTTCCATACCTCATAGCAAAATCTACAATTACATTTTTTCCAGATATTAAATTTGATAATTTATTTGCTTGAAGTCGAGTATAATAAAGCAATGGAGAGACATTTTCTTTTTTCATCCAAATTTCTTTATATGCTTTAGCAGTCTTAGAGGGCCTCAAATTTAATATAAAAATATTAAGGATGATTTGCCAAAGAATAGGGTTAACTTCTATTACTCTCCTATCGGATAGAAATTCCTTTAAATATTTTCTAATATCTAACCAGCTTGTTGAGTCTGGTGTTCCTAAATTAACTATCAAAACTCCAGTTTTACCAAAGTTAACTTGTGGGTGTTGCTTGCTATTTTCCATTTAAAAATCTTTTACTGTTTTTACTAAATAGTCCATCATTTCTGGGTCTGTGTCAGGCAAAATTCCATGTCCTAAATTAAATATATAAGGGTGATCTTTAAAAATTTCTAAATATCTTTTTGCCTCCTTTTTTAAATTTTCTTGATCAGTTAGTAAAATTTTTGGATCCATTCCTCCTTGAACAGGAATTTTAATATTTTTTAAGATTTCTTTAGGATCGACATCATAATCAATACAGATGGCATCAGGCTTAACGGTTTCACAATAATCTTTATATTTTTTTATACCTTTTGGAAAACATATAGTAGGGATATTTAAAGTTTTTGTGTATTCAACCAACTTAATAGTAGGTTCATAAACGTAGTTAGGTAAATCCTTGTCATTTAATAACCCAGCCCAACTATCAAAAATTTGAATAATTTGTGCACCATTTTTAACTTGATGCTTAATGTGAACTTTCAAAAACTTTTCGATAATATTTAGAATTTTACTTGTTAAGTTTTTATCTTTAAAGAAATCATTCTTTAAACCACATTTTGGTGATTTCTGATTTATCATATATACCAGAAGAGTCCACGGAGCACCAACAAAACCTATTGTATTTTTATTTTTTGTAAGTTCACTGTTATTAATTAAATTAACAAGCTTATAAATTGGACTAAGTTTTTCGACAAAGTTATTCTCATTTAATTTTAAAATACTATCTAAATCTAAATCTCCTAATATAGGCCCAATCCCTTTTTTAAATTCAACTTTTTGATTCAATCCATATGGTAACATTAAAATATCTGAAAAAATTATTGCAGCATCTAAATCAAATCTTTTCAAAGGCTGAAGGGTTATTTCTGCCGATAATTTTTCATTCAAACACAACTTTATAAAATCAGGATTTTTACTTCGAATTTCCCTGAACTCTGGTAAGTATCTTCCAGCTTGTCTCATGACCCATATAGGTTTTATTATTGTATTATTATTTATTAAAACTTTATAAATTGGAGTCATATATAAAAATCATAGTATAAGGTTTTAGTATTTGTAGAGAATGTGAATAATGGTAACTATTTTTTATCAACATTTTACTAACTGTTTATTATTGAATTTATCATTAAATAATATGTAATTTATGAATTACTCAATCATTTGTATATTTGTTTTTCATTAAACAAATTATGTTGATAAAACCCTTATTTTACAAGCTATTTTAAATAAAAATAAATTTGTTTAATTTTATTAAGATATTACAAAGATATTAACAAAATATACATGAGTAATACTTATCAAATATTCTTAATTTCTGACTCTACAGGAGAGACTTTAGATAGAATTTTTTTATCTTTGAAAGCACAGTTTAAAAATATCGATTATAGAGTTAACTCTTATTCTTTCACACGAACCGAGAATCAAATATCCAAAATACTTGAGATAGCAGATAAAGAGCAAAACCCTGTTATTTTGTATACAATTGTAGATAATAATTTAGCTAAAAGTTTATCTAATTTATGTAACAAGAAAAAAATACCTTGTTTTGGAGTTTTGGGTAGTTTGATATTAAGTTTCTCAAAATTATTTAATCAAAAAGCATCACACGAGCCAAGTGGACAACATGTTTTAAACGAAGAGTACTATGATAGAATTGAGGCTATTCAATATACTATGAATCACGATGACGGTAATTTACTCGTTGATATTGAAAAATCTGATATAATTTTACTGGGAGTTAGTAGGACAAGCAAAACACCCACCTCTATATATTTAGCAAACAAAGGTTATAAAACAGCAAATATACCTTTGATTAATCAGAACTCTATACCAAAAAGTTTAAAAAAGAATCCACAAAATTTTTGTATCGTTGGGTTAACAACTGAGGCTGAAAGATTGGTTGACATAAGAAAAAATCGAATAAATTCATTAAAAAAAACAAAGAGTCAAGATTATACTAATTTAGATAAAATTAAAAAAGAAGTAGAAGATGCAAAAAATACTTTTAGAAGATATAAGTGGCCAACAATAGACGTAACAAGAAAATCTGTTGAAGAAACTGCTGCATCAATAATAAAAATTTACGAAATTTTTTCAAATAAAAAAAATGGATAAAAAAATTATCTTAGCATCAAAAAGTAAAGTAAGAAAAGAAATTTTGGACAGGAACAACATTGCCAATATCGTAGAACCTTCAAATATTAATGAGGACATTATTAAGTCAAGTTTGTTAAGTGAAAAAGCAAGTCCAGAGATAATCTCAAAAAATCTTGCAGAGGTAAAAGCAAATAAAATTAGTATGAAATATCCTGATAAACTAGTGTTAGGCGCAGATAGTGTTATAGATTTAGAAGGAAAATTAATATCTAAACCTGAAAACAGAGAAGTTGCTCTAGAAATTTTAAAAAAACTCAATGACAAAACTCATCATTTAATAAGTTCAGTTTGTATATCTAAAAATGGGATGATGATCTGGAACTATACTGATAAAGCTAAATTAATTATGAAAAATTTTACCGAAGAAGAATTAAAAAAATATTTATCTAAAATATCAGATGAAGCTCTTTATGCTTATAATGTTTACCAAATTGAGAGTGAGGGTAGATATTTATTTGCAAATATTGAAGGTGATGAAAACACAATTATGGGTTTACCAATAAAAAAAATAAAAGAGTATTTAAAAATACACGGATATTAATATGAAAAAATTTTTTGTAATTGGAAATCCAATTGATCATTCTTTATCTCCTAAGCTTCAAAACCATTGGTTAAAAGAAAATAATATAAATGCTTTATATGATAAGATTAAACTTGAAGAGCTTGAGGTTAAAGATTTTATTCGAGATATAAAGGAACAAAAAATAGCTGGTTGCAACGTAACTGTTCCTTTCAAAAAAACAGTTATACCATTTTTAGATAAATTAAGCCCTGAGGCAGAACAAACCCAATCAGTAAATACAATTACTTTTAATAACGGTGATTTAGTTGGACATAACACAGATATTGCTGGTTTTGATACTGCTATAAAAAAATTAAATTTTAGTCTAAAGGGCAAGAGAGTTTTAATTTTGGGAGCTGGTGGAGTAGTTCCTTCAATAATTTTTGCTTTAAAAAATATGCATGTCCAAGAGATTACGATTAGTAACAGAACTAAAGAGAAGGCAGAAAATTTAAAGGTTTTATTTAGTAATCTTAAAATTTTAGAATGGGGAAATTTAACTGATTTTCATATGCTTATAAATGCCACAAGTCTTGGTCTAAAAAATGAAAAAATAAATTTAAATTTTTCAAACTTAGGACACAATAAATTATTTTATGACATAATTTATAATCCTCGTGAAACTCAATTTTTAAAAATGGGTAAACAGCTAGGACACAAGACAGAAAATGGAAAAACTATGTTTGTTTACCAAGCCATGGAAGCATTTAAATTATGGCACAAAATAGAGCCAAAAGTTAATAGAGACACATTTAAGCTTTTAGATAATGATTAAAATTGGAATTTTAGGAGATATAGGATCTGGAAAAAGTTTTGTAGCTAAATCATTTGGTTACCCAGTTTTTAATGCTGATGACGAGGTAGCTAAAATGTACAAAAAAAGCAGAGTCTGTTTTTTAAAATTAAAAAAAATATTACCCAAATATATTAAAACTTTTCCAATAGATAAAACTGAACTAACGAATGCGATTTTGAATAATAAGAATAGTATAAAAAAAATTATCAAAATAGTTCACCCACTTATAAGAAAAAAAATGAATTTGTTTCTTTTAAAAAATAAAAAGAAAAAGTTAGTAATTTTAGATATTCCTTTGCTATTAGAGAGCAAAATTAAAAATAAAAATATGATCTTGGTTTTTGTTGATGCGAAAAAAGCAGATATTTCAGAAAGACTAAGTAAAAGAAAAGGATTTAATATTAAAATTTTAAAAAGATTGAAAGAAATTCAACTTCCACTTGACTATAAAAAAAGAAAATCTCGATATATTATAAAGAACTTTTATACAAAAAAGATTGTAAGAAAAAGGGTTAAAACTGTTTTGAGAAAAATTTTAAAATGAAAGAGATTGTTTTAGATACTGAAACCACCGGTATTTCCGTTAAGGAGGGTCATAGAATCGTTGAAATAGGTTGTATCGAACTTGACAATCTGACTCCAACCCAAAATAAGTTTCATTGCTATCTGAATCCAGAGAGAAAAGTCTCTGAGAAAGCCTTTGAAGTCCATGGTTATACAGATGAGTTTCTTTCAAAACAAAAAAAGTTTTCAGAAATTACAGATGAATTTTTAGAATTTATAAAAGATAAAACACTTATTATTCATAATGCTGAGTTTGATTTATCTCATATAAATAATGAATTAAATATTTTGGGAAAAAAAAAAATTGATAATAAAATTGTAGATACATTAATTTTAGCTAGAGATAAATTTCCAGGATCTCCATCAAATTTAGATGCTCTCTGTAAAAGATATAGAATTGATAACTCGAGACGAACAAAGCATACCGCGTTAATAGATTGTGATTTGTTAGCAAAAGTTTATATAAATTTAATAGATCAAAAGGAACCTACTTTAGATTTTAGTGTTGAGGAGAAGATTAATAATCAAGCGAGCGATAAAAAAATAAATTATTTTAAAAAAATTGTAAAACCAACCGAAGAGGAATTAACTAATCATAGTAACTACTTAAAAACGCAAATCAAAAAAAATTTTTTTAATTAAAATTTTTTTTATACAATTCCTCAAAATCCACTTTTTTTTCAATCTTAATTGCTGGGTAACCTGAGTTATGAAGTAGGTTAATTAATGTTTTTTCTATTTCAGGAAAAATTTCTTTTTGAACCTCGATTAAAACAATTTTTTCTAAAATTTTTTTATCTTTAAGATTCTCATCAATTTGTACAACAGATGCGTATACAAATTCAAAAATAGATTTTTTTACATTTTCTTCTTTATCATGAAATTTAATCGAAGTATCAATCTCTATTAATCTACTTTTTATTGCTTTTGAATTTATATTAATTCCCAACTGGTAACGAGAAATGTTATCTTTTACATACATGTATGTTTCAGCATTTGGTGTTTCACTTGACATATCTTTAATATATTTAGCTAAGATTTTATAATTCTTTGTCATTCTTATTTTCCATTTCTTCGTATTCGCCATCAATAAATTTTTCATTTGCTTCTTTTTTCATTTGAAATTTAGATGATAGTATTTTTAAAATAAATTTTCTGCTTAAAGGAAATATTAATAAAAAACCAATTATATCCGTAGCAAAACCTGGAATAATTAGTAGAAGAGCAGCAATGGTTATTGCTGCCCCTGATATTATTTCATAAACTGGAATTTCGTTTTTAATCAACTGCATAAAAGCCGACCTTAGAGTGTTAAGACCTTCGTATCTGGCATATATTATTCCAAGTATAGCAGTTACAAATATCAATGTTATTGTAGTTAAAGCTCCTATATAAGAGCCAATTTTTATGAATAAGTATATTTCAATAACTGGAAGCAGTATTATAGCTACTAGAACTGAGTTCATTTGTCTTTAATTTAATTGCTAGTTGAAATTTTTCAACATAGTAATTAGTATTAAAATATGAATTATAGTTTTGAATACATAGACATCATTCTGTTAGCAATGATAGCAGGTTTTATCTTTTTAAGATTAAGAGGAATTTTAGGTAAGAGAACAGGCTTTGAGGGTAAAATAAACCCACAATTTGAGAGTATCCTTAAAAAAGCTCAGACAGAGAATAAATCTAAAATCAAAGAAAACTTTGATGAAGAAGCTCAAAAAGAATTTTTAAATGGTGCTAAAATTGCTTATGAAACTATAATTACTGACTTTAGTGATCAAGATAATAAAATTACTAACAGCAAACCTTTATTAAGTGAAAAAGTTTATTCTCAATTTAAAGCTGCTTTAATCGACAGAAGTAAAAGAGGACATTTTGCTGAGATTACTTTTATTGGAATTAATTCAGCAAAAATAAAAGAACACAATAAAATTGGTTCTATTCTTAAAGTAACAGTAGATTTTGTTGCAGAAGTAATAACGTGTATTAAAGATAAAGAAAAAAAAATAGTTTCAGGTGATCCAGAGACAATTAAAAAGATTTATGATACCTGGGTATTCTCAAGAGATACAAAATCAAACAATCCAAATTGGCAACTCGTAGATACATTAACTTAATTGATTACAAAAATTTCTAAAAAGGATAAAAAGGACTGGGAACAATTTTTAACTAAAAAAGAATCTCTACCGAATAAAGATTTAGTATTTTCTGAAAAAAAAACTAAAAAAATTAAAAATTTCGATTTCCACGGCTTTTCTTTAGATGAAGCAAATAAAACTATAAATAAACTAATCAAAGAGTCTTATAAAACTGGTGTAAGGAAATTAGTTATCGTAACAGGAAAAGGTATTCACTCAGATAATGAAAAAAATCCTTACTCTTCAAAAGATCTTGGTATTCTAAAATATTCTATACCGGAATACATAAAAAATAATTCAGAATTAATGAAATTAATTAACGAAATAAAGGATGCCGATATTGAGGATGGAGGCAGCGGTGCATTTTATATTTTTCTTAAAAAATAATTTAATCAAATGATAATTTGGCTTGCATCTTATCCTAAGAGCGGAAATACTTGGGTTAGGTTATTTTTAAATTCATTAGTATTTGCTTTAGATGCGACCATTGATATTAACAATATAAAATTAGGCCAATTTCCGACTAGAAAACATTTTCAGGGTATTACAGATAATATTGATGATGTAAAAGAATTTATACACAATTGTAGCCACGCTCAATCAAAGTTAAATCTAGATAATAAGATTAAATTTTTTAAAACACATAATGCGTTTTGGAAAATAGGAAAACATCGCTTCACCAATGATGAAAATACCAAAGGGATTATACACATTGTAAGAGATCCAAGGAATGTGATTACCTCTATTAAAAATCATTATGGGTATAAGAGTTATGAAGAGGCTCTTAATTTTATGAAGGATAAAAACAAAATTATAGGCGTTAAAGGCTCAACAAAGGAAGAGGACTTGCCAACCCCAATTTCATCTTGGAAACTGCATTATAACTCATGGAAAAATCTTGTTGATTTAAAAAGTCAGTATATTTTAGTAAAATATGAAGATTTACTTAATAATCCTTTTAGTGAATTTACAAAAGTAACTAAATTTGTAGAAAATATTTCAGAAATTAAATTTAAAGAAAAAAATATTCTTAAATCTATTGAGGATACAAAATTTGAAAACCTGCAAAAACAAGAGGAAAAAGTAGGATTTAAAGAAGGTCCAAAAAATAATAATAAATTTTTTTATCTAGGACCTAAAAATGATTGGAAAGGCTTATTAGATAAAAATATAAAAGATGAAATTGAAATTAGTTTTAAAAATGAAATGCAAGATTTAGGTTATTTATAAAATGAATTTAGATAGATCAGTATCCTTAACTAGATTATCTAGATTTTTATTTATATAGTTTTTATCAATAGTAATTTTTTCTCCAGATCTGTCCGTAGCAGTAAAACTTATTTCATCTAAGATTTTTTCAATGATTGTATGTAACCTTCTTGCCCCAATATTTTCAACTGTTGCATTAACTTCTGATGCAATATTAGCAATTGCATTTATACCATCATCAGAAAATTCTAGCTCAACATTTTCAGTTTTTAATAAGGCAATATATTGTTTAATCAAACTGTAGTCTGGCTCTTTTAAAATTCTTTTAAAATCTTCACTTGTTAAGGCCTCCAGTTCAACTCTTATAGGTAATCGTCCTTGTAATTCAGGTAATAAATCTGATGGTTTAGCAAGCTGAAAAGCACCAGAGGCAATAAATAAAATATGATCGGTTTTGATTGGTCCATATTTAGTGTTTACCGTGGTTCCTTCTATTAAAGGTAATAGGTCTCTTTGAACACCTTCTCTTGAGACATCGCCACCAACTCTATCTGTTCTTCCAGAAATTTTATCAATTTCATCCAAAAAGACTATACCATTATTTTCAGTTGAAATTTTTGCAGCTTTGACAATTTTATCTTGTTCAATCAATTTATCTGACTCATCATTTATTAAAATCTCATGAGATTCTTTGACTGTCATTTTTTTCTTTTTTTCTTTAGTGCCCATTGATTTTCCAAGCATTTCACCAATATTAATCATTCCTACATTTGCGCCTGGCATTCCCGGTATTTCAAAAGAGGTTGAATTAGTTCCTGAATCGCTTACTGCAATTTCAATTTCATTATCATCTAAATCGCCATTTCTTAATCTTTGTCTAAAGCTTTCTCTCGTTGCTGCGCTTGCTTTTTTTCCAACTAAAGCATCTAAAACTTTTTCTTCAGCAAGTTTTTGCGCCTTAGTCTTTACCTCTTTCCTTTTCTTAACCTTTTCCATTGAAATGGCTATTTCAACAAGGTCTCTAACTATTTGTTCAACATCTCTTCCAACATAACCTACTTCTGTAAATCTTGTTGCTTCAACTTTAACAAAAGGTGCCTCAGCTAGTTTGGATAACCTTCTTGATATTTCAGTTTTACCTACTCCAGTTGGACCAATCATTAAAATATTTTTAGGTAAAACTTCATTCTTCATTTCACCCTTTAAAGCTTGTCTTCTCCATCTATTTCTTAACGCAACTGCGACTGCTTTTTTTGCTTTATTTTGTCCGACTACAAATCTATCTAATTCAGATACAATTTCTCTTGGTGAAAGTGAACTACCTAAAAATTCCTCTTTTGTATCTTTTTTATCTTTTGAATGTAACTGTGTGACGTTTGATTTATCCATCATATTTTTTCAATTTTAATATTGTCGTTAGTAAAAACACAAATTTCAGCAGCAACTTCAATTGCTTTTTTTGCAACTTGTTCAGCGCTCATTTCTGTTCCAATTAAAACCTTCCCCGCTGCAAGTGCATAATTTCCACCTGAACCGATTCCAATTACATCCCCTTCGGGCTCTAATACATCTCCTGTGCCTGAAATTATATAACTGTTTTCTTTATCACCTATTGCCATTAAAGCTTCGAGTCTTCTTAAATATTTGTCTGTTCGCCAATCTTTTGCTAATTCTACTGCTGCTCTAGATAAATTTCCTGCGTGTTTCTCTAATTTTGCTTCTAGTCTTTCAAATAAAGTTAAGGCATCTGCTGTGGATCCTGCAAATCCTGCTACGACACCTCTTTTATCAATTTTTCTAACTTTTGAGGCAGTGCTTTTCACAACGGTATTTCCCATACTCACCTGTCCATCACCTGCAACTACAACTTCTTTGTTTTTTCTAACTAATACTATTGTTGTCATAGCTTATAAATGGATACTAATTTTGATACTTCAAGCCCAGGGTTAGTATTATTGCCATAATTGAATAATATATGTATACCTCTTTTTTAGTTATGAAGCGTAAAGGCAAAATTAGTCGAAAAACCAAAGAGACCAGCATCAGTGTTGATTTGAATATTGATGGCAAAGGTAAATATAAAATTGATACGGGAATAGGTTTTTTAAATCACATGTTAGAACAGTTATCTAAACATTCCTCTATTGATATGAATATTAAAGCCAAAGGGGATACTCACATAGATCTACACCACACTACTGAAGATACTGGTATTGCGATAGGTGAGGCTCTAAAGAAAGCTTTGAAAAAATCTGTTGGCATTAGAAGATATGCTCATGCGATGATACCTATGGATGAAACTTTATCACGTGTAGCTCTAGATATTTCTAATAGACCGTACTTAATTTGGAATGTTAATCTTAAAGTAGAAAAACTAGGTGAGATGGATACTGAACTTTTTAAAGAATGGTTTCAAGCATTTTCACAAGCTGCTGGAATTACTTTACACATCGAAAATATTTATGGTGATAACAGTCATCATATAATAGAGTCTTGCTTCAAAGGGTTAGCAAGATCGTTACGTGCTGCTTTAGAGATAGATCCTAGGAATAAAAAATCAATTCCTTCTACTAAAGGTTCTTTATAAGGTTAATGAAAGTTACAATTGTCGATTATAACTCGGGCAACATAAGCTCAGTGATAAATTCATTCGAAGAAGTTGCTAAAGACAGAGTAAATATCGAAGTTACTTCAGATTTAATCAAGATTAAATCGAGTGATAAAGTAGTTTTGCCTGGGCAGGGCTCATTTAAAAGCTGTATCGATGCTTTAAATAAAATTGAAGGTCTTACTGATACACTTAACGAATTTGTAATAAGTAATAAAAAACCTCTTCTCGGTATTTGTGTTGGTTTACAAATGTTCGCTGAAGTTGGTTACGAAGAAACTGAAACAAAAGGCTTAGGTTGGATTCCAGGTAAAGTCTCAAAAATAGATAATCAAAAAGGAAAATATAAACTTCCTCACATAGGCTGGAACCAAATTAATATTGTTAAGGATAGCAAAATTTTTCAGAATATAGAAAATAATTCTCATATGTATTTTGTTCACAGTTATGAATTCATTCCTAAGGATAAAACAGTGATTTCTTCCTTAACAGATTATTCTTCTAAAATTGTTTGCTCTGTTGAAAAAGAAAATATTTTTGGAACTCAATTTCACCCAGAAAAGAGTGATAAGATGGGTCTTAAAATAATTAATAACTTTATAAATTTGTAAATGAAAATATTTCCAGCAATAGATATTAAAGATAAAAAATGCGTGAGGTTATTAAAAGGAGATTTTGCTAATAAAACAGACTATAAAATTTCTCCGGTCGAACAAGCTGGAAAATATAAAGATCATGGATTTAAAAATTTACACATAGTTGATTTAGATGGTGCTTTAACTGGGGAAACAGTAAATTTAGATATTATTAAGGATATAGTTGGTAAATTTAAATTAAAAGTTGAGGTAGGTGGAGGAATTAGAAACATTGATGGTATTAAAAAATATATTGATGGTGGTGTTGAAAAAGTAATTTTAGGAAGCGCTGCTATCAAAGATAAAAATTTTTTAAAAGATGCATGTAAAAAATTTCCAAACAAAATTGCTCTAGGTTTAGATGCAAGAGATGGTTATTTGTTAGTGTCTGGATGGAAAGAAAACTCTAATCAACTGTCTTTAGACTATTTAAAAGAGGTTAACAACTATGGTGTTAGTAGATTGATTTATACTGATATTAATAGGGATGGTATGAAGCAAAGTCCAAATTTTGAGGAAACATCTAAAGTTGCTGAAATATCAAATTGCCCTGTAATTATATCTGGAGGTGTTTCATCTATAGATGATGTAAAAAAAGCAAAGAGTTTAAATAATATTGAAGGTATAATTGTTGGTAAAGCCATCTATGATGGTGATATTAAATTGGATGAATTGGTAAAAGAAGATGCTTAAAAACAGAATAATTCCCTGTTTAGATGTAAAGAATGGGCGCGTTGTAAAAGGTATAAACTTTGTAGATTTAAAGGATGCTGGAGATCCTGTTGAACAAGCAAAAATTTATAGTGACGGTGGAGCAGATGAAATATGTTTTTTAGATATTACAGCATCAAATGAAAATAGAGATACAATTTATGATGTGGTTGAGAGAACATCAAAAAAATGTTTTGTCCCTCTAACTGTTGGTGGAGGAGTGAGAAGTATAGATGATATCAATAAATTATTAAATTGTGGTGCAGATAAAGTATCTATTAATACCTCAGCTGTTGAAAATCCAAAAGTTGTTTTAGATAGTTCAAAAAAGTTTGGCTCACAATGCGTTGTTGTAGCTATTGATGCAAAAAAAAATGGAAATAAGTGGGAAGTCTTTACACATGGGGGAAGAAATAATAGTGGAATTGATGCGTTAGAGTATGCCAAAAAAATGGAAGATAGTGGGGCAGGAGAATTACTTGTAACATCAATGGATAGAGATGGAACACAAATAGGTTATGACGTCGATTTAATGAATAAAATTGCATCAAAAGTAAATATTCCTTTAATAGCATCTGGAGGTGTTGGGAATTTAGATCATTTAGTTGATGGTATAAAACTTGGAAATGCAAGTGCAGTTTTGGCAGCATCAATTTTTCACTATGGAAAATATTCAGTGAAAGAAGCCAAGGAATATTTGGACTCAAAAGGAATTCCTGTTAGAATTTAGTATGCTAAGTACTCTAGAAAACTTATTTAAACTAGCCCGTGAAAGAAAAGAAAGACCAGTCGATGGATCTTATACCAACAGATTATTATCAGATAAATCGCTAAGCAAATCAAAAGTTTTAGAGGAAATAAATGAGTTGATTGAAGCAGTAGATAAGGACACTAATAAAATTCATGAAGCCGCCGACGTATTTTATCATTTGATAATTTATCTTGAGGCACATAATATCAAGATTGAGGATATTGAAGAAGAGTTAAAAAAAAGAAAAAAATCTAATGAGTAAAATTAAGATTATATTTTTTTTAATACTGGGTTTTGTTTTTTATAAAGGTTATGTAGCTTTTACAGATTTTGAAATAGGAGTTTCTGACAGAATCGTTGAACTTGAGGAATCAGCAGATTTTGAAAGACAAGGAGAAGTGATAGCTCTTATGATGTATTTAGGTGATCCTCCAAAATTAAATGAGCATTTATTTGTGAAAAATAAGTCTAAATGTTTGGAAATGAAGCAAATTGCTGAGGAAACATCTTTTGCTTATTATGAATGTGCAGTCGTTGATGCTAATTTAAAGGGTGGGAAAATTACTAGCATAAATGAAGAACTAGAGGTTTTTTAATGGCTTATGATAACAATAATATTTTTGCAAAAATTTTAAGAGAAGAAATACCATGCAAAAAAATTTATGAGGATGATTTTGTCTTATCTTTTTATGATATAAATCCCCAAAAGAAAATTCATGCACTTGTAATACCAAAAGGAAAATATGTTGATTTAGACGATTTTGCCATTAATGCCTCCAATGATGAAATTGTAGGTCTTATAAAAGGCATCAATATAGTCGCTAAAAAATTAAATATATCAGTTGACATTGGAAAAGGTTACAGAGCACTAGCTAATATAAGTGAGCATGGTGGACAAGAGGTGCCACATTTACACTTTCATTTATTTGGAGGTGAGAAGGTGGGAAAAATGGTTCAATGAGTTTAAAAGTTAAAAGAAATTATTTGGAAATTAATTCAATTGATGACTTAATTGATGTAAAAATCATACCAAAGGAATTTAAGATAGAACTAATTAATCCACCGAACTTTCAAATAAATAGGTTTTTTTATAAATGTATAGGAAAAAATCATCGTTGGACTGATAGATTATTATGGAATGATAATCAGTGGATCGATTATACTACAAATAAAAATCTTAAAACCTATATCTTAAAAAATAAAAATGATCTTGCTGGTTATTTTGAGTTAATATTTCATCGAAATGAAAATGAGGTTGAAATAGCCTACCTTGGATTATTAGAGGAATATCACAACAAAAAACTAGGATCTTTTTTATTATCTATTGCAATTAAAAAGTCTTTTTTACAAAAACCTAAAAGAGTATGGGTACACACTTGTTCTTTAGATCATAAAAATGCTTTAAACAATTATTTATCAAGAGGAATGAAGGTTTTTATGACAGAAACAGTACAAATTTAAATATTATTAATTTTTTAAATTAGAACTTGGTAACTCAAATTTTTTTTTTTCAATTTTCTGATTAATCAAAATAGATGACAAATAAACAATATTAAGATTTTGGTACAAATCTATTGTTTGCCATCCTTTTAAATTTAATGTTTTTTTATCAAAAAAAAGGATTATTTCGTTCTCATCTTTAAAAAATTTAAAAGCTATTATATTTTTATCTGAATAATAACTTTCTGATTTACTAATCTCATCTAACAGAAAATTCTTATCTAATACAAGATCTAGTGGGGTTTTTTTAAGAGGATATATATAATAGCTTGAAATAGTCTTAATAACAATCGATGTACCATTTGAGACTAAAATTTTTTTATTATTTAAATCATATCTGCAAAAAATTTTTTTAGGGTATTGTAATATGCAATTACCTTTTTCAATTTTATCATTTATGTTTTGTTCAAAATTAAATGATATATTTTCAATATAATTAAGTTTCTTAATTATATTACTTTTAATTGAAGCAAAGCTTTCACTTATTAAAAAAAAAAAAAATATTATAACAAAAGACTTTTTCATTTTAGAACATCACGTTTTCCAACATGGTTAGCTTTACTCACAACTCCTTCTGCCTCCATCATATCAATAATTCTTGCCGCTCTATTGTATCCGATTTGTAATTTCCTCTGCAAAAAAGATGTTGAGGCTTTCCCTTCTGATTTGATAATTTCTATTGCATCGCTATATAATTCATCTTTATCACCTTGATTTTTTGAATTTTCAATCATTTCCTTCTCGTCAACAAAATCTAAAATTTCATCAATATAATCAGGTTCAGCTTGAGATCTAAGGTGATTATTAATTTTTTCAATTTCATTTTCAGATACGTATGGTGCGTGAATTCTTACCACTCTATTTGCGGATGACATAAAAAGCATGTCTCCCTTTCCTAATAATTGCTCAGCACCTTGCTCACCTAAAATAGTTCTACTATCAATTTTTGAAGTTACTTGAAATGATATACGAGTTGGAAAATTTGCTTTAATAGTACCCGTTATAACATCAACACTAGGTCTTTGAGTCGCCATTATTATGTGTATTCCTGCTGCTCTGGCCATTTGTGATAATTTTTGTATGTAATTCTCTATTTCTTTTCCAGCAACTAACATTAAATCAGACATCTCATCTACAACTACTACTATATAGGGCATTGGAAGTTTATGTTTTAAGTTATAACCACCAATATTTCTTACACCTTCTTTGGTCATCAATCTGTATCTACTTTCCATCTCTTTGACTACCCAACCCAAAACTGAAGCTGCTTTTTTTGCTTCAGTAATTACGGGGCAAAGTAAATGTGGTACACCTTCATAAGTAGATAACTCAAGCATTTTTGGATCAATTAAAATAAACTTACATTTGTCAGGGTGATGTCGGTAAAGTAATGAGAGAATAATTGTATTTATACAAACTGATTTTCCTGATCCTGTGGTACCAGCAATTAATAAGTGAGGCATTGACGTTAAGTCTCTCACTATTGGTTCTCCAGAAATATTTTTACCTAATGCTATTGGTAATTTTATATCTTTTTTTTTAAAATCTGGGTTATTTAGAATTTCACTTAAATAAACATTTTCTCTTTGTATATTTGGTAACTCAATACCAATTGTATTGCTTCCAGGAATAGTTGATATCCTTGCAGATTCTGAGCTTGTATTTCTTGCAATATCATCTGAAAGATTAACTATTTTTGAAACCTTAATCCCTGCAGCTGGCTCAAACTCATTTAGGGTAACCACAGGTCCATGACTAATTTTTTTAATTTTTCCATTCACACCAAAGTCTAAAAGTATTTTCTCTATGAAGGTTGGATCTTTATTTTCATTATTTTCCAATTTATTTCTCTCGTTTTTTGAGGGTGTTTTTAGTAATTCTAAAGAGGGTAATTTGTACTTATTTTTATCCTTCAAAACACTATTCTCAGCTTTTATAAATGGTAAATCCTCTTGAATTAAATCTTTGATTTCATCTTGTGGTATATATTCTTTGATGATCTCATTTTTGTTAGTATAATTTTTTTCTTTTTTATTAAATAGAGCATTTAAAATTTTTTTAATAATTCTAAAAGACGCCCCAAAATTAAAGTTAACACTTATCAAAAACAAAATAGAGATGACTAGAATTAACACATAGTAAGAAATTATCTCATTTGAACTTATGAATGAACTTAAAAAAGTATCATTGAGGTATTTACCTATAAAACCACCATTCCCGTTAATATAAAGATTAAATGAGTCAGTGTAAAAATAGCCAAAAAAAAGAGAACCGATGACAGAATAAATAAGTATAAAAAATAAGTTTTCTATAAATAAAAAAAATTCTTTTTTTCTAAAAATGTTAATTCCAGTTAAAGCAAATGTTATGGGTATTAAAAAAGCAATGAGACCTACAGACTGAAGAAAAAGATCTGAAGTATAACTTCCTTGAAAACCTAGAAAATTTTTTATTTCTAAATTTTCAGGAAATATAAAATTTGGATCCTCGGGTGAATAAGATATCAGAGCCAAAAAAAGAAGTACACCTATTATTCCAACAATTATACCAGCGATCTCTATTAATCTCTTAGTAATGAAAATAAGTATTGAATTGCCAAGTTTTTTTATATTCATATCAGATGAATCAAATATATGTCTTTGTATCATCTAATTTTTGTTGTTAAAATTAAAAATTATTATGAATGTATGCATTTTAGGTAAAGGATTAACTAGCTTAACACTTGCCAAAAGTTTAGTTAATAAAGGCGTATGTGTCGATATTATTTCTAATAATAGAGATAATAAAACTAATTACGACCGCACAATTGGAATTTCAAAAGTTAATTTGGAATTTTTTAACAAAGAAATTTTAGATATTAATAAATTATCATGGAATATCGATAAAATCGAAATTTATAGTGAAAATTTAGACAATGAAAGAATATTGAATTTTCAAAATAATGGTAACAAGCTTTTTTCCGTAATAAAAAATTATGAATTAATCAATCATTTAACAAAAAAATTGAAAAAAGAAAAATTATGTAAATTTAAAAAAAATTTAGTAAATAAAAATATATTAACTCAGAGTTATGATTTAATAATTAATTGTGAATTTTCAAATTTTATAACTAAAAAATTTTTCACCAAAAGGCTCATTAAAAATTACAATAATTATGCATATACCACAATTATTAGACATTCAAAAACCAGTAATAACAAAGCAATTCAAATTTTTACATCGAGAGGTCCTTTGGCCTTTTTACCAATTTCTAAATCTGAAACTTCTGTAGTTTATTCTGTAAGTGGAAATCAAAAAATTGATTTAAAAGATTTAGTTAGATTTTATAATAAATCCTACAATATTTTGCATATAAATAATTCTTCACGATTTGAACTTCAAATGTCTAGTCTCAGAAATTATTATCGTGGTAATATTTTAGCTTTTGGAGATTTACTACATAAGATCCACCCACTAGCTGGACAAGGTTTTAATATGACTTTAAGAGATATTAAAATTTTTTCTGATATTATACAGAAAAGATTAAATTTAGGTCTTTCTTTAGATAAATCGGTTAATGATGAATTTGAAAAAAAATCAAAACACGTCAATTATATTTTTTCAAATGGAATTGATTTTATTTATGAGTTCTTCAATTTTGAGAGTAAAACAAAAAGTAAAATTTTTAGCAAAACAGTTAAAATTTTAGGAAAAAATTCGTATTTAAATAAAGGATTTATTAAAATTGCAGATAACGGATTTTTATTTTAGTTTATATCGTCATGAAATTAAATTTAGGATCAGGTTCTAAAATATTGGAAGGCTTCACGAATGTGGATAAATACGATTATTATAAACCAGATGTTGTTCATGATTTAGAAATTTTTCCTTATCCTTTCAAAGATAATTCTGTTGATGAAATCTTGTTATCCCATGTGCTTGAGCATATTGGACAGTCACCAGAATTATTTTTATCAATTATAAAAGAATTTTATAGAATTTGTCGTAATAACTCTATGATAAAAATTATTGTACCACATCCAAGGCATGATGATTTTATCTCAGATCCAACTCATGTAAGACCAATAACGATATTAGGATTGCAGTTATTTGATAAAGATTTGAATATCAAATGGGAAAAAAACAAAGCAGCAAACACACCTTTAGGATTGATAAATGGAGTCAATTTTAAAATTAAAAATGTAAAGTATTCTTTGGACCAGAATTATATGAAAAAATATAAAAATAAAACAATTAATAATCAAGAAGTTGATGAAGATGCAGCAAGATTAAATAATGTAGTAAAGCAAATCGAAATCGATTGGCAAGTTATTAAAGATTAATTTTTACTGAATCGTCCTATTATTAAATTGATCAAAAGTGTATGTTGTCAAAATATCAGCTATTTTAGATTTTCTAGCCTCAAAATTTTTTGCTTCCAATAAAACTTGTTTTTCCTCTAAAGTAAATGGTGATGCCATAGCAAGTGCATTTATTGTTTCATTTAAACTCTGATTTTCTAGAGCCCTCCAATTTATTATCAACCCTCTTCTTTCAAAAAGATTTTTTAAATCTTTAAAAATTAATTCCAAATCAGAAAATTTTAAATTTTCTTTTTGGTCTGATAAATCTTCATAAAATTTTTCAAAACTTATTTTGCATTCACGATATTTTTTCTCTGATGCAATTTCACTTATTACATTAAATCTGATTAAACCTTTAAGCTCTATCAAATATCTACCATCATCAGTCTTTTCTAAATTTACAATTTTACCCATACAACCAATCTTGTATAAATTTGGAATATCTAAATTTTCATTTTTCAGATTTTTTGGCTGTATCATCCCCAATAGTTTGTTAGATTTAATGCAATCATCAATCATATCTATGTATCTCGGCTCAAAAATATTGAGTGGAACTGTCGTTTTAGGAAAAACTATAAAGTTGCTTAAAGGAAAAACAGCAATTTTTTTGGGTAAATCTTCTTTTTTCATATGTTTAATTATAACACACTTAATATTGCTTGAATAAAAAAATACTGCTTAATATACTGTCTCATGTGCGGGCATAGCTCAGTGGTAGAGCGTCTCGTTGCCAACGAGAAGGTCGAGGGTTCGACCCCCTTTGCCCGCTCCATTAATTGGTTTGATTATGAGTGATTTAGCAAATAAAAAATGTATTCCTTGTGAGGGAAATATCCCACCATTTAACACAGAAGAAATTCATAATTATCTAAAGAAAGTAAATGGTTGGAAAGTTGTTGAGGATAAAATTGATGGATTTCATTTAATAAAAAATTTTAAATTTGATAATTTTCTAAAGAGTCAAGAATTTGTGAACAAAGTTGGTAATATCGCTGAGGAAGAGGGACACCATCCCGATTTATGGTTTGGTTGGGGTTATGCTAGAATAAAGATTTTTACTCATGCCATTAAAGGTTTAGCAGAAAGTGATTTTATTCTTGCAGCCAAGATAGATAAAATTAGTTAATTAGTGATTAAAATGCCTCGTTTTTGAAAATACCAAAATCGTATTTGTTAAATTAGCGAACTTAATAATTTCGTTGTCATTTTTTGACCCCGATGGTTGAATAACAGCAGTAACTCCGGATTGTACTAACTTTTCAATACCATCAACAAATGGAAAAAAAGCATCTGATGCTGCAAACAATTCACTATTCTTTTCTAAACTTTGAAATTTTTTCATTTTATTAATTGCAATTTGACAACTATCCAATCTACTTGGTTGTCCTGATCCTATTCCAATTGTTTTATAATTACTAGTAATCACTATAGCATTTGACTTGACATTTCGACAGACATTAAATGCAAAAATAAGTTTATTTAAAGTTTCAATGTTTGGTTTTCGTTTAGATACAACTTTAAAATCTTTTCTTGAGAAATTTTTATTATCTAAGTTTTGTATTAAAATTGTATTATATTTATTTATAAAATTAAATTTGTTTTCACCTTTAAAACTTGAAGTATCAATTATCCTTAAATTTTTTTTCTTTTTTAAAAGATTCAAAGATTCTTTGTCAAAACCTTTTGCCATTATTATCTCAAAGTAGATCTTATTTATTTCTTTTGCTAAATTTATATTCATTTTAAAGTTACATGAAACAATCCCCCCGAAAGCACTTATAGGATCACTCTCTAAAGCTTCTTTAAAAGATTTTATTTTATTTTGATTTATCGAAACTCCACAAGGATTAGAATGTTTTATAATAGCTACCCCTTTGTTATCTGGTAATAATTTTGTAGTACTTAATGCGGAATAAAGATCATTGTAATTATTATAGCTTAAATCTTTACCGCTTAGCTGAATGATGTCTTGATGGTTACTTTTTGTGTAAATCGCCGCTTTTTGGTGTGGATTTTCTCCATATCTCGCTTTTCCAATTAATTTACCAGAAAATATGTTTTTTTCCGGAAAAGGATTATCAGATCTTTCATTAAAGTATTTGAAAATGTTAGATTCATAATAAGCAGTTTCCATAAATGCCTCCTCTGCTAACTTTTCTCTATAATTTAAACTCGTAGATCCTTTGTTAGTTTTTAATTCATTTATGAAACTTTGATATTGATTAGGGTTACAAATAACAACTACGTCATTATAATTTTTTGCTGCCGCTCTCACCATAGTCGGACCCCCAATATCGATGTTTTCTATGATTTTATTGTGATCTGCTTTCTTTAATAAAGTATTTTCAAAAGGATAAAAGTTAACAATTACAAGATCTATATTTTCATAATTATTTTTTTTTATTTCTCTGAGGTGTTTCTTATTTTGCCTTTTATTTAAAATACCCCCGTAGATTTTTGGGTGAAGAGTTTTAACTCTTCCATTTAAAATCTCAGGTGTGTTTGTAAATTTTGAGATCTCTATACATTTAAATCCGATTCTTCTTATTTCTTTATAAGTTCCTCCAGAACTTATAATTTCAATTTTAAATTTCGAAAGAGCATTTATAAGGGGTTTTAAATCTTTTTTATTAGACACCGAAATTAAAGCTTTTCGAATTTTGTTCATTATATTTTATTTAGTTCCCATTTAATGTTAATATTTTTTTCATTCGCAATTCCAGAGATAAATATATTTTGGTTTTCAATATAAGTATTTTTATTACCGAAATATAAACCATTATCAATATCAATATTATGATTATCACAAATAAATCTCCACCCCTCAGTATCCATCTCAATTAGAATTGATTTTTGGTCTTGCGTTTTCATAATTTTTGCAACTGGATCTAAATGAAATCTTATATCAAACTTTATATTAGGAATTAATTCTTTAGATTTTAATCTATCAATTCCTACTAGCTTATTAATTTTTGGAAAAAATTGAATCTCTCTTTCATATATCAAGTTATACTTTTTTAAATAACCATCATGTGAAGCTACTACCTTCCATTTGTCTTTTTCAAAGTTAACACTCTTTCTAAGAGTTTTTAATCCATCTTTAATCTCAAATTTAGATATTGAATTTTTGATAAACTTACAAGATGAGTTATCATCAACAATCAAAACATTGTGCATTGCCGAGGATTTTGAAATTTCTCTGAATTTAGTATTTCCCTCGTCATAATAACCCGAATTAGTAAATATTTTTTTTCCATTTGAAACAAATTCAAATGAAAGAGCACCAGCCTGGTATTCCTCTGCGAATTTTTTATTTGGCGATGAACCAACATCCATTATCAAGTTTATTTTTTTATCTTTTAAACTTACATAATTTGAAAATTCATAATCATTATTCTTAAATAAATAACCAAGTCTTTTTAAATAATTGTCGAATTCTTGATTATTAGAATTGTTGTTTCCATTAAATAAAGGATCAAATTTTAAATTTTTCCAAAAAAAAGCATAAGCTTGTCCAAGATTAAAAATATTCTCATCAACGAAATTAGGTATTTCAGATTGAGACTCTTTAAACCATTCTCTAATAAGTATTAGGTACTTGAGAAAAAAAAAAGATGATTTGATATTTCTTGATTTTAAGAAACCATTATTATCAAACATATATTTAATAATTTTTTTAAGACACTCTATACCCTTTGAAGTAAAGTTTTTTTCATCCTTATAAGATAGACCTACAAGAATAATTGCTGCCACACCTCTAAGTTTATTCTTAAGTTTTGTCTCTCTATCTATTTGATTGATTAAGTGAAAGGTTTGTTTATGTATACTTGAGTTAAAATCCTTTCTATATTGATCAATACCATTATCGTAAGTAAGCTGTGTATTAGACAACCAAGATATAATTCTTTTTGATGTAATTTCAAAATCCCAATTTTTAGAATTGTATTTATAATTTTTCTCTATCCAATTTTTTATTACCATTTGAACAGATTCATTTGAGGACTTTAAATCGAGACTAAAAAGCCAATAAAAATTACTCAGCCTTTGTAACTGCTTTTGATTTAATTTTTTATTTGTCCAGAAATTATCGTATAAAAAATTTTCAATATTGAATTTCTTTGTTCCAATTTTAACAATAGAAGATAGTAAATATGAACTAGATTTATATTCTAATTCAGTAGTTATTTTAGATGATATTTTTTTGTCGTAAAATATGGAATTAAGATAAATCTGTTTTATAAAATCAAACATATCCCAATCAAATAAATTTAGATTAATAATTAAATCGATCTCAATAAATCGATATTTTTTTTGATATCTCCATTATTATTTTTAAAAATAGTAGTCCCTGAAACTAAAATGTCTACTCCTGACTCAATTGCTAATTTTGAATTTTCGAAATTGATTCCACCATCTATTTCAATAACAAAATTCAATTTTAAATTTTTTCGTATTTCATCTAATTTCTTTACCTTGTTCAAAACCTCAGGCATGAATTTTTGCCCTCCAAAACCCGGATTTACACTCATTATTAAGATTAAATCTATTTGATCTAAAACTTTCTCTATAATGTCAATTTTCGTCTTAGGATTTAATGATATACCCACCTTTTTTTTAAATTCTTTAATTTTATTTATAGACTCTAAAAGATCATTAGTTGCCTCTGGATGAATAGTTATAATATCTGCACCTGCATTTGCATAGCTCTCAATATACTTATGGACTGGTGAGATCATTAAGTGAACATCAAAGGGTAGTAATGAATTTTTTTTCAGCGCCTTAATTACAGGAGGCCCGATAGTCAAATTGGGTACAAAGTGCCCATCCATTACATCAACATGAATCATATCTGCTCCTGCATCTTCTAATTTTTTTATTTCTTTTCCTAATTGGCTGAAATCTGCAGATAAAATTGAAGGTGAAATTTGTATTTTTTTCATAGATTATTAAATTAACTAGTACCAAATTTTAAAATCTAATTTAATTAAAAAATTGATAAATTTGTCTTGAAATTTCACTTTCTAAAGGAAAAGATAGCATACCCATCACTGAGTATCCCAAAACCCAAGGCATAAAGTAAAACCTTATCATGAAAAAAAACCAAGCAACATAAAGGGGTACGATTGGTTGAATTATAAAAGATGGAGTTAGAGGCTTAAACAAATTAATAAGAGGATTGGTAAATTTAACAAAGACTCTCATAAAAAAAAATTGAGAGTCTTCTCTTTGAAAAATATTCATTGCAACTCTTCCAATTAAAGTCCACATGATTACCCCAAGAATATAGTCAATTATATATACTAAAGGATGAAAGTTAGCCGACATTAAGAAATTTATATTGGAAAAAGATTGAAATTAAAAGGGGCGAAATTAATCGCCCCTTGTAAAGATTATTTAGTGTTGTTTGCCAAGGATCGATTTACCAGCTGGTACACGAACCTCATCAACCATTTTTTGCGTTGCAGCGTTAGGTGCTTGTGTCATCAAACTGACTACAACCATAGCTACTAAGCTGACAGCTGAACCAAAGATACCAAATGTTAACTGAGTAATACCCAAGAAACCACTTCCACCTGTTCTTACCCAAACTAGGTAAGCAGCACCGGAAATTAATCCCAAAGCCATACCAGCTATAGCACCTTCTTTATTAGCTCTCTTCCACCATACACCAAGTACTAGTGGGAAGAATAGTCCTGACATTGCAAAGTCAAAAGCCCAGATTACTGAACCTAAAATACCTTGGATCTCAAGAGCAGCGATTGTTGCACCTGCAAAACCAATTACTACAAGTAATACCCTTGCAACAACTAGTCTCTTTGCAGTCTCAGCTTTTGGATCGATGATTTTATAGTAAACATCGTGTGAGATTGCGTTTGCAATTGCTAAAATCAAACCATCAGCTGTTGACATGGCAGCAGCCATACCTCCAGCAGCAACCAGACCTGAGATTACATATGGTAATCCAGCTATTTCTGGAGTTGCTAACACAACGGCTTTACCACCCATGAAAAACTCATTTAACTCAAGAGTTCCATTTCCGTTAAAGTCGCTTACAAACATTAAGTTTGCTTGGTTCCAGTTTTGATACCAATCTATCGCTTGAACTTCTGAAATTGATTTACCGATAATACCTGTTGGTAGTGACGGATCAATCAATGACAACTTAGATAGTGTCGCTAACATTGGAGCAGAAGAATAAAGTAAGAAGATAAAGAATAATGACCAACCTACTGATTTTCTAGCTGCTTTTACACTTGGAGTAGTAAAATATCTCATCATAACGTGAGGCAATGAAGCTGTTCCCATCATCATCGCTAACGCTAATGAAATAAATGCCCAAGGTGTTGCGTTCACCGCTGAGTGAGCTTTAGTTATTCCAGCCAAACCTTTTGGAACTTCTTTTAGATTTTCAGCAGTGTTTTTCACAAAACCAAACTGAGCCTCTAATTCAGCTATTCTAGAAACTTCATCAGCTAACATGAAGTGAGGGAAGAAACCCGCACCCATTTTGTTACTGATCCAGAATACTGGTAATAAGTAAGCTATGATTAGTACGATATATTGAGCTACCTGTGTCCAAGTTACTCCTCTCATACCGCCAAGCATTGAACAAAGTAAGATACTTATAAGTCCAACGTATACAGCGTATTGGAATGGAATATCAAGTGCAACAGATGCAATTGTACCTGTGGCGTTAATTTGTGCAGTCACATAAGTAAATGAAGCAACAGTTAAAACTACCACTGCCATAAATCTACTTAAATTACCACCGTATCTTGTACCAATAAAATCTGGAACTGTGTAACAGCCAAATTTTCTTAGGTAAGGTGCTAATAGTGATGCGACTAATACATATCCACCAGTCCAACCTACAAGCAGTGCCATATAACCGTAACCTTTAAAGTAAATACCACCTGCCATTGCAACGAATGATGCACCAGACATCCAGTCAGCTGCAGTTGCCATTCCATTGAACACGGTTGGTACTTGTCTTCCAGCTACGTAATACGCATCAGCTTGAGCTGTACGTGATAGATAACCAATTATAGCGTAGATGGCCACTGTAAAAGCAACGAAACAAATTCCAATTGTTTTTGCAGTCACGCCCATCTGCTCGGCAATCGACATAATGATTATGAAAGCCAGGAAACCTCCTGTATATATTCCATAAACTTTAGGTAGATTGTCTATAAAATTACCTTTAATCATTAGTCATCTCCTTTTTCACTGAAGCCGAACTCTTCGTCAATTTTTTCTTGTCTATTTGCAAACCAAAAAATTAGTATTACGAATATTCCAAGAGATCCCTGACATGTGAACCAATAAGTCAATGGGTAACCGAATGGTCCCGTGACTTCGTTCATTTCTGCTCCGAAAAGGAAGATGCCAATTGAGAATACAAACCAAATTGCTAACGTCATCATTAGCAAACCCTTGGATTTTTCCCAGTGTTGTTCTTGTTTTGACATTTATACCTCTCTCTTATTAGTTATAACTGCTCAAAACCATAACCATTATCAAAGAGATTTAAAGTGTTAAAATTGTTCAAAATCCCACTATTTTTGGGATATATATAATAAAAATATCTAATTTTATGGGTAAATATAAGCTTACTTGGAGAGATCTCACATGGAGAGATTTTAAAGTTTACTTGTTTGCTCTTTTTAAAGCTTTCATTCCAAAAAAAAAGATTAAGAGTCTCGATGATTTGGAGGAATTTATTCAATCGAAGTCAGCTTGGGTAACCCAAGTTACACT
>CACCBF010000008.1 GCA_902544135.1 uncultured Pelagibacteraceae bacterium | reverse complement strand
CAAATTTATCTAACCCTATGGATAAAAAATTTAGTTACGCTAAAGAGTTTAAAAAACTTAATTATAAAGCACTTAAAAAAGATTTAAAAAAATTAATGACTGATTCACAAGAGTGGTGGCCAGCTGATTACGGTCATTATGGACCACTCTTTATTAGGCTTGCTTGGCACGCTGCAGGAACTTACAGAACTGGTGACGGTAGAGGCGGAGCTGGAACAGGTAATCAAAGATTTGCTCCTCTTAATTCTTGGCCAGATAATGTGAATTTGGATAAAGCTAGATTGCTTTTATGGCCGATCAAAAAGAAGTACGGAAGAAAAATTTCATGGGCTGATTTATTTATACTTGTTGGTAATGTTGCGTTAGACTCAATGGGTTTCAAAACTTTTGGTTTTGGAGCTGGTAGAACAGACATTTGGGAGCCAGAAGATGATATCTATTGGGGCTCGGAAAAAGAAATGTTAGGTGTTGAGAGATATAGTGGAAAAAGAGATTTAGAACAGCCATTAGGTGCTTCACATATGGGATTAATTTATGTTAACCCCCAAGGTCCTGATGCTAATCCAGATCCAAAACTTGCAGCACATGATATTAGAGAGACATTTGGCAGAATGGCTATGAATGATTATGAGACAGCTGCATTAGTTGCTGGGGGACATACGTTTGGAAAATCGCATGGTGCAGCATCTGAGTCATTTAAGGGTCCTGATCCTGAGGCTTCAAAACTTCAAGACCAGTCTACTGGATGGAATAGTGGTTACAAGTCTGGAAAAGGTGTAGATACAATAAGCAGTGGTATCGAGGGAGCCTGGACTCAAAATCCCATTAGATGGGACATGGGCTATTTAGATTGTTTATATGGACATGAATGGGAGCTTACAAAAAGCCCTGCTGGTGCTCACCAATGGACGCCTAAGAAAAACGGTCAAGAAATTAAAATGGTTCCTGATGCACATAAGAAAGGTGTGCTACACCCACCCATGATGCAAACAACTGATATCTCAATGAAAGTTGATCCAAGTTATGGCCCTATTACAAAACATTTTCATCAAAATCCAAAAGAGTTTCATGATGCTTTTGCAAGAGCTTGGTTTAAATTAACTCACAGAGATATGGGTCCTAGAGTTTGTTATCTTGGTAGTGAAGTTCCAAAAGAACAGTTAATTTGGCAAGACCCAATAGATAAACCAAAATATAAACTCAAGTCAAAAGATATTAAAGATTTGAAAAATAAAATTTCTAAATCAAAAATATCGATTTCAGATTTAGTATCAACCGCTTGGGCGTCAGCGTCGACTTTTAGAGGATCAGACAAAAGAGGTGGTGCTAATGGTGCAAGAATAATGTTAGAGCCCCAAAAAAATTGGAAAGTTAATAATCCTAAGAAGTTATCGAATGTGATTAAAGCCTTGAGTAAAATCAAAAGTAAATTTGACAGTAATAAAAAAAGTGTTTCAATGGCCGATTTAATTGTACTAGCAGGTGGTGTTGGAGTAGAAATGGCCGCAAAAAAAGCTGGTTTTAAAGTTAAAGTTCCATTTTCAGCAGGAAGAGGAGATGCGAGACAAGACCAAACCGATATTAATTCATTTGGCCTTCTAGAGCCACAAGCAGATGGCTTTAGAAACTACTTGAATGGTGGAGCTTCAAATGTTTCTGCAGAAGAAAAATTAGTAGATAAGGCTCAGTTAATGGGTTTAACAGCGCCTGAAATGACGGCTCTAATAGGTGGAATGAGAGTTTTAGATACTAATTATGACAATTCAGAACATGGTGTTTTTACAAAAAGACCTGGTAGTCTGACAAATGATTATTTCATAAACTTACTAGATATGAATACAACATGGAAAGAAGAAGATGAGTCAGAGCAAACGTTTTTGGGTAAAGACAGAAAGACACAAAAAATTAAATGGAAAGCGACAAGAGTTGATTTGATTTTTGGTTCAAATTCTCAATTAAGAGCCCTAGCAGAGGTTTATGCATGTGAAGATTCAGGGGATAAATTCATTAATGATTTTATCGCAGCGTGGGTTAAAGTAATGAATTCGGACAGATTTGACTTGAAATTAAATTAACAAAAACTAAATGATTATTTTATGCCATCAGTAACTTTCGATGATTTTTATGAGGTTCCAGATCTTAATTTTGATATCATAAGATTGAGGGAAGATTTAGATAAAATTTTAAAAGCTAAAAAATTTAACTCTCCTGGAGTAACACATTTTGGTGCAATATCGTTAAATCAAATTCCAAATGATAAAAGCTCTATTGAAGGAAATAATATTCGAGGTAAATACTGGACTATAGCAGATGAAACTGGAAAAGAAGTTTGTAGAGATGTTGATATAGATGAGTCTAAATATACACAATTAATCCCTGAATTTGAAAATACTTATTTTAAAGAAGTTTATGACACATTAAGTAAAAGATTTAAACTGGGCAGAGTAAGACTTTTGTTAAAAGAGCCAAGGTCAACACTCAGCTGGCATAAAGACCCAGAGTGTAGGCTGCACGTACCAATTATTACTAACAAGGGTTGTTCGATGGTAATCGAGAATGTTGCAAAACATCTCCCTGCTGATGGTAAAGTTTGGATAACCAACAACACAAAATATCATAATTTCTTTAATGGTGGGGAACAGGCTAGAATTCACTTAGTAGCTTGCGTTCTAGAAAGCCCTTTTAAGGAACAAAATGGAAATAACTAGCGGAATATTTAAAGCAGCAAGTAATATTTACCAAAATAATAAAGGTTCTATCCTTAGAACAATAATCTATACAATTGGACACTTCGCGATAGCTATAACTGTTTTAATGTTAGTTGCTGACGTTTCTTTTATGATTGCGTTGACTGATGCGATTGTTGAACCAATAGCTAACTCCGTTTGGTATTTCATTTTAGATAAATGGTGGGCAAGCAAGTCGAAAAATTAAAAATTTTTAAAAAATCATAATTCGTTTTTTAGATAATTCTTGATAATAATTATCATTATCAAAAAAAATGTGCTAATGATAATTATTCTCATAGATTTTTCTTGAAAGCATTTTTCATCATATTATTTTTGTGTTTATGCAAATTGAAAATTATAATTGTAAAAAATGTGGGCTTACAATCGCTTCAACTTGTTCCAAATGTGATAAAGTTGTTGATGTTGAAGTTCTTGATGATGGTTGTATTGTGCAAAAAACCAAATGTGGTGATTGTGCAAATATGCCAGTAATCAAAGACGTGTGTGTGCAACAAAAATAACTGAATATTTTAAAGTTATTTAATTTCCCCCCAAATATTGGTGTTTTTAATCCATCCTTTAAATTTGGACGTTTTAATTTGACACCAATTTTCATTACATCTTTTAACAATTAATATTTTACCTTTTTTAATTTTTGCTAAAGGTTTTGAAAAATTAGATGGTTTTTGAAATAAAATTTTATCCTTAAGCGGTATAATTGAATTTATTTGTTTCAACTGTGAAACATGTATCCAGCCGCTATTATTTTTTACATCAATAATCCTTCGAAAATTTTCATTTTTATCAATTTGTTTTATTGGAAGATTAATTTTCTTATAAATATATTTTATAGGTGACTCTAAGCTAGGTCCATATCTGACGTTGACCTTACTTTTTTTTAAAGATAGAAAAATTTCATTCGCAAAAGAATTGGATAAATAAAAAAATGTTAAAATAAGTAATAATATTATTTTTTGTAACATTATTTAGATATTTTTAATTTTTTTAATTTAACTTTTCTAAAATTTAGATTTAGTAAATCAAGTATTAGAATATATCCATTTAAATTTTTACCAATGTTTAAAATTTTTTTTAATATCTCATTAGCTTGAATTGTACCAATTATACCCGCAACTGTTCCTAAAACACCTCCATATTCACAATTTAAAATATCATCTGAGATTTCTTTTTCTTGAAAAAAGGATCTTATGCATGGCGTATTTTTATTTTTAAAATTAAAAGTAAAGATATGTCCATCAAATTTACTTATAGCTCCTACAACAAGAAATTTTTTTGTTTTTTTACAATAATCATTTACTAAGAATTTAGTTTTAAAGTTATCTGATCCATCTATGATATAATCATATTTACTTATTATGTTTTTAATATTACTTCTATTAAGTTTAACTTTGTAACAATTAACTTTTGTATTTGAATTAATTTTATGTAATTTTTTTTTTGCCACTATAACTTTTGACTTTTTAATATCTTTTGTATCATAAAGGCTTTGTCGATGAATATTGGTTATATCTACATTATCGAAGTCAATTATCCCAAGGTTACCTACACCTGCTCTAGTAAGAAATTCTGCAACAGAACAACCTAACCCCCCCATTCCAATGATAAGAACTTTAGATTTAATTATTTTTTTTTGACCTAAAGCACCAATATTCCTTAGGATAATTTGTCTTGAGTATCTCGCAACCTGGCTTTTATCTAAATTTTGACTCATTTACCTGTTGAGCCAAATCCACCCTCTCCTCTTAAAGTCTTGGGCAATTCATTTGCTTCCTCTAATTCCATCTTTGCAACAGGGGTTAAAACCATTTGTGCAACTCTATCATCATTATTAACAATAAAATCATGATTACTATGATTAAATATGATAATTTTTAACTCACCTCTATAATCACTATCTATAGTTCCAGGAGTATTTAAAACACTAATATTATTCTTAGCTGCTAAGCCAGAACGCGGCCTTATTTGTATTTCATAATCTTCAGAGAAAGCGACAGATAATCCTGTTGGAATTAAAGCTGAGGATTGTGGTTTAATTACAATTTTTTCCTTTACAAAAGCCATTAGGTCCATGCCCGAAGCTCCTTTAGTCTTATAAGATGGAAGAGTAACTTTAGGATCAAGTTTTTTAATTAATACTCTGACCATTAATTCATGTGAGTGACAATTCTATCAACAATCTCCTCTGAGATTTCAGATTTCTTTTTATGTGAAAGTGTCTCTTTATTTTTTTTAAGATCATTATAATGAATCGTAACCTCGTTATAATCACTATTAAAACCAATATTTTCTTTAGACACATCATTTGCAACGATCCAATCACAGTTTTTATTTTTAAGTTTTTTCATTGCATTCGAATCTAAATTTTTTGTTTCAGCTGCAAAACCAATAACTAGCTTTGGTCTCATTGAATTATGATTTGAAATATAATTCAAGATATCAACATTTCTCTCTAATTTGATATTTAGTCTATCTTTTTTTTTTATTTTATCTTTACTTTTTACATCAATCTTAAAATCAGAAACTGCAGCTGAAAATACTGCAATATCCGTCGGTAAATTTTTTTGAGTAGCTTTAAACATTTCATCCGCCGTTTCAACTTTTATAAGTTTAATTTCTTGATCTATATCTAGATTAGTCGGACCTGATATTAAAGTTGTGTCAAATCCTCTTTTATGTAGAGATTTTGCAATTTCATAACCTTGCTTACCACTTGATTTATTCGAAATAAATCTTACAGGATCAATGTATTCATTTGTTGGGCCTGCGGTAACTAAAGCTTTAATCTTTTTATTTTCTTTCCTATTTTCAACAAAATTTTGAATTTCATTAAATATTTCGATTGGTTCAGACATTTTGCCTTCACCATACTCTCCACATGCCATATCACCGGTAATAGGACCTATAACTTTATAACCATAATTCTTTAGAGTTTTTAGATTATCCTTAGTCGATTGATGTTCCCACATTCTTACATTCATAGCAGGAGCCAAGTAAACTTGTTTGTTTGATGCTAAAATAACAGTTGAAGCTAAATCTTCAGCGTTTCCGGAGGCAAGTTTTGAAATAGTATTTGCAGTTGCAGGAGCAACAATGATTACATCAGCCCATCTCGATAAAGCAATATGGTCCATTTCTAACTCATTTTCTATATTGAAAAGGTCTTCGTAAACTTTCCCTTGTGATAATGAAGCGATCGATAAGGGTGTTACAAATTTTTTAGCACTCCTTGTTAAAATTGTTTTTATAGAAGCCTTATTTTTCCTAAATAATCTAATTAATTCTAAGCTTTTATATGCAGCAATTCCTCCACAAATTATAAATAAAATTTTTTTATCAGCTAAATTTTTCATTTTGTGCATTAAAATACCAGAAGGCCTAAAATTACAAGCAATAAAAAACCTATTATAGATTGATTTCTGAAAGCTACCATTTCAGATCTTTTGTCACTTAATGAATTATAAGAATTTGAATTTTGAGGAATTTGTCCACTAGCTAAAAAAGTAAGAGCCTGATTAGCTTTATCCATTATTTCTGGAAATTCTGGTAATCTTTTTATTACTTCTGAAGTGCTATTAATTGTTTCATTAATTGTTGTCATAGGGTTTTTTGTCTCTTTCAACCAGTTTTCAAGAATAGGTTTAGATGTAGTCCAAATGTTTGTTTCAGGATTTAATTTTCTTGCTACACCTTCAACTACCACCATTGTTTTTTGTAGCATTAACAATTGTGGTTGTGTTTGCATATTAAATTTTTCTGTGACATCAAAAAGTTGTTTTAATAATTTTCCACCAGATATATCTTTAACTGCTTGACCAAAAATAGGCTCACCAATAGACCTTAAAGCTTGAGCAAGATCATTTATTGGGACATCTTTTGGCACTAAACCTGCAATTAAATGGACTTCAGCAACTTTTTTGTAGTCTCTTTGAATAAAACCAAAAAGTATTTCAGCTAAAAATCTTTTACTCATTTTATCGAGCCTGCCCATAATTCCAAAATCAATAGGAACAATGTGGCCATCATTATTTATCAAAATATTTCCTTGATGCATATCAGCATGAAAAAAACCATCTCTAACAGCATGTCTAAGGAAATTTTGGATAATATCTTCTGCTAATTTCTTTGTATCTACGTCCCTTTTTTTTAACTCATCAGTTTCTCTAATTGAGATACCCTCTACCCAGTCTAGTGTCATTACATTTTCACTAGTATAATTCCAGTAAATTTTTGGAACATTAAAACCGATATCATTTTTTGTGTTTTCTGCATATTCATTTGCAGCAGCAGCTTCAAATCTTAAGTCCATTTCAAGATTAGTAATCTCTTTCAGTAAAAAAACTACTTCTACAAGTTTTAATCTTTTTGTTTTTTTTATTAAAGACTCAACTAAGAAAGCAAATAACATAATAGCATCAATTTCGTCATTGAAAATTTTTTTAATATCAGGGCGCAAAATTTTTATTGCAACATCTTTTATTATTCCATTATCGTCTATTTTAGCTTTATGAACTTGAGCTATAGATGCAGCTGCAATAGGCTCGCTTAAATCAATAATTGAGTTGTAAGTATCAATTCCTAAATCATCTTTAATAATTTTTTTGGCTTGATCTTGGGAAAAAGGGGGCAATCTATCTTGAAGATTTTCAAGTTCTTTCGATAAAGTTTCGCCAATAATGTCTGGTCTTGTTGCTAAGAATTGACCTAGTTTTATAAAAGTTGTACCCATTAACTCTAAAGATTTAGATAACCCTTTCCCTTCATTATTGTTTACTTGTTCATTATTTTTAGATGAAAAAGAGAAAGATAAAATTTTAAATAAAATTCTTATAGACAAAGGCGGCTTTTGAAATTTTGAGGTTATATCCAAAATATCTGATTTTGCAACCTTTCTTCCAAGTTTAAATAATGTTATTAATTTTTTGATCATTATATCTTCCAACCACTATGAATTGAAACTATACCACCAGACAAATTTGTATAATCACACTTATCAAATTTGCTTTCGTGCATTAAGTCTATGAGCTCATATTGATTAACAAAATTTTCAATACTTTTAATCAAATATTGGTAAGGCTCTTTTTTTCCAACAACGATTTTTCCAATTTCTGGAATTAGCTTCGAATAATTTTTATAGAGTTTATTTAAATTAGTGTTTTGGATTTTTGAAAATTCTAGACATAAAAATCGGCCTCCTGGTTTTAAAACTCTGTATGCTTCTTTCAATGATTTTTTTATATTTTTTGTATTTCTTAATCCAAAGCTAATCGTATAAAAATCAAAAGAGTTACTTGAAACAGGCAAACTTTCTGCTGAGGATATATACCATTTTAGATTTTTATATTTAGGTAATTTTTTTTTAGCAATATTTATCATTCCTTTATTTGGATCAACACAAGTTATCTCAGCATTTTTACCAACACTTTTTAAGTAAATTTTTGCTATATCACCCGTTCCACAAGCAACATCTATTAACTTTTGGTTGATAGAAGGGTTCATCATATTTATTAGGTTTTTTTTCCATATTCTATGCACACCTAGTGACATTAAGTCGTTCATGAGATCGTATTGATCATAAACTTGGTTAAAGACTTTTTGTACTAGTCCTTTTTTATTTTGAAGATACTGTTGCATAAAATTTAATTATACAAATAATATAATAGGAAATGCCAGAATTACCAGAAGTAGAAATTGTAAGACAATCATTGAATAGAAAAATAATAAGAAAAACTATTAAAAAAGTAATAGTAAGGAATAGAAATTTAAGAGTTAAGGTACCCCTAAATTTCAAAAAATTTTTAGAAAACCGAAAAATTTTAAATGTTGATAGATTTTCAAAATATTTGATCTTTTTTTTATCTGGAAGAAATAAACTGATAATTCATCTTGGTATGAGTGGCACAATACATCTCTTGGAAAAAAATAAAAAAAATATTTTGACAAATACGAGTTTTTATAATTCACCAGAATTACCCAGCAAACATAATCATATTGAAATTTTTTTTGATAAATTTAAATTAGTATATAATGACCCTAGAAGATTTGGTTTTTTTGAGGTTATTAAAGATAAAAAGTCTTTTAAAAAAAGATTTGAAAAACTAGGTCCTGAACCTTTTAACTCAAGGTTTAACATAGATTATATTTATAATAATTTGAAAAATAAAAAAAAAGATATTAAAAATTTTCTGTTGGATCAAAATTTTATATCTGGAATTGGAAATATTTATGCTAGTGAAATTCTTCATCTAAGCAAAATAAATCCTACTAAAAAGGGGAAATTTATCAATAAAGCAGAGTGTGAAAAAATTTTTAATTACTCAAAGTTGGTGCTTCTAAATGCTATAAAAAAGGGAGGCTCCTCAATAAGAGATTTTAAAGACCTTTCAGGAAAAAAAGGATCATTTCAAAAAAATTTCAAGGTTTATCAAAGAGAGGGATTACGATGTAAAAGAACAAATTGTAAAGGTATTATTCAAAAAAAAAATATTTCAAATAGATCAACATTCTTTTGTGCATTCTGCCAAAAATAAAAGAATTATTTGATTGACCGACAGTATTTATCAAGTTATACCCCTGCGCTAATGGCAAACACAAAATCTGCAATCAAAAGAGTAAGAAGAATATCAAAACAAACTTCTGTTAATAAAATCAGAAAAAGTAGATATAAAAATGCAATAAAAAAAATGAATGGTCTATTGGAGAAAAAAGATAAGTCAGAAGCTCTAAAATTCTTACCTAAGTTGAATTCTGAATTGATGAAAATTGCTAAAACTGGGATAGTCAAAAAACAAAACGCCTCTAGAAATGTTTCTAGGATAACGAAAAAAATATCATCTATTTAAGGCATAGCAAAAATTGTCTAAGATACAACCTCAGGATCTACAAAATCTGTAATTAAAATAAATTATTATACAATATTTAGATTTAGTAAATAACCTGAACTCTTTGGATTCAATTATCAATTTTAATAGCAAATTTATTAGATAAAAATGATAAAAAAATTTTTATTAAAAAAAATTTTACACAATCCCAGATTTTAATTTTTTTTTTAAACTTATTTGTAATACACAATCCTAGATTTTATTTTTTTTTGTATTTATAAAATATTTTGTTGCAATAATTTTTATTATAGCTCTTACTAAACTCTCTTCATGAATATAGAAAATATTTACAAAAGTTCAGATTTAAATAAATCTAGTTTGAATAAATTAGATTGGCAATTAATTCAAAACGAAATGAAAAAAAAATTGGGTTCTGAAGTTTACGAAAGTTGGTTAAAAAAAATTGATTTTATTGAGGAATTCAATAATTATATATTGATATCAGTACCGACCAGATTTATTAGAGATTGGATAACCTCAAGATATTTGGACCAAATCTTACAGATCGTAAAAATTTTTAAAAAAGATCTAATTAGGATAGAATTTAAAATTGTAGAAAATAATATCAATTTAGAAAATCAAAAAAATAGTAACATTTCATCGAAAAAAAATGAAAATGTCTCATTTTTAAAGGATTCTTTTTTACAATATAATCGTGTTGATCATAATAAGAGATTTGAAAATTTTGTGACTGGTAGCAGTAATAAGCTTGCCTATGAAGCTTCATTGAAAGTTTCTGAAAATCTCTCTCAGTATAATCCTTTATATATTTATGGAGGTGTTGGGATGGGTAAGACACATCTTTTAAATTCTATTGGTTTTGAATTAAAAAAAATAAAAAAAGTAATGTTTATTCCAGCAGAACGTTTTATGTATCAATTTATTAAATCAATAAAAGCAAACGATATGGTAAGATTTAAAGAATATTTTCGAAATACCGATATATTGTTGATAGATGATATTCAATTTATGAATGGCAAAGAAGCTATGCAGGAAGAATTTTTTCATACCTTTAACGCCTTACTTGATAGGGGAAGTCAAATTATAGTATCCGCAGATAGATCTCCAAATAAATTGTCTAGAATTCAAGAAAGAATAAAATCCAGATTCTCTGGGGGATTAGTTGTAGATATACAAAAACCTGATCTTGAATTAAGAAAAAATATTATTGAAAAAAAAATTAATGAGTTAAATAAGCTTTATTCAGATAAGATTGAAATTTCAAAGGAGATTAAAGATTTTATAAGTCTTGAAATTACCAACAGCATAAGAGAATTAGTTGGTGCTATTAATCGCTTGATATCTTTTTCAAGAATTTACAATAAATTACCTAATTTGGCTGAAACTAAGATAGTCTTAAAAGACTTACTAAATATTAATGAAAATAAAGTTACTATCGATTTAATACAGACTTTGGTGTGCAAGTTTTTCAAAATTAGCAAGAATGAGATGTTGTCCTCAAGGAGATCAAGGTATTTGGTAAGACCAAGACAAACTGCTATATATCTAACAAAAATTCTTACGCCAAAATCTTTACCAGAAATAGGGCGAGAATTTTCAAATAGAGACCATACAACTATAATACATTCGGTAAAAACTATAGAGAGGTTAAAAGAGAATGACAAGGATATGGCAGACAATATAAACAGTTTAAAGAATCAAATATTATATAATACAAAAGAAAATGAAGTTTAGTGTAAACCAACAGGATTTACAGCAAGCATTAAATTACTGTCAAGGGGTTATAGACAAAAGAGGAACATTACAAATTTTATCAAATATTCTTTTGAATGCCAATAATTCAAAACTAATTTTAACTGCAACTGATTTAGACATTATTTTCATTCATCAAATTAATAATATTGAAGTGTTTGAGGAAGGTAAAACTACAACAACATCTTCTATAATGTATGACATAGTAAGAAAAATTTCGTCTGGAAAAAAAATTAATTTAACTTTAAATGATAAGAATAAGTTACATCTTGAATCAGATAAATCCACATTCAATCTTAATTGTATAAGTCATTCTGAATTCCCTGTAACTGATGAGAATTTTAATCAAAATGAATTTTCAATTAAATCTAAGCAATTTTTAAAATTATTAAATAAGTGTAAGTTTTCTATCTCAAATGATGAAACAAGGCATTATTTAAGTGGTATATATTTACACCAAACTGAAGTTGATGAAAAAAATTATTTAACCGCAGTTGCAACTGATAGTCATAGAATGTCTATTTCTAAAATAAGATTAGAAAAAAAAATTGATTTTGAACCCATAATTTTACCAAAAAAAACTATTTTTCAATTATGTGCTATTTTAGATAACTACGATGGTGAAGTAAAAATCTCAAATATGAAGTCAAAAATTAAATTTGAATTAAGTAATAGCATTCTTATTTCAAAACTTATAGATGGAAAATTTCCGAATTATATCCAAGTAATACCCAAAAATAATCAAAAAAAATTAGAGATTAATTTAAAATTATTTTTAAATTCAGTAGACAGGGTTGCATCAGTATCGCTAGACAAAAAGGATGGTGTAAAATTTAGTTTAAAAAAAGATACCTTAAATCTGTCCGTTAACAATACAAACAGCGGAGATGGCAATGAGACTATTGCCACAAATTTTGAACATGAACTAGAAATTAGCTTCAATTCAAGGTATCTGATTGATGTGGCTTCTCAGCTAGATGGTGAGAAAATTGAATTACATTTTAATGATACCGGTTCACCCGTATTAATTAAAGATCCAAGTGATTTTGATAGTATTTTTATTGTAATGCCAATGAAAGGCTAACAAATTAAGTCTAGTTCGTCATAAATTTTTTTTTGAAGTATTTGTAAAAATTCTTCTTTTTGTAATCCAGGTCCAATTGGCTTTAGTATTGATATAGTAATTACTTTGTTAGCTTTTTTAATGCCCTTTTTAGGCCATACATGACCTGAATTGATTGCAACTGGTTGACAGAGAATATTTAATTTTTCGTAAATTCTAGATGCTCCTTTTTTAAAGGGTGGTCGATCCTCTGGTAATACTCTTGTGGCCTGAGGAAAAATAACAATTGGTCTTTTAGAATTTTGAATTGTTTCTGAAACATGTTCAAAAAAATTAAGATTATCTTTCGTAACCTTATCTCGACTTATTGAAATAGAGCCTATTTTTTTTAAATACCATCCAAAAACAGGAATTCTCATAAGTTCATTTTTCAAAATAAATACTGGTGAATTAAAAATAGTTTGAAGAAAGAAAGTTTCAAACATTGATTGATGTGATGAGGCGATGAAAAATTTTTCATTATTTATCATATTATCTTTTCCTTTGATAACTATCTTAGTTGATAGAATGATTTTCAGACAATATTGAGACCAATAACCCATAAGTTTACCGCCAATCAAAGTAATTTTTTGTGGCAGTAAAAGTGAGGGTAAAAAAATTATTGATATAAAGATTATTCCTGAAAAAAAAGAAAATGAAAATAAAAAGTTTCTTATCATATTTAGATAACTTTATATTATTTCAATAAGTTTTTGTCTTTTTGAGATCACACTAGCTTTTGATTTTTTAATTAATATTTCTGCTGGTTTGGGTCTTAAATTATAATTTGAACTTAAGGATACTCCATAAGCTCCAACATCAAAAATTATGATAAAATCACTCTCCTTTAATTTCTGAAACTTTCTGTATGATCCAAACTTATCAGTGCTCTCACAAATCGGACCAACAAATTCATAAACTTTATTTGAATATCTATTAGTTTTTACTGCTGGTTTAATCTGATGTTTTGCATTATATAAAGCTGGTCGCATTAGATCGTTCATAGCAGCATCTAATATTATAAAATTTTTTTTATATCCTTCTTTATTGTAAATTACTTTTGATATTAAAATACCTGTATTACCAATTATAGATCTACCTGGTTCTAGTATAATTTTAGATTTATTTTTTTTTAAAAATTTTTTTATACTATTGGAATATTTATCTAGATTTAAGGTTTTCTTCTCATTATTATAACTAATTCCCATTCCACCACCCAAATCAATATATTCAAAATTGAACTTTGTTTTTTTTATAATCTTATCAAGTATCATCAGCATTTTTTCATATGGTTTTGAGTCTAAGATTTGACTTCCTATATGAACACTTAAACACTTTAAATTTAAATTTTTTGATTTTTTTACATATTTAACAAGTATCAAGAATGTTTTATCAGAAACTCCAAATTTATTTTCTTTTTTACCTGTTGATATTTGGCTCAAAGTCTTTGCGTCAGTATTTGGATTTAATCTAATTCCTATATCAACTTTAGTTTTGTGTCTCCTAGCAATTTTTTCTATTTGCAAAATTTCATTTTTAGACTCTGCATTTATAAGTAAAATTTTTTTTTTTATCGCGTATTCAATTTCAACTTTTGTTTTACCAACACCTGAAAAAACAATATTTTTTGGCTTTATACCTGCTTTTAGGGCTTTCATTAGTTCACCAATTGAAACAACATCAGCACCCAAACCTTGTTTGTTAATTTCGCGTAACAGATTTGTATTGGGGTTAGATTTTACAGAAAAACATATAATTGGGTCAATTTTTTTAAAATCATTTTTTAAATTCCTAATGTTATTCTTAAGCCTTTTTAATGAATAACAATAAAGTGGAGTTCCAAATTTCTTGGCTAAATGAGATGCTTTAATACCGTCTACAAAAAAATTTTTATTTACATATTTCATGAATATTTTGTGACATGATAAGGTATTTTGGAAGTCGGTTCTTGATAGGTAGGATCTCCCCTTTTTCCACAAGATATTACTAGTAGGTAAATTATTAATAAAAGATAAAATTTTTTCATCATAATTGTTTCTTATATTTTACTATCATTTTTTTAATATTATCAAAAGCAGTTCCTCCATAAGATTTCTTCGAATTTACAGAATTATTTAAATCGAATACTTTTAGAACATCTTTTGTCAAATTTGGTTCAATTTTTTTTAAATCAAATAAGGTTAATTCATCTAGTTTTTTTTTTCTTTTTTCAGCCATATTTATTATAGCGGCTGTTTTTTGATAAGCTTCTCTAAAAGATTTAGTATGATTTTTAACAATATAGTCAGCTAAATCGGTTGCAGTAATATAACCACTGCTGGCCAGTTCTAACATTTTTTTTTTATTCGGACTGAAATTATTTAAAATTTCGTCAAGAATTTTTAAACAGTTATTCAAAGTATCATTAGTTTTAAAAATTATATCTTTATCTTCCTGAAGATCTTTATAATAAGATAATGGCAAACCTTTAAGCACAGTTAACATTGAAAATAAATTACCGTACATTCCTCCCGTCTTTCCTCTCAAAAATTCTAGCATATCTGGATTTTTTTTTTGAGGCATAATGGAAGATCCTGTGACGACTTTGTCTGATAAATTTATTAAATTAAAACCATCAGAGTTCCAAATTATCAATTCTTCAGCTATTCTTGATATGTGCATTGCACATACAGAACAACTATATAAAAAGTCTATAACAAAATCTCTGTCTGATATCGTATCCACAGAATTGTTGGTAGGACTTTTAAAACCTAATTTTTTTGTTGTAAGTTTTCTATCTATATTAAAAGAAGTTCCTGTTAATGCACATACACCAAGAGGATTTTCATTAAGACTTTCCAAATTATTTAAAAATCTTTTTCTATCTCTAGTAAACATTTCAACATAAGACATTAAGTAATGACCTAAAGATAGTGCTTGAGCGTTTTTTAAATGAGTAAAACCTGGCATGATAGTTTTAATATTTTTTTCAGCAATCTTAAGATTGGTTTTAATCAGTTTTTTTAAAGTTAAGTCTATATTTTGAGTGGCTGATTTCATCCATAATTTCAAATCTGTAATAACTTGATCATTTCTTGATCTTGCTGTATGCATGTAACCAGCATCGTCACCTATCAATTGTGCAAGTCTTTTTTCAATGTTCATGTGAATATCCTCAAATTCTTGATTAAATTCGAATTTATTATTTAATATTTCTTTTTCAATTTTATTGAGTCCATAAATAATTTTGTTTTTAATTTTAAAAGAAATGATTTTTTGTTTAAAAAGCATTTCTACATGAGCGATAGATCCCATTATGTCTTCTTTAAAAAGTTTCTTATCAATGTTAATTGAGCTCCCATATCTTTTATAGAGAGCAGATGTCTTTGTTTTTATTCGACTATTCCAAATTGCCTTATTGTTTTTATTTTTTACCATGCTAATTATTTATACCTTTTTAATATGAGATTTTTAGTAATATTTATATTTTTAACTTCAAATACTTTTGCAAATGAAGTTCTGAATATTAAAAACCTTATAATTAATAAAGAATTAAAAGAATATACTAATTTAACCATCTTAGATGATCAAAATAACCAACTAAATTTAAGTGACTATAAAGGAAACATTTTATTACTAAATTTTTGGGCAACTTGGTGTGCTCCATGCAAAGAAGAAATGCCATCATTAGATTTATTGAAATCTAACAAAGATTTAGATAACCTTAAAATATTTCCTGTAAATGTCGGACAAGACAATGTTGAAAAAGCTAAAAAATTTTTTGATGATATGAATATTAAAAATTTAAATTTATATTTTGATGAAAGTATAAATTTAACAAAAAAGTTTGCCTTAAGGGGAATTCCAACCTCAATTTTACTAAATAAAAATGGAAAAGAATTTGCTAGGGTTATTGGTTCAATAGATTTTAATGAAGAAAATTTTATTGAGTGGTTAAAACTTTATAATTAGTTTTTAAAAAAATAAGCAAAACCCACTAATACGATAATAGCAATAAATTGTAATATTACTCTCAACTGCATTAATTTATTTGAGTATTTTTTACTAGTCTCTCCTCCCTTAAACAAAGTTCCAATTCCAAGTATAAGTACTATTCCCACGACTATTAGTAGTGCTATTGATAGCACTTTTAAAATTATTCCAGAAATCATTTACTTATTGTAGGGTGTTTTTAAAATAAAAAAACATTAATTATAAACTATGACATTTTGTCTTGACGCAATAATATTGAAACCTGAGAAGGGTTTAGAAATTGAGAATGCAATAATTTTACTTCATGGGTATGGGGGTGATGGTCAAGATATTAGTATGTTATCTTTAGGGTGGAGACGTCATTTGCCTAACACAATTTTTATTTGTCCAAACGGTCATGAAAAATGTGCAATAAATCCTACAGGTTATCAGTGGTTTGATTTATCAAAGGATGATCCAGAATATATTCTAAATGAATCAAAAAAAGCAGAAACTAAACTAAACAAATTTATAAACGAAATAAAAAATGAATTTAAATTACAGAATAATAATATTTGTTTATCTGGTTTTAGCCAAGGTTGTATGATGTCATTAAATTTAGGTTTGATCTCTGATCAAAGATACAATTGTATAGTAGGTTTTTCAGGAAAAATAATCAATCAAGAATATTTAACGAAAAAAAAGAATGTTGATGCAGATATTTTAATGATTCATGGTGACGCAGATGAAATAGTTTCTCCTAATTTTTTGCTTGAAGCTAAGGATTTTTTTATTAGGAATAGTGTTAATGTTGAAACACAACTCATAAAAAACTGTGGACATCATATCCCAGTAGAAGCTTCAAGCATAGGATTAAATTATATTTTAGAAAAATTTAATAATCGCTAATTATTGAAATAATTTTTTAATTAAGCTACTATTATTTAATGAATAATTTTGTTGAACAAAATGTTTCTTTAGAAAAATGTCCTGCATTAGTTTTAAATGCAGATTATAGGCCGCTTAGCTACTATCCTTTATCCTTGTGGTCTTGGCAAGATACTGTTAAGTCGGTATTTTTAGATAGAGTTATTATAGTAAGTAGTTATGATAGAATAATTAGGAGCCCATCTTTTAATATGCAGCTACCGAGCGTGATTGCATTAAAAAATTATATTGTGCCCCAAACTAAACCAAGTTTTACAAGATTTAATGTTTTTTTAAGAGATAAATTTTCTTGCCAATATTGTGGGAGTGGTGAAGAGCTAACTTTTGATCACTTGTTGCCAAGATCTAAAGGGGGAGAAACTAATTGGGATAATGTTGTAACAGCTTGTTCTGAATGTAATGTTAAAAAGGGTGGTAAACTTTTAAAAACATCAGGAATGAGGTTAAGCCAGTACCCCTATCAACCTTCAACAGAAGATCTACATCGTAACGGGAAAAACTTTCCTCCAAATTATTTACATAAAAGTTGGATGGATTATCTGTATTGGGATGTTGAGCTTGAGGCTTAATTTCTAAACTTTTTCTGAAATACGAATAGCTATTTTTGAACCTGTTTTAATTATTTTGTCCATAATTGAGTAAAAACCTTTTTTTGATGCACCCTCCTCATAGGCTATATCTTTATGATCTAGCTCATCTTGTCTAAATTTAGTTATTTTTTTTTTCAACTCTTTTTCTTCTGGACCTAATTGATTAATTTGATCTAAATAATGTTTGTCTATTACTTCTTCAACTGATGCAGTGCATAACATCGCTGCTTTTTTTCCTAATAATGTTGATCCAAATCCTAAACCTATACCCATTAAGTCCCACAAAGGTAAAAATTTTGTAGGATTAATATTTCTTTTTTTTATTTCATTTTCAAAAAATTGACAATGTTCTAACTCATGCTCTTTCATACCTTCAATGGTTTTTTTTAGATCCTCATTCTTAACAATTGTATTTAGAGCCAACAGCTGGCCTTCATAAATTTTGACAGCCCCTCTTTCACCCGCATGATCAACTCTTATGAATTCTTCAACTTTATTACTTGTTTTTTTCATATTTGATAAAAATTTTTATGAGAGTTATAATAAATAATAAACTTAATACAACATTAATACTTGTTAGAGAAAATCCAAAAAACCTAAATGTCACATCCTTACAGCTTATAGTTTTTTTACTCAACTCTTTAAGTAAATCTTCTTTAGTTATATTTTCTGTAAAATTTCTCGCATTACATACAGTTGATTCTTGGAAAAAACCTTGCTCAATTCCATAATGGTAAACAGAAATTGTAAACGAAAAGACAAAGGTAAGAATTAGCAACAAAGTTATAAATTTTTGATTTTTCTTTATGATAAAAATCATTGCGATTAAGATTATACTTATCCCATAAGGAATTCTCTCAATAATACATAAATTACATGGTTGATGACCTAAAATATTTTCTATGAAATACGCAAAAATTAATGCAGTAAAGCTAATGATTAAAATAATTTTTAGATAGAATTCATTTTTTAAATCAAACATAAAATTTTATAATTAGGTAAATCAATAAGCCAATTATAACAATTATTAATCCAATTATTGTAAACCATTTTGACCCGTGCTTTTCCATAAATTCAGTAAATAAATTCCCAAATTTATAAGAGAGGTATGAGACTATAAAAAATCTCAACCCTCTTGAAACCAAACTAATAACGATAAATATAAAAAAATTAAAACTTATTAGGCCACTTGCAATGGTAAAAACTTTATAGGGAAGGGGTGTAAATCCTGCTAAAAAAAGTATACCTAGCCAGGCATAAAAACCATCACTATTAACTAAATTTTCTTTAATATTAGATAATTTATTTTCATATCCATAAAAACTCATAATTTGTGATCCAAAATCAAAAAAGAAAGCTCCAATTAAATAACCTAAAATACCACCCAAAACAGAAAAAAATGTTGTTATAAGAAAAATTTTGATAAAATCATTCTTTTTGGAGATCACCATTGGTATAATCATAACATCTGGAGGAATAGGAAAAAAAGAACTTTCAACAAAAGATACAATTGCTAAGTAGTGCTTAGAACTTTTGTGTGCTGCTAAATCTAAACACTTTTTATAAAGATTATTAAACATTTTTTGGTTTTAATATAATTTTAGTTCTTATACTATTTAATAAATTATTAAACAATTATGGGCGAATGGCGGAACTGGTAGACGCGCACGACTCAAAATCGTGTTTCGCAAGAAGTGAGAGTTCGATTCTCTCTTCGCCCACCATTTTTTATGGAATTAAAAAATATCAATAGTCTTGTAGAACTTTTTTTTAGACAATCTGAAAAAAAAATACCAAAAAAACTAAGTATGAATGAGACTACGTTTTTGACAAATTTAAAACCAAAAGAACATGAGTTACCAGAATTAAGACAACCTAATAATTATTCATGGAGAGTAGTTGATGGACATATTAGGATATTATCTTCCTATTTAAAAAAGATAATATCTAGAGGAGATAGGTGTTTGTTACTTTCAGAAAATCGACCAGAGTGGCTAATCTCTGATTTATCAATTATGAATGCTGGTGGAGTGACTGTACCTTTATTTACAACTTATTCTGATAAGGATTATGAATATATAATTAAAGATTGTATGCCAAAAGCTTGTATTGTCTCTACTCAAGAACAATTTGATAAAATTAAAAGATATTTAACAAAAGATGTTAAAGTTATTTCTATAGATGACTTTGATAAAGAATTGGATTTTTTTCAAAAAATTTTTACTGATTGGCAAACTATAATCATTGATCAGAACTTTAAAATTCAACATTCTATAAACACTCATCTAAAAAGAAATGATCTTGCGTGCATTATTTATACTTCTGGAACAACTGGAAATCCAAAAGGAGTAATGTTGAGTCATGGAGGAATTTTATCTAATTGCGAAGGAGCATTAGATATTATAGTACCTTTATTTAAAAATGAAAAACCAGTCTTTCTAACATGGTTACCATTATCTCATTCATATGAACATACAGTTCAGTTTGTTCAAATTTCACTTGGAGCAAAAGTTTATTATGCTGAAAGTCTGGAAAAATTATTATCCAACATGTTGGTTGCAAAACCAACAATTATGACAGCAGTCCCTAGATTTTATCAAAATTTATACAGTAAAATTTATATGAATTTCTCAAAACAAAAGGGTCTTAAGAGGAAGCTGATTTCATCTACCATCTCACTGGGGATTAAAAAACTAAATAGAGGTAAATTAAATTTGAAAGAAAATTTCATTAATATTTTCTGTGAAAAACTGGTAAGAAGAAAAATCAAAAATCAATTTGGTGGCAAACTAAAGGCCTTTGTTTCTGGAGGGGGTGCATTAGATCAAAAAATTGGTGAATTTTTGAATTCTATAGGATTACCAACTTTACAAGGATATGGATTAACTGAAGCATCTCCTGTTGTTAGTTGTAATATTCCTGGAAAAGTTAAGATTGAAACAGTAGGCCCCCCTTTCAAAACTAATCTAGTAAAAATTGCTGAAGATGGTGAGATCCTAGTTAAAGGTGAAAACATTATGCTAGGTTACTGGAATAAAAAGATAGAAACAGATGAAGTAATTAAAGATGGCTGGTTACATACTGGGGACATAGGTGAAATTACAAAAGAGGGAAATTTAAAAATAACAGATAGAAAAAAAGAAATAATTGTCAATCTTGGTGGAGATAACATATCACCTTCCAAAATTGAAAATTTATTATGTTTAAATGAAAAAATTAAACAAAGCTTTATATATGGAGACAAAAAAACATATCTGGTTGCATTGATAGTGAGTGAAAGTTATGAAAATAAAAAAGAAATTGAAATTTATTTGGAAGATTTAAATAAAACTTTGTCGTTAGTAGAAAAAGTAAAAAAATTTAAATTAATAAAAGAGGAATTTACAATTGAAAATGGAATGTTAACACCAACTTTGAAATTAAAAAGAAAAAAAATTTTAGAAAAATATAAAGACAATTTAGAAAAACTTTATTGATTAAAGTAAAATATTTGATAATTAAGCGCATAAACATTAACTTTTTTATGCATTGAAATTATAAAAATATTTTTGCACTTAAAAAATTTTTATTAAAATTTTAACTTGAATTAAAGAATTGACATAACGTCTATAAAAAAATAAAAATAAGTAATTACGAATCAATTTTGATTCGTTTAACTAAAAAGGGAGCTAAAGATGGCTAAAAGAAGAAAAAAAGCAAAGAAGGCTAAGAAAAAAGCTAAGAAAAAAGCTAAAAAAAGAAGAAGAAGATAATAACTTAGTATTCTTTATTAAAAACGCTTCTCATAACGTTATGTGTGAGAGGCGTTTTTTTTAGTCTTCAACAGGCTCGTCATTATCGGTTTCTGAAATTGACTCCTCATCTTGTATTTCAGGTGCTGAACTTTTAATTGCTGTAGTCTCTTGTTTATTTTGACCCTCTAAGTTTCTCTTTAGTGCTTTATCTAATTTTTTTTGGGTATCTTCCAAGGATATATTTAATATTATTTTAAATTCAGATAAAATTCTTTCATAGGCTTTTTCAAAAAGTTGCCTCTCACTATAGGATTGGTCGACCATTAAATCGTCTCCTTTATTTAAATCTCTTACTACCTCTGCTAATTCATAAATTTTACCTGAGGAAATTTTAGCCTCATATTCTTGTGCTCTCCTACTCCACATCGACCTTTTAATTTTTGGCTTACTTTTTAAAATTGAGATACATTTATTAACTTGATTAATTGTAGCTAATGGACGAAGGTGAGATTGTTTATTGACTGGAACCATACCATTAGCTTTATCTTTCTCAAATTTTATTACATATGTTTCAACATCAATTCCACCAATACTAATTTTTTTAAATTCAGATATTTGTCCAACACCGTGTTTGGGATACACAACATAATCTTTAATTTTATACTCTCTTTTTTCGGTCGCTTGTTTATTAACTTTTTTTATCTCAGGTTTAATCTCAGTTCCCTTGGGAATTCTCAAGTTTTCTGATTTAGACTCTACATTTTTTTGAGTACTTTTATTTTGTTTTTTTTGAATAATTTTTTTTGATTTTAGTTTTACTGGTTTTTTAATATTTTTTACCGTTTTTTTTATACTTTTAGTAACTTTTGTTTTAGCTACCTTTTTTATTTTTTTTGATTTATTTTTAAATGTTCTCTTTAAAATATTTTTCAAACTTATCTTGCTCATTTTTATATTCTTCGTGATCCGAAGGTGGATCTTTTTTTTCACTTATGTTTGGCCAGATCTCAGAATATTTTTTGTTGATCTCTAACCATTTGTCACTTCCTGGCTCTGTGTCAGCTTGGATCGCATTAACTGGACATTCAGGCTCACAAACGCCACAATCTATACACTCATCGGGTTTAATTACAAGCATATTCTTACCTTCATAAAAGCAATCAACTGGACAAACATCAACACAATCAGTTAGTTTACATTTAATACATTTATCATTAACCAAATATGTCATTATAAATTCTCATCCTTTATTCTTTCTTTAATGTCTCCCATTACTTGATTATCAACATACAATAATCCTCCTAATCTTCTCATTAAACTTGTCTCATAGATATCCGCCTCTTTGTTAGAGTAAATAATTCTCCACAATGCTTCAATAATTTGAATTTTATTTTCCTCGTTCATATTTTTGACCTCTTTCGTAAAATTGAGGATTTGATTTGAATCATCTTCGATTTTTATTGCCTCGTTATATAATTTATCCAAATGGTCATTTTTTACTCCAATTTTTAGCATTGTTTGTTTAATAATTTTTTCTTCTTTTTCAGATAAATATTCATCAATTTTTGCTGCATGAATTAAAAGAGCACATATTTCAATCAAGTTACTATTAATATTTACTTTTTCTTTTTTTTTAAAAAACATTTATCAGTTTAAATTAAGATTTTTAAGAACCATAAAAGGATTTTCTTTATTAGGTTTTTTTAAAAAAGTCTTTTTATTTTTTTTTGGGGGAATATATTTGAAAAAAAGGTCACTATTTTTCTCGTAAATTTTATAATTCATCATACTAATCAACCTTTTAAAATTTTCTTTGCTACAACCTAGAAGATTAATCATCTCTGGGACCATTTTGATCATCTTTTCATCTTCTTTTTTGTCGGAATTCAATATTTGTATAAATAATCTCTCAAGAATATCAATTCTAACAAAAAAGGTATCAAATTTTTCAAATCCACATAACAACATGAAATTTTTATTTTTAAAATCCTTATCATTTAAAAAGTTCAAACCAAATGTTGGAGGTCTTAAATTGAAATATTTTTGGTGATAATTTTTCCACAATAATGTCCGTAAGGAAACTGCATCAGGTTTTATTAATTTATACAAAAATACGTGATATCTTCCAAATTTCACTCCTATGTTACGTAAAGTTTTTCTCTCATTTTGATCTAACTTATCTAAATATTCAGAAACTTGTTCTCTTTTAATCACACCGTTATTTTCATAAAGTTGATATGCTAAAGCTTTTGTTGATGGATTTTTTTCTTTTATATTCTTCAAATCAATTAAACTTTTTAAAACTGTACTAATTTTATTTTTTAACCATTTGTTGATAAAATCTGATAATTTTTGCTTTTGATCTTGTTCTAAAATATCATCAACTATTAACTCTAAATTAGGATTTAAATAATCTTTACCAGCAGTCAACCTTCCGATCGGTGAGCTATTCCAATAAATCTTAGAATTATCCTTAAGTTCGATAAGACCAGTTTCAATTATAATTCTAACTCTTTTTTCGAGTTCAGGACCAACAGATTGTCTGGCAGCTTTTTTTAAAGATTTAATGTCAGTTTCTAAGGCTCCTTTTTTTAAATCCAATTCTAGTTTGAGACCATTAATTCTACCAATAAACTGACTATCGATCATTACATCATTATTTTCCAAAATTTTGGTATTAAACTCCATATCCTGTTTCAAACCTCTTGCAAGAATACTTGCACGTTTATCAATAAAAGTTTTTGTAAGTTCTTCATGTAATCTGTCCGAAAGTCTGTCCTCTAACAACTTAGTTTTTTCTATCCAATAATTATGATTCTCCACCCAATTATTTTTATTTGAAACATATGACCAAGTTCTTACATTTGCAATTCTATTTGATAGAGAATCTACATTTCCATCTAATTTATCAAGTTTCATCAGCTGTAACCGCATATAATCGTTAGTTATTTTGCCTTTCTTACTGTTTAAATATTTGAAAACATTTCCAATTACCTCATAGTGATTGCCGTACGTTTTTTTAACAAAATCTGGTATTTGACAACATTCCCATAAAAGTCTTAATTTTTCTTGATTAAACTTGATATTTTGAAAGTTTTTGTCTTTTAAAAAAAACTTTAAAGCTTTTTCATCCTCACATTCATATATTTTTCTCAACCAATCTTTATAGGGTTTTTCATCTAGCGATTTTATTAATAAATCAGAGTTATTAAAATTCAAGTTTGAATTTCTCCAAAATAAATAGCTAATCTCCTCAAATTTATGATTTTCAAGTAATTCAACATCCTCAGGACTAATAATTCCACATTGACCAGTAATCCCAAAGCTTCCATCATTCATATATCTTCCTGCTCTACCAGCAATTTGCCCGATTTCGGATAAGTTTAATCGTCTTAATCTTTTTCCATCAAATTTTTTTAAATTTGAAAAATACACATTATTGAGATCCATATTTATACCCATTCCAATTGCATCTGTTGCAACTAAAAAATCAACATCACCAGATTGATACAATTCGACTTGAGCATTTCTAGTTTTTGGACTAAGAGACCCCATAACGATTGAGGCTCCCCCTTTCTGTCTTCTAATAAGTTCAGCTATTGCGTAAACTTCCTCTGCAGAAAATGCAATTATAGCTGTTTTTCGATCTATTCTTGAAATTTTTTTATGGCCAGAATAAGAGAGTTTTGACAAACGATTTCTATTAATAAATTCTACATCGTCGTCTAATTTGGCAACAATATTCCTAATTGTATTTGAACCCATAAACATTGTTAATTTTTCACCTCTCATATTTAATAGTCTATCCGTAAAAATATGGCCTCGTTCATGATCTGAGCACATTTGAATTTCATCAACAGCAACAAAGTCCAATTGTTTATCAATTGGCATAGACTCAACAGTGCATAAAAAGTATTTAGCGTTTGATGGAATAATTTTTTCTTCACCAGTTATTAATGCTACCTTGTCAGTGTTTACCTTTTTTATTATTTTGTCGTAGACCTCACGTGCTAACAGTCTTAACGGAAAACCAATCATACCACTTTCAAAAGACAACATTGTCTCTATTGCAAGATGGGTTTTTCCAGTATTGGTTGGACCTAGAATTACAGATATTTTATTTTTAGACATTCTATGTTTAGTATACTTTTTTTTTCACCTACCAGATATTGTTAGCACTAAAGAACAAAAATAGACTAAAACAAGACCGAATCGGAAGTTAAAAAGTTCTCATTTTAAAAATAAGCAATTTTATTTTAGCACATATATAAAATTTATATAACAATTAATATTTATTCTTCTGGTATATTTCATCTTTAACTAATTAGCCAAATACACACTAGATATTAATGGGTTTATTTTTTAAGATTTTCCAAATACCGTTTGCGGCAGTAATTATTTCATCGTTACACTTAAGCTCACAAAACAAAAACACGAGTGTTTTGGTTTTTTTTAAAATTCTAACATGACCTATAATTTCATCTCCAACTTTAGATGTACCAATAAATTTTAAATCCAATGAAATTGTTACACATGGTGAAGGTTTAGCTGATCTGTGAGCAGCTGAACCAGCACCAGCATCAATTAAAGCCGCAAGGTAACCACCGTGAGTGATACCTGCTGAATTTAGATGGTTTTTTGTTATTGTAGATTTAAACTCATACTGATTTTCAGAAATTTGTCTAAATAAAACTCCACCATTGTGTTTCATAAATCCTGTTTTTAGACTAATTTGCTCAAATTTATCTGTCATAGAATTTTTATAATATAAAAGTTAAAATTAATAAAATAATAAAGATTATTATGAAAAAATAAATTACAGACATTTGCAGGGAAGATTTAAGGAGCCAATCAAACATTTATATTTTTTGGTGCGCCTGCTAGGAGTCGAACCCAGAACCTCCTGGTCCGTAGCCAAGCGCTCTATCCAGTTGAGCTACAGACGCATTTATAATTTTATTTAAATACATTATATTAATTTTTAGTATATTTTAATTATAAGATAAATTTAAAAATTAATGACATATAAATCAAAAGAAGTGGTGATTGTTAGTGCTGTTAGGACACCTATAGGATCTTATAGAGGTTCATTAAAAAAAATGAGATCTGATCAGCTTGGATCTTTAGTAATCAAAGAAGCTTTAAAACTAACTAAATTTAGTCCAGATGAGGTAGATGAAGTAATAATGGGTCAAGTATTGACTGCTGGCGCTGGACAGAACCCTGCTAGACAAGCTGCAATAAATGCTGGAATACCAATTTCAAAACCAGCACATATAATCAATCAAGTTTGTGGGTCTGGATTAAGAGCAGTAATATCTGGATATCAATCTATCAAATTAGGAGAGTCATTAAATATTATTTCTGGGGGACAAGAGAATATGTCAATAGCACCACATTCAATTTTTTTTAGAGACGAAAGAAAAATTTCAGAAGATAAACTAACAGACACAATGATTAATGATGGATTAATGGATGCTTTTAATAATTATCATATGGGCGTTACAGCAGAAAATATTGCAAAAAAATTTGACATATCTAAAAAGGAACAAGATGAGTTTGCTCTAAAATCTCAAAAAAAAACAGAAGAGGCAATCAAAAATAGCAAATTTGATGATGAGTTAGTTAAGATTAATCAAAGTAATAACCTGCTAAACTTAGATGAACATCCACGAATAGGTCTAAAAATTTCTGATCTAGAAAAACTTAAAACAGTTTTCAAAGAAAATGGAACAGTAACACCTGGAAATTCTTCTGGTATAAATGATGGTGCTGCAGCTTTATTTTTAACCACTATTGAAGAAGCAGAAAAAAAATCTATCAATCCGCTTGTAAAAATAGTGTCATGGGCATCAGTTGGAGTAGATCCAACTTTAATGGGTCTAGGGCCAATAGAAGCTGTTCGCAAGGCAATTAATATAGCTGGATGGAATTTAGATGAGGTTGATTTATTTGAAATTAATGAAGCTTTTGCAGCTCAAAGCATTGCTGTAATTCGTGAGTTGGGTGTTGACCCAAACAAAGTTAATGTAAATGGTGGTGCAATCGCGCTAGGTCATCCTATTGGTGCATCAGGAGCAAGAATACTTGTAACTTTAATACATGAAATGAAGAGACAAAAAAAAAGCAAGGGTTGCGCAACTCTCTGTATTGGAGGTGGAATGGGTATAGCTTTATGTGTTGAAAGAATTTAGGAATTTATCTTTCCGTACTTCCCTTCTAGTAATATTTTTTGTATCCACATTTTAGCGTCTATGTGTGTATTATAATTTGAATGAATAAGTAATTTTAGTATCTTTTTAATCATTTTTGCATTTAAAAGTAAAAGAGTGTCAAAAAATAGGACAGAATGTGTTAAAATTTGCAATTAACTATATTTTTATAATGTATAAAACATAAAAATGACTGAAAAATTATTAGTTCCTGATATCGGCGATTTTGAAAATGTTGAGGTAATTGAATTACTTGTTGCAGAGGGTCAAGAAGTTAAAATAAATGATCCAGTGGTCACTATTGAAAGTGACAAATCTAGTGTTGAAATTCCATCAACTTTTTCGGGGAAAGTTGAAAACATTAAAGTAAAAGTTGGTGATAAAGTTTCAAAAGGGGATCTGATTCTCAATATATCAAGCCCTAGTAAAAAATTTTCTAAATTAGAAGAGGTTCCAAAAAATACTGAAAATTTAATTTTAGAGGCGGAAAATTCTTTAAAGATAAATAAAGAGCAAGAAAAGCAAATTCCAGAATTAGAGAAAGAAAAACCTAGCAAAATTGCAGTTGTAAATGAGGGTGATATTGATCCTTTAGAGACACGTGAATGGATAGAATCTCTATCAGATGTCATCGAAAAAGATGGTAATCACAGAGCTCACTATTTGATTAAGGAATTAATTAATAAAGCTTATATGGAGGGTGCCAATATTCCATACACACAAAATACCCCTTATATAAATACGATTCCCGTGAGTGAGGAGAAGAAATCAAATGGTGATCAGAATATAGAAAGAAGGATTAGGTCATTAATTAGATGGAATGCCGCTGCAATGGTAGTAAGAGCAAATAAAAAATTTCCTGAACTTGGGGGTCATATTGGAACTTTTGCATCTGCAGCAACTTTATATGATGTTGGAATGAATCATTTTTGGAGAGCTAAAAATAATAAATTCGGTGGAGATCTTATTTATTTTCAAGGTCATAGTGCACCTGGTATGTATGCTAGAGCATTCCTTGAAGGGAGACTTAATGAAAAACAATTGGACAGTTTTAGACAGGAAGTTAAGCCTGGCGGTTTATCTTCATATCCACATCCTTGGTTAATGCCAAACTTTTGGCAATTTCCAACAGTCTCTATGGGTTTAGGACCAATGTTAGCGATTTATCAAGCAAGATATATGAAATACTTGATTAATAGAGGCCTAATTAAGGATGAGGGTAGAAAAGTTTGGTCATTTTTAGGTGATGGAGAAATGGATGAGCCAGAGTCTTTAGGAGCAATTGGTTTAGCAGCTAGGGAAAATTTAGATAATCTTATATTTGTTATAAATTGTAACCTTCAAAGATTAGACGGTCCAGTGCGAGGTAATGGAAAAATTATACAAGAATTAGAGGGAATTTTTAGAGGAGCCGGATGGAATGTTATTAAAGTAATTTGGGGTTCATATTGGGATTCACTGTTAGCGAATGACAAAACAGGCCACCTAATTAAGACAATGAATGAAACAGTTGATGGAGAATATCAAGCAATGAAAGCAAGAGATGGAGCTTATGTTAGAGAAAAATTTTTTGGAAAATATCCAGAAACTTCGGAACTTGTCTCAAGTCTTTCAGATAAGGATATTTGGAGATTAAATAGAGGTGGGCATGATCCCCATAAAGTTTTTGCAGCATATGACAAAGCATCTAAAAATGTCGGTAGTCCCACTGTAGTAATTGCTAAGACTATTAAGGGTTATGGCATGGGTAAAAGTGGTGAGAGCGTAAATACAACTCATCAGACTAAAAAATTAGATGTTGAAGACCTAATGTATTATAGAGATAGATTTGATGTTCCATTAACAGACCAGCAGGTCAAAAATATTGAGTATTATAAGCCAGATCAAAATTCTCCTGAAATAAAATACATTAAAGATAGAAGACTTCAGTTGGGTGGCTTTATTCCTGAGAGAACTACTTATGCAAAACCTATTAAAGCACCTCCAAAAGACATTTTTGATAATATGAAAATTTCAACTGGTGAAAAAGAAATGTCAACCACAATGGCACTAGTTAGAATGTTGACAAATCTTTTGAGAGATAAAAATGTTGCGCCAAGACTGGTCCCAATTATTCCTGATGAAGCAAGAACTTTTGGAATGGAAGGATTTTTTCAAAAGATAGGAATTTACGCACATGAGGGTCAAAAATATGAGCCAGAGGACTCTGCTCAACTAAGTTCGTATAAAGAGGAAAAGAGCGGTCAAGTTTTAGAAGAGGGAATTAATGAAGCTGGAGCGATGTCATCGTGGATAGCTGCTGGCACTTCATATACCAATCATGATATTGAAATGATCCCAATTTATCTTTTCTACTCAATGTTTGGCTTTCAGAGAATTGGGGATTTTGCTTGGGCAGGTGCAGATAGTCAGTCTAGAGGATTTTTGATTGGAGCCACTGCTGGAAGAACAACTCTTGCTGGAGAGGGTTTACAACATCAGGATGGTCATAGTCATTTAATGGCTTCAACTATTCCTAATTGCATATCATATGATCCAACATTTCATTACGAGCTTGCAGTCATTTTTAGAGAAGGTTTAAGAAGAATGCATGAGAAAAAAGAAAATATTTTTTATTATATTACAACTATGAATGAAAATTATCCTCATCCAGAAATGCCAAAAGATAAATCATGTGAGGAGGGTATTTTAAAAGGAATGTATAAAATAAAGGAGTTTAATAAGTATAAAAAAACTAAAATTCAATTTCTTGGATCTGGCACAATATTAAGAGAAATGATAGCTGGTGCAGAAATATTACAAAATGAATATCAAATCGATAGTGAGATTTGGAGTGTGACAAGCTTTAATGAATTAAGAAGGGACGGTCTTGATGTAGAGAGATATAATCTTCTGAACCCTGATAAAGAACCTAAGAAAAGCTATGTAGAAAAATGTTTAGGTAACGCTGAAGGGCCAATTTTAGCGGCCTCTGATTATATGAGAATGAACTCCGACCAGATAAGACCTTATGTAAACAAAAGTTTTTATTCACTAGGAACAGATGGATTTGGACGAAGTGATACAAGAAAAGAGTTAAGAAAGTTTTTTGAGGTTGATAAGGAACATATCACAACATATGGATTGAGCATTTTAGCTAAGGAACAGCTTATTGCATCAAAATATGCTAAAGAAGCAATTAAAAAGTATAAGATTGATACTGACAAACCTATGCCAACAAAACTATAGAATGCCTAAAAAAGATATAAAAGTTCCAAATATTGGTGAATTCAAAGATGTAGAGGTTATTGAAATTTTAATCAAAAAAGGTCAAGAGATTAAAAAAAATGATCCTTTAATCACAATTGAAAGTGATAAATCGAGTGTTGAAATTCCCTCATTACACGATGGACTAGTTACAGAATTAAACTTAAAAGTTGGTGATAAGGTTTCCGAGGGTAGTAAGATTTTAGAAATTGAATTAAAAGACAACAATGTAGAAACTAAAGTAATACAATCAACTAAAAAAGAATACATCAAAAAAAACAAAATAGAAATTGAAAAAGAAGTTAAACCAAAAAATATTATCGTAAAAAATTTTTCAAAAAAAACTTCAGCCTCACCAAAAGTCAGAAAATTTGCTAGAGAACTTGGTGTTGATATTAGTAAAGTTGAAGGTAGTGAAAGATTAGGAAGAGTAACCGAAAGTGATGTTAAGTCATTTGTTGCAAAAACCCCTGAGAGAAATATTGAAAAAGAATTCAAAAAAGATGAAATGATAGAACTAGAGTATCCTCACTCTGAATTTGGAAAAACGGAAATAAAGGATATCCCAAGAGTAAAAAAACTTTCATCTAAATATCTTATGAATTCTTGGTCCAATATTCCTCATGTGACCAATCATGACGAAGCAGATATAACCGAATTAGAGGAATTTAGAACTTCTCTAACAGATATTTACACTGGAGAAAAAAAAAAAATTACTCCTTTAGCTTTTGTTGTCAAAGCTTTAACTGCATCACTTAAAAAATTTCCAAATTTTAATTCATCTATCGATGAAATTGGTAAAGGAAAAATGACTCTAAAAAAGTATTATCACATAGGAATAGCTGTGGATACGAAACATGGGCTTATGGTACCAAAACTAAGAAATGCTGATAACAAGAACATAACTTTAATAGGAAATGAACTTAAAAAATTAAGTGATCAATGCAGAAATCTTAAAATTGATAAAAAAGAATTATTTGGTGGTTCTATGACTATAACAAGTCTAGGAGGTATTGGTGGTTCTTTTTTTACACCTATTATTAATTACCCTGAAGTCGCAATTTTAGGAGTTGGTAAATCTCAAAAAAAACAAATTTTTATTGATGGAAAGTTCATAACACGAACAATTCTACCTTTATCTTTATCATATGATCATAGAATAATTGATGGAGCTGAAGCTGCTCGATTTAACAACGATTTGAAAGATAATCTTGGAAAAAATTTTGCTTATAAATTAGCTGTATAAAAAATATGTCAAAAACTCTATCGTTATTTAGTGCATTACTGTGCACTTTCATTTGGGGGACTACATTTGTTGCACAGGATACAGGTATGGATGACATCGGTCCATTTACTTTTAATTCTGTAAGATTTTTTGTAGGTTTTTTAGCAATTATTCCTTTAGCATTATTTTTCGAAGCAAAAAAACTAAAAAAGGAATTTAGATTTGATACGAAAACATTCATTATTCTGTCCCTTTTAATTGGAGTGTCATTATTTCTAGGCTCAGCATTACAACAGGTTGCGTTGCTTTACACCGATGTAGCTAATGCTGCTTTTTTTACAATTTTTTATGTTCCAATGGTCCCCATAATTATTTTCATCTTTAGAAAAGATTTTTTACATTGGAGTGTATGGCCATCAGTAATTTTATGTTTGATCGGTGGGTATTTATTAACAAATTTTCAAGATGCAACTGTAAGACTAGGTGACACTCTTGTAATATTGGGAGCTTTATTTTGGAGTACGCATATTATCTTTACTGGTATGATTATTAAAAAGTACAATCTACCATTAACGATTGGTGCGATTCAAACTCTACTAGTTGCTCTATTTTCATTTGTTATAGGTTTATTTTCTGAAGAATTTGTAATTGAAAATATTTTGAATGAAATAGATTCAATTTTATATGCTGGAATTTTGTCAGGTGGTTTTGCATTTGTTTTACAAATTTACGCGCAAAGAAATATAACACCAGCACCAGCAGCAATAATTTTTTCCTTGGAAGGTGTATTCGCAACGATCGCTGCTTGGTTTCTTTTAAATCAAATATTAGGTATTAATAATCTGCTGGGTTGTTTTTTCATATTAAGTGGAGTCCTATTATCTCAATTAGTTCCATTGATTAAGAAAACGACTTAAGTATATATTATTAAAAATAAAATTAAGCCAAGAATTATTCGATATACTACAAATATATTGAAGGAAATTTTATTTATAAATTTTAGAAAATATTTAATTGTAAAAAATGAAAACATAAATGATAAGAGAGTAGCAATCAATAATAAGTAATTTATTTCTATTGATTGTTCAAAAGCTTCCCTCAAACCTAGGAAGCTTGCTCCTGCTAAAGCAGGTATAGATAATAAAAAAGAAATTTTACTAGAGTCAATTCTATTAAAATTTAAAAATCTTGCTGCAGTAATTGTTATTCCAGCCCTACTAACTCCTGGTATTAATGCTAATATTTGAAATAAACCTATTAATAAAACTGACTTAATATTCAAATCAGTAGAGATATTTCGATCAGTTTTTCTTTGATCAGCAAAAAAAAGTATAAATCCAAAAAACAATGTTGTTGATGCAATTATTTTTGTGTTTCTTAAAAGATTAATAAACTCAGTGGTATATAAAATATATCCAAATATTATTAAAGGCAAAGAACCAATAATTATTAAACTTAATAATTTATTATTATTTCTTAGATCAAATAACTCTTTTCTAAAATAAAAAATTACTGCAATTAATGAACCTAAATGTAAACTTATATCTATCAACAAAGAACTTGTCTCTAAATCGTAAAAGTTTGATACTAATATTAAATGAGCTGATGAGCTTATGGGTAAAAACTCTGAAATTCCTTGAATAGAAGAAAGAATTAAAATTTCTATAAAATCTCGAAACATATAAGTGTCGTAACTTAAAAAATATTCATTTTAAACAATTCGATTTAATCATATTAGATATGCAAAAATCAGATTAAGTAGGTTTTAAGCTAAATATTGCTACAATTAGGTCAAAATTACTGACCTATATATTTCTTTTACTAATAAAAACAATGTATATCTTGCCATAAAATTTAAAAAATTATGACTGATAAAATGCTAAAATTCGTCAAAATAGGTCAACAAACTCCACCTAAAAGAGGAGTAGATAATAGAAAAGATGATTTTAATGAAATCTATGACGAATTTATAACTCAAAAAGCACAAGAGCAGTCAAGTAGATGCTCTCAATGTGGTGTTCCCTTTTGCCAAGTCCATTGTCCGCTTAGTAACAATATTCCAGACTGGCTCAAATTGACTGCCGAGGGCAGATTAAAGGAAGCTTATGAATTATCTCAGAGCACAAACAATATGCCCGAGGTTTGTGGTAGAATATGTCCTCAAGACAGATTATGTGAGGGCAACTGTGTTATTGAGCAGTCAGGCCATGGCACTGTTACTATTGGATCAGTCGAAAAATATATTACAGATAGTGCATGGGAAAATGGATGGGTAAAACCAATTTCAGTTAAACACGAAAAAGATCAAAGTGTTGGAATAATTGGTGCTGGACCTGCTGGACTTGCAGCTGCTGAGCAACTTAGAAAAAATGGATATCAAATAACTGTTTATGATAGATATGACAGAGCAGGTGGTTTGTTAATTTATGGTATACCAAATTTTAAATTAGAAAAACATGTAGTCGAGAGAAGAACCAAATTGTTGAAAGATGGTGGGATTAAATTTGAACAAAATTTTGAAGTTGGTAAGGATGCAACTTTAGAGCAACTGAGAAAAAGACATGATGCAATTTTAATTGCTACCGGGGTTTATAAATCAAGAGAGATAAATCTACCGGGGAATGACTTAGATAATATTTTTCCTGCTATGGAGTTTTTAACAGCATCAAATAAAAAGGGATTAGGAGACAAAGTTGATTTATTTGATAAAGGTATATTAAATGCTGAAGGTAAAGATGTTGTAGTTATTGGAGGTGGAGACACAGCAATGGATTGTGTTCGAACCTCAGTAAGACAAAAAGCTAACTCGGTTAAATGCTTATATAGAAGAGATAAAGATAATATGCCTGGATCTGCAAGAGAAGTAGCTAACGCAGAAGAAGAAGGTGTTGAATTTGTTTGGTTGTCTAGTCCAAAAGAATTTAAAGGAAAAAATAAAATCGAAAAATTAATTGTAGATCAAATCCAACTTGGAGATCCAGACGACTCAGGTAGAAGAAGACCAGAAATTAAACAAGGATCTGAATTTGAAATTAAAGCAGATATGGTAATAAAAGCTTTAGGATTTGATCCAGAAAACTTGCCATTATTATTTGAAGCACAAGAGTTACAAGTTACAAAATGGGGAACAATAAAAGCTGATTTTGATACCATGGAGACAAATATCAAAGGTGTTTTTGCTGCTGGAGATATTGTAAGAGGTGCATCTTTAGTGGTATGGGCAATAAAAGATGGAAGAGATGCTGCGTCATCAATCAAGTCTTATCTTGAAAATATAGAATTAAAAAAATCAAAAGTTGCATAATGAGGACTTATAAAAAAAATTTAGAATTACTTACTAAAAATAATGTTTATTCTAAAGAAATGGAACATGATGCATGTGGAGTAGGGTTAATTGCATCGACAGAGGGAAAAAAATCAAGAGAAGTTGTAGAATATGGAATTGAAGCTTTGAAAGCTGTTTGGCATCGAGGGGCTGTTGATGCTGATGGAAAAACGGGTGACGGGGCAGGAATACATTTAGAAATACCCAAAGATTTTTTTGTTGAAAAAATAGAGGTTACAGGTCACACACATGATGGTTCTGATATTTGTGTTGGGATGATTTTTTTACCTAGGAACGATTATGCTGCACAGGAAAGCTGTAAAACGATTGTAGAAAGTGAGTTAACCAAAAATGATTTTAGTATTTATGGTTGGAGGCAGGTGCCTGTTAATCCAAAAGTTTTAGGAGAAAAGGCTCTTCAAACAATGCCAGAGATAATTCAAGTACTTTTCAAAGCAAATAATAAAAATCTACTTGATAAAGATCTTGAGAGAAAAATTTATGAAACAAGAAAAAAAATAGAGAATAAAGCGTTCAATTTATCATTAAATAATTTTTATATTTGTTCAATTAGCGCTAAATCAATTATCTATAAAGGCATGTTTTTAGCTGAAGCTATTTCAGATTTTTTCTTGGATTTAAGGGATGTGAGATTTATTTCAAGATTTGCAATTTTTCATCAGAGATTTTCAACCAACACCGCTCCGAGCTGGAGTTTGGCTCAACCGTTTAGAGCAGTCGCCCATAATGGTGAAATTAATACTTATAAAGGAAACAAAAACTGGATGAGAGTTCACGAACAAGAGATGAGTAGTCCTTTTTTTGAAAATATTGAAAATTTAAAGCCAGTTATTCAAAAAGGTGTTTCAGATTCTGCGGCCCTAGATAATGTTTTTGAGTTATTAAATAAATCAGGTCAACCCGCCCCTTTAGCAAAATTAATGATGATCCCTGATGCTTGGTCAAAAAGAAATAAAACTCTACCAAAAAACCATCAACAACTGTTTAATTTTTTAAATAGCACTATGGAACCTTGGGATGGTCCTGCAGCAATTGCTGCAACAGATAATGAGTGGGTTATTGCAGCAAATGACCGTAATGGTTTAAGACCCTTAAGATACGCAATAACAAAAGATAAATTTCTCTTTGCTGGATCTGAAACTGGAATGATTGAGTTAAATGAAAAAAGAATTTTATCAAAAGGTAGATTAGGCCCTGGTGAGATAATTGGGGTTAGAATTGAAAAAGGTAAATTATTTACGAATAACCAAATTAAAGACTATTTAGCGAAAGAATATAAACATTTTAATTCTCAGATAATAGATTTAGATGAAAAATTATTCATTTCTAATGAGAAACATAATTTTGATGGCGAGGATCTAAGAAGACGACAACACACTTTTGGAATAAGCTTAGAAGACTTAGAGTTAATCTTACATCCAATGGCAGAAGATGCTAAAGAGGCAACGGGTTCTATGGGTGATGATACACCTTTAGCAGTTTTATCAGATAAATACAGACCACTTTATCATTTTTTTAGACAAAACTTTAGCCAAGTGACTAATCCACCGATTGACTCTCTAAGAGAAAATAAAGTTATGAGTTTGAAAACTAGATTTGGTAATCTTGGGAATATTTTAGATTTTGATACCTTAACAAAAGAAAATATTTATGTTTTGAATAGCCCGGTATTATCGAATTCACAATTTAATAAATTTATTAATTTTTTTGGCAAAAACTCAGTTTCTATAGATTGTACTTTTTCGAATGATCAAAATTTATTTGACTCTATTAAAAGGATTCAAAAAGAGTCAGAAATTGCTGTTAGGCAGGGTGTGACACAATTAGTTTTAAGTGACAAAGATATTTCAGATAAGAGAATGCCTATGCCAATGTTGTTATGCGTTGGAGCGATTAATACTTTTTTAATCGATAAAAAATTGAGAGGATATGTTTCAATCAATGTTCAATCTGGTGAGGCGTTAGATACCCACTCTTTTGCAACATTGATAGGAGTTGGAGCAACTACAGTTAATCCATATATAGCTTTTGATAGTTTATACCAAAGACATGAAAAAAAGTTATTTGGTCAGTATAGTTTTGATGAATGTGTCGAAAGGTATATCAAATCAGTGAATGCAGGATTATTAAAAATCATGTCAAAAATGGGTATCTCTGTTTTAAGTTCTTATAGGGGTGGATGTAATTTTGAAACTGTTGGTCTAAGCAGATCAATAGTTGATGATTATTTTCCAGGAGTTACCTCAAAAATTTCTGGTATTGGATTGTCAGGAATTGAAAAAAAAATACGTACAATACACAAAGAAGCATTTGAGAGTACTGATACGGTTTTGCCTATTGGTGGTATCTATAGATACAGAAAGAATGGAGAAACACATCAATATCAAGGTAGATTAATCCACTTATTGCAGAGTGCAGTGGGGTCAAATTCTTATTCAGCATATAAAAAATATGCTGAGGGAATATATAACTTGCCGCCAATTAATTTAAGGGATTTGATTGATTTTAGAAAAAAAAAATTAGGTCCATCTATTCAAATTTCTGAGGTTGAACCGATAGAAAAAATATTAAAGAGATTTGGTAGTGGAAGTATGTCTCATGGAGCATTATCTAAGGAGGCACATGAAACTTTGGCTATTGGGATGAATAGGATTAAAGGTGCATCCTGTAGCGGAGAAGGTGGTGAAGATGCCAATAGATTCAAAATCATGGACTCTGGTGATAGTGCGAATTCGAGGGTAAAGCAAATCGCATCTGCTAGATTTGGCGTAACAGTTAATTACTTGAACAATTGTAATGAAATTGAGATCAAAATTGCTCAAGGTGCAAAACCTGGTGAAGGTGGCCAATTACCAGGATTTAAAGTAACAGATGAAATTGCTAAGCTAAGGCATTCAACACCAGGCGTTACATTAATTTCTCCACCTCCACATCATGATATTTATTCAATTGAGGACTTAGCTCAGCTTATTTATGATTTAAAACAAATCAACCCTAGGGCAAGAATTGGTGTCAAATTAGTTGCGTCATCTGGTGTAGGTACTATTGCAGCTGGTGTGGCAAAAGCTAAAGCTGATATAATTTTAATTTCAGGACATAATGGAGGAACTGGAGCTACACCACAGACGAGTGTAAAATATGTAGGCATTCCTTGGGAGATGGGACTTACAGAGGCAAATCAAGTTTTGACATTAAATAATCTAAGACACAAAGTTACCTTAAGAACTGATGGAGGCATTAAAACGGGAAGAGATGTTGTTATTGCAGCTATGATGGGTGCAGAGGAATATGGTGTAGCAACTACTGCTTTAGTGGCTATGGGTTGCATTATGGTAAGGCAATGTCATTCAAATACTTGTCCTGTAGGAGTATGTACACAAGATGAAAAACTAAGAGAAAAATTTACTGGAACTCCTGATAAAGTAGTAAATTTATTTATGTTTATCGCTACAGAGGTAAGAGAAATTTTAGCTTCACTTGGTTTTAAATCTTTAAATGAAGTTATCGGTCGAACAGATTTATTGATGCAAGTAAGTAAAGCCTCGCCTAATCTAGATGATTTAGATCTTAATCCTCTATTTGTACAAGCAGACCCTGGTAATAACAAGAGGTACTGTGAGATATCGGAAATTAACGAAGTTCCAGATACGCTGGATCAAGAGATTTGGCCTCAAATAGAAAAGGCTTTAGATAACTCTGAGAAAATAAATAATGAGTTTTTAATTCAAAATACTAATAGAGCTGTGGGTACTAGAATTTCACATCACTTGTATAAAAAATATGGTTATGAAAAATTAGAGGAAAATTTTTTAACTCTTGATTTTAAAGGTTCAGCTGGACAATCTTTTGGGGCATTTACAGCAAAAGGACTTAAACTTAATTTAAAAGGTGATGCAAATGATTACGTTGGTAAAGGTTTATCAGGAGCTACCATTTCAATAAAACTTCCTGATGAAAGTAATTTAATTTCAAATGAGAATACTATTATTGGTAACACGGTTCTTTATGGTGCAACTTCAGGTAAACTTTTTGCAGCTGGTCAAGCTGGCGATAGGTTTGCAGTAAGAAATTCTGGTGCAATAACTGTTGTCGAGGGTTGTGACTCAAATGGTTGTGAATATATGACAGGTGGAACGGCAGTAATTCTTGGAGATGTTGGTGATAATTTTGCAGCTGGTATGACAGGGGGTATGGCTTTTATTTATGATAAATCAAAAGAATTTGAAAAAAAAATAAACCCTGACTCAGTCGTATGGCAAAATGTAGAGACCGAATATTGGTCAAAATTTTTAAAAGAATTAGTACTCGAACACAGTAATGAAACTGGATCTAATTTGTCAAAAAAAATAATTGATGATTTTGACAACGAGTTAAAGAATTTTGTACAGGTTTGTCCAAAAGAAATGATAGATAAGCTTAAAAATCCAATTTCTGCAAAAACAAAAATACAAAAAGTTAGCTAATCATTAATTTTAACTCTCTTTTCAATATTTTAAGCCATTTAGGTGAAGACAGACTATGATCACCGTTTTTTACAATTACTAATTTCTTTTTTTTCGATTTAAACATTTTCAAAATTTTTTTTGAGTAAATTACGGGGACAGACTCATCTTTACTCCCATGAACCATTGTTACATTTACATTTTGATTTATTTTTTTGTTTAAAACTTTGTTCTTTTTCCCATCTTTTAATAATTGATGAGTAATTGGATAAGTGTAGTCACCATATTTAAGAGAATATATACCATTTTTAATAATTTCCAATTTAATTTTTTTTGTAAATTTCTTCCACATTAAGTGTTCTAGAAATTCGGGTGCTGACCCAATTCCTAAAAAACCTACGATTTGTTTCTTAAAATATTTAAATTGATTTAATGAAATCCAAGAACCCATGCTTGACCCAATTAATATTATTTTATTTTTTTTGACAATTTTTCTAATTAGTTGATAAGTTTCATTTGTCCATTTGGTTATATTCCCGTTAGTAAATTTTCCTGATGATTTTCCATGGCCGGAATATTCTAAAGCTAAAAAACCTAAATTATTTTTCTTTGCAAATCTTAAAAAAGTTTTGGGTTTTTGACCCTCTAGGTCTGATTTAAAACCATGAAGAAAAACAAGATAAGTGTTTTTCCTCTTAAAATTCGTCAAATATCTTATTCTTTTAGTTTTTGTCAGTTTTAAGTATTTAAACTTAGTCATAAAAGTTTATTAGTTATTTCGATTATTATATAATTAATCTAATGTCATTTAATTTAAAAGTTTTACAAGTTATCCCCAAACTAGGCTACGGGGGAGCTGAAACCGGTTGTTATGATATTGCTCATTATCTTCCAGAAAATAACTGTAAATCTTTCATAGTTACAAGTGGTGGCGAGTTAACAAAATTTATAGATAGGAAAAAAGTAAAATTGATCAGATTACCTGTTCATAGCAAAAATCCTTTTTTAATTTTATTAAACTCAATAATTTTGGTTCTTATTATTTTATTTTACAATATATCTATAGTTCATGCTCGAAGTAGAGCGCCAGCTTGGTCTTGTTTAATTGCAACCAAATTAACAGGAAGAAAATTCGTAACAACTTTCCATGGAACATATAATTTCAATGGAAAAATCAAAAAATTTTATAATTCGGTTATGGTTAGGTCAGACCTTGTTATAGCTGGATCTAATTTTATTTTTTCCCACATTAAAGAAAAATACTCAAATCTCATTGATGTAAAAAAAAAATTACTTGTAATATTTAGAGGCATAAATGTTGATTATTTTGACTCCAGTACATTGTTAGAAAAGGATGAAAAAAAATTATTGAATGAATGGGGTATATTAGAAAATAAAAAGATTATTTTGTTACCTGGTAGATTAACATCCTGGAAAGGTCAGGAACTATTTATTGAAGCGATAAATCTGGTTAACATTGAATTAGGTTACGAGGCATTTTATGCGGTTATCTTAGGTAATGATCAAGGACGAGATGCTTATAAAAAAAAGTTACATCATCTTCGGGAACAATTCAAAATTTCTAACCAAATAAAATTTATTGACTCATGTGAAAATATGGCTTTAGCTTATAAAGTTTCAGATATAATTGTTTCAGCATCAATTGAACCGGAGGCATTTGGACGAGTTGCAGTAGAAGCCCAATCAATGGAAAAGCTGGTAATTGCTAGTAATATCGGTGGATCAAATGAAACTGTGATTAATGAAAAAACAGGTTTATTGTTTGAGTCAGGAGACCCAAAATCTTTAAGTAAAAAAATAATCCAAGCTTTAACTATGGATGAAAGCTTATTGAAAACTATGGGTATTGAAGGTAGAAAAAATGTTGTAAAAAAATTTAATGTTGAAAAAATGTGCTTTTCTACTTATTCAGAATATAAAAAATTAGTTAATTAAATGCTTACAATAAAATTACCAGATGGAAATAATCTTAAGTTTCCAAAAGAGGTCACAGGTTTAGAAATTGCAGAAAAAATAAGCAAATCTCTTTATAAAGAAGCCTTGATAATGAGTGTAAATGGTGAGCTTAAGGATTTATACTTTTCGATTAAAGAAGACTCTTTAGTAAAAATTTTTACTGCAAAAGATCCAGAGGGATTAGAAGTCATTAGACACGATACTGCTCACATTATGGCTATGGCTGTTCAGGAACTATATCCTGGAACCCAAGTTACCATTGGACCAGTGATAGAGAATGGATTTTATTATGATTTTGCAAGAAAAGATCCATTTACTGATGAAGATCTTAAAAAAATTGAGAAAAGAATGTCAGAAATAATAGACAAAGACGTAAAAACAAGAAGAGAAGTTTGGGATAGAGATAAAGCAATTAAGCATTTCAAAAAGATTGGAGAAAAGTATAAGGCAGAAATTATCGAAAGTATTCCTGAAAGTGAGGAGCTTTCAATTTACCACCACGGTGATACTTGGCATGATTTATGTCGAGGGCCACATTTGTTATCATCTGGTAAAATTGGAAAAGCTTTTAAACTTACAAAAGTATCAGGGGCATATTGGCGTGGCGACTCTAATAATGAAATGCTTCAAAGAATCTATGGAACTGGTTGGGCAACCAAAAAAGACTTAGATGACTATTTAAGAAGAATTGAAGAAGCTGAGAAAAGAGATCATAGAAAATTAGGTAAAGAAATGGATTTATTTCATTTTAGAGAGGAAAGTCCTGGCTCTGTTTTTTGGCACGAAAAAGGGTGGGCACTTTTTCAAAAACTTATTAGTTATTTAAGAGCTAAACAAGATAAAGCAGGATACAAAGAAGTAAATACTCCAGAGGTATTAGACAGATTGCTTTGGGAAAAATCTGGTCACTGGGAAAAATATGGGGAAAATATGTACACGTCTCAAACACCTGATGAAAAAGTTTTCGCTATTAAACCAATGAATTGTCCAGGTCATATTCAAGTTTTTAATCAAGGGCTTAAAAGTTATAGAGATTTACCATTAAGAATTACAGAATTCGGAAAAGTCCATAGATATGAACCTTCTGGTGCACTGCATGGCCTTTTAAGAGTGAGAGCTTTTACTCAAGATGATGCGCATATTTTCTGCTCAGAGGATCAAATTACTAGCGAATGTTTAAATGTAACAAATTTAATTTTAGATATTTATAAGGATTTAGGATTTGAAAATGTTATTTTGAAATATGCTGACAGACCCGAGACTAGAGTCGGCGAAGATCATGTTTGGGATAAAGCAGAGGCATCTTTATTGGAAGCAGTAAAAGCTACCAAACTTGAATATAGCATTAATAAAGGGGAAGGTGCTTTTTATGGACCTAAAATTGAATTTGTTTTAAGAGACGCAATTGGTAGAGATTGGCAATGTGGGACAGTGCAAGTCGATTTAAATTTACCAGGAAGATTAGATGCTTCCTATGTGGATAAGGATGGAGCAAAAAAAGTACCAGTGATGTTACATAGAGCAATGTTTGGTTCGCTTGAGAGATTTATTGGAATATTAATTGAAAATTATGCTGGCAAATTCCCATTTTGGATTTCTCCTTTACAAACTGTGGTAATACCTATCTCAGAAGACTTTGAGAACTATGCAAAAGAAGTGACTAAAAAAATAAAAGATGCAGGTATAAGTTCAATTGTTGACTTAAAAAAACATAATCTAAATTATAAAATTAGAGAACATTCTTTAGCAAAAATACCAATTCTACTGATTTGTGGTAAAAAAGAAGTTGACAGCAAGAGTGTAACCATTAGAAGATTGGATTCTAATAAACAAGAAAATATGAAACTAGATTTATTTTTAAAAAGTTTTTCTGCACTAAACAAAGTATCTTAAAATTTAGTGGCAGACATCAAACAAAACTATTTCCAAAAAAAAACTAAAGATCGTGGCCCAAGATCTAATAATAGAATTTCATCACCCGAAGTTCAGGTTATTGCAAATGATGGAAATAATTTAGGAATTTTGAGTACAAATGAGGCAATTACAATCGCGAAGAGGGAGGGATTAGATCTTATAGAAATATCTCCCAATGCTAATCCACCCGTCTGTAAAATTATGGATATGGGAAAGTTTAAATATGATGCTCAAAAAAAAGCAAACCTTGCAAAGAAAAAGCAAAAAATAGTCTCATTGAAAGAAATAAAGATGCGACCTGTTACAGAGACCCATGATTATGAATTCAAAGTAAAAAATGCAAAAAAATTTATTGCTAAAGGTGATAAAGTGAAATTTACAATAAGATTTAAAGGTAGAGAACTTCAACACTCTCACCTTGGGAACGAGCTTATGGCTAAAATTAAAGAGGATATGAAAGATATTGGCAAAATAGAATTACATCCAAAGTTTGATGGTAAACAAATGATTATGGTAATCCAGCCTTTATAAGCCTTAATATAGGTTGTAAATTTAATTCTTTGTATGTATAACCTCGCTCAATTATGCCAAAATTAAAAACCAAAAGCTCAGCAAAAAAAAGATTTAAGATATCGGCCAGAGGGAAAGTTATCATGGCTCAGGCTGGCAAAAGGCATGGAATGATTAAAAGAACTAATTCACAAATAAGAAAATTAAGAGGCACTACCACAATGTCAAAACAAGATGGAAAAATTGTTAAGTCGTACATGCCTTATAGTTTAAGAGGTTAAAATGGCTAGAGTAAAAAGAGGTGTTACAAGTAAAGCAAAACATAAAAAAGTTTTAAAAGCTGTTAAAGGCCAGTGGGGTCGAAGAAAAAACACTATTAAAGTTGCAAAACAAGCCATGGAAAAGGCTATGCAATATGCTTACAGAGATAGAAGAAACAAAAAAAGAGATTTTAAATCTTTATGGATTCAAAGAATTAATGCTGGTGTAAGAGCTGAAGGATTGACTTATTCCAAATTTATAAATGGCCTAAATAAATGTGGAATTAAAATTGATAGAAAAATACTTGCCGAGATAGCTTATGATAGTCCAGAAGCCTTTAAAACTATTGTCCAAAAAGCACAATCTGCACTAAATTAATCTTCACTATTGTTTTATTTCACTGAAGAAATAATCTGTAGAAATGTCAGATCTTAAAAAAATAAAAAATGAACTTCTTTTTAAACTGAAAAGTAAATTAAACTTGTCAGAAGTAAATCAAATAAAATCTGATTTATTTGGTAAGAATGGATTAATTTCATCTCAATTTAAAAAGATAGGAACCATCGCAGAAACTGAGAGAAAAAAATTTGCCTCAGAACTGAATGTTATTAAAGATGAATTACAAGATTTAATTAATTTGAAAATAAAGGAAATTGAAAATGAGGAAATTAGAGAAAAGCTACAAAAAGAAAAAATTGATATTACTTTGCCTGAAAGACCATTTGTTAGAGGTAAAATTCATCCTGTGTCACAAACAATAGATGAAATATCCTCGATTTTTTCTGAAATTGGTTTTAGCGTTGAAGAAGGCCCAGATGTTGAGAGTGAATACAATAATTTTACTGCACTCAATACACCGGAAGATCATCCAGCTAGAGATATGCATGACACATTTTATCTTGATGAAAAAAAAGAAAGATTATTACGCACTCATACTTCTCCAGTTCAAATTAGAACAATGTTAAAAGACAAACCACCATTTAAAATAATAGCTCCTGGCAGAACATATAGGTCAGATAGTGATCAAACACACGCACCTATGTTTCATCAGGTTGAAGGTCTTCATATAGATAAAGATATTAATATGGGACATTTAAAAGGATGTCTAAATTATTTTATTAAGGAGTTTTTTGAATTGGATAAAATTAAAATGAGATTTAGACCAAGTCATTTTCCTTTCACAGAGCCATCTGCTGAGGTTGACATAGGATATGAGATGAAGGATGGCAAAATAGTAATTGGTGAGGGCGATCAATGGCTTGAGATTTTAGGGTGTGGGATGGTACATCCAAATGTTTTAAGAAATGTTAAGGTAGATCCAATAAAGTTTCAAGGATATGCGTTTGGGATTGGCATTGATAGGTTGGCTATGTTAAAGTATGGAATTAATGACTTAAGAGCCTTTTTCGATTGTGACTATAGATGGTTAAATCATTTTGGATTTGATCCTTTGGATGTACCAACAAATTATAGAGGCTTGAGTAGATGAAAATCACATTTGATTGGCTTAAAGATCATTTAAAGACAAATTTAAAAGAAAAAAATCTTTTAGAACAACTTACCAATGTTGGATTAGAGGTAGAAGGAGTACAAAATCTTTCTTCAGACAAAGAACTTTTTAAAGTAGCTAAAATAATTAAAACAACAGGGCACCCAAATGCGGATCGGCTAAAAGTTTGTGAAGTTAATATTGGAGAAAAAGAATTAAAAAAAGTTGTTTGTGGAGCTGCTAATGCAGTTGAGGGATTAATTACGGTATATGCCCCTCCAGGATCAACTATCCCAAAAACTAAAACAAAACTAGCTGTAGCTAAAATAAGAGGTATTACTTCCTATGGAATGCTTTGCTCAGAGTCTGAATTAAATTTATCTGACGAGAGTGATGGTATAATTGAACTATCATCAGGATACAAAAAAATTATTGGTAAGAGTTATTTTTCAAAATCAAAATCTAACTTGATTGATTTATCTATAACACCTAATAGACCAGATTGTCTTGGTATAAGAGGAATTGCAAGAGATCTAGCTGCCTCGGGCTTTGGAAAATTAATTGATTTTAAGAAAAAAAAAATTAAATCAAATGTTAGACAAACTTTAAATGTAAAAATAAAAAAAGAAAAAAATCAGGGATGCAGCATATTTGGTAGTTGCCTTATTACTGATGTAAAGAATACCGAAAGTCCTCAATGGCTTAAAGACAAGTTAACTTCAATAGGCCAAAAACCAATTTCTGCAATAGTTGATATTACAAATTATGTAATGTTCGATCTAAATCGTCCATTACATGCCTACGATGCTGATAAAATCGAAAAGGGTATTATTGTTCGAAATTCAAAATCAGGAGAAAAATTTACTGCTTTAGACAATAAGGATTATAAGCTGGAAGATGGAATGTGTGTAATCAGTGACCACAAAGGTGTTTTAGGACTGGGTGGAATTATTGGTGGAACAAGATCAGGAACAGAATTAGATACAAAGAATATATTATTAGAGTCTGCTTATTTTAAACCTGGATCAATAAGGACCACCGCAAAAAAATTGAATCTTGATACTGATGCAAAGTTTAGATTTGAAAGAGGCATTGATCCACTGTCAATTGAGGATGGCTTGAATAAAGCTGCAATATTAATCAAAGAAATTTGTGGTGGTAAAATTAGTAAAATTGATATTCAAAAAATTGAAACTCATAAAACAAAAATAGTTAAATTTGATGTAAATTTATTTGAAAAAATAGTAGGTTTTAAAATTTCTACTAAAGAAATTTTTAAAATTTTAGAAAATCTTGGTTTCAAATTTAAAAAGAAAAAAAATTTTTTTGAATTGACTGTTCCATCATGGAGACCTGATATCACGCAAGAAGTAGATATTGTTGAAGAATTGGTTAGGATAAGTGGTTACGATAAAATAAGGACTATAGATCCAATCAAGGAAAGAAAGAAGTCTACTTTAAATAAATCCCAAAAATTATTTCATTTTTTACAGAGATCAATTGCTTCAAAAGGTTATCTAGAGGCAATCACTTGGTCGTTTACAGATTCAAACTACAATAATTATTTCAGAGACACTAAGAGAGAAATTAAGATTGTAAATCCAATAAGTACAGAATTAGATGTTTTAAGAAATTCAATATTCTCAAACTTGATAATATATATGAATAAAAATCTTGATAGAGGTTTTAAGGATTTATCAATTTATGAAATTGGTCCAACTTTTACTGGTTCTAAGCCTGGTGAACAAAATACAGTGGTATGTGGTTTGTCATCAGGAAAAAAATCAAGATTATCTTGGATTGAAAAAGAGAGAAATGTTGATGTCTTTGATGTCAAAAAAGATGTAGTCCAAACTTTAATTGAGGTAGGGTATAAATCAGAAGAATTTTTTATAGACGACAAAACTCCAAATTATTATCATCCTGGTAAATCTGGTAGATTATTTTTAAAAAAAGAAGCAGGGTCAGAAGTGGCTTATTTTGGAGAAATTCACCCCAATATAATAAAAAATATTGATATGAAAACCGAGTCTTTAGTTGGATTTGAGATCTTTTTGGAGAACTTAAAATTAACCAAAAAAACATTAAATGATCAAAAAACTAAATTTTATGTTTCAGATTTTCAAAAATCAGAAAGAGATTTTGCTTTTGTAGTAGATAAAAATACTAACGCACAAGATTTGATAAATGCAGTTTTAAGTGTAAATCAAGGTTTAGTCAGCAATGTAAAAGTTTTTGATGTTTATGAGGGTGATAATATTCCTGAAAATCAAAAATCAATAGCTATTAGTGTAACAATTCAATCTTTCGAAAAAACTTTAAATGATAGTGATTTAGAAAAAATAAATAATTTAATCATCAAAACTGTTTTGAATAAAACTGGTGCCAAGATTCGTTCTTAAGAAAAATGAGCACAATTAATCATATTAGAAATTTTGCAATTATTGCACATATTGATCATGGCAAATCCACAATAGCTGATAGGATAATTCATAAATGTGGAGGATTGAGTGAAAGAGAGATGAAAGCTCAAGTACTAGACTCAATGGATATTGAACGGGAAAGAGGAATTACTATCAAAGCTCAAACTGTAAAACTAAATTATAAATCTAAAAACGGTAAAGAGTATATTTTAAATATAATAGATACGCCTGGGCATGTTGATTTTAGTTATGAGGTTAGCAGATCACTTTATGCATGTGAAGGTTCTATTCTTATTGTAGACAGTACTCAGGGGGTTGAAGCTCAAACATTAGCTAACGTTTATCAGGCTTTAGATATAAATCATGAAATTATACCTGTTTTAAATAAAGTTGATTTACCAGCATCAGATCTAGATAGAACAAAAAAACAAATTGAAGATGTCATTGGCATAGATACTGAAAATGCTATTCCATGTTCAGGAAAAACTGGAGAAGGTATAGATGATATATTGGAGCAAATTGTTAATCTATTGCCTGGACCTAAAGGCTATTTAGATCAAGATTTAAAATGTTTGCTAGTAGATAGCTGGTATGACACATATCTTGGGGTTGTAATATTAGTCAGAGTTATAAATGGTAAAATAACCAAAAATATGAAAATAAAAATGCTTTCAACTAATCAAGATTATGTTGTTGAAAAAGTAGGTTTGTTTACACCCAAACCAAAAGATGTGAATGAACTTAATTCTGGGGAAATTGGATTTATAACAACAGGTATAAAAGTTTTATCAGATACTAAAGTTGGTGATACAATTTGTGATGCGACCAAACCAAAAGTTGAGGCTTTACCTGGTTTTAAACCAAGTAAACCTGTTGTTTTTTGTGGCCTATTTCCAGTAGATAGTTCTGAATATCAAAAATTGAAAGATGGGTTAGCAAAATTACAACTTAATGATGCAAGTTTTTCTTATGAAGCTGAGTCTTCATCTGCTCTAGGTTTAGGTTTTAGATGTGGTTTTTTAGGACTTTTACATCTTGAAATTGTTACAGAAAGATTAGAGCGTGAATTTGATGTTAATCTATTAACAACTACACCAGGGGTTGTTTATAAAGTAAAATTAAATAATGGTGATACAAAAGATTTACAAAACCCATCTAGCTTACCAGATCCTACATTTATAAAATCTATCGAAGAGCCTTGGATAAAAGCCACTATAATTACACCAGATAATTATTTGGGATCAATTATAAAATTATGTCAGGATAAAAGGGGTATTCAAACTAATTTAAGCTATTCAGGCAACAGAGCTGTTATTTCTTATGAACTGCCACTCAATGAAGTTGTTTTCGATTTTAATGATAGGATTAAGTCAATGACAAGTGGATACGCAAGTTTTGATTATGAAATAATTGAACATAGAGAAGGAGATTTAGTTAAATTAGGTATTTTAGTTAATAGTGAATCTGTTGATGCATTAGCCATGATGATACACAAAGATTTCGCCCAAAAAACTGGAAGAGAAGTCTGTGAAAAATTAAAGGATTTAATTCCAAGACATAATTTTATGATACCTATCCAAGCAGCTATTGGTGGAAAGATTATTGCTAGAGAAACAATCAAAGGTTTTAAGAAGGATGTTTTAACAAAAATTCATGGCGGTGGTGCAACTGATAGAAAAAGAAAACTTTTGGAAAAACAGAAAAAAGGTAAGGTAAGATCAAAACAATTTGGAAGAGTTGAAATTCCACAAGAAGCATTTATTGGTGTACTAAAAATAAATAAAGAAAAGTGAAAAAAAAATTATTAAAAATAAGTTTATTCTATTATCTATATAAACATTTGAAAATTTTTAGAAATAGAAAACCCTCGTTCCATTATGCTGAGTTCGGTGAAGATATATTTGTTAATCGCATTTTCAAAAATTATAAACCAGGAATATACATTGATGTTGGCTGCTATCATCCATTCAAGGGATCATTGACATCAAAATTATATGATAAAAATTGGAATGGAGTGAATATAGATATAAGCAAAACTTCAATTGACTTATTTAATATCGTTAGAAAAAGAGATATCAATTTGAATTATGCGATATCTGATTTCAATGGTGAAACAGTCTTTTATGAAAATTCACCTATTAACCAGCAAAACTCATTGATAAAGACTAATGAAAACCAAAAAGAGGTCAAAATTAAATGTTTTACTCTAAACCACATTTTGAATGATAACAATATTCAAAGATTTGATTACTTAAATATTGATGTAGAAGGAAATGAATTAAAAGTAATTAATGGTATTGATTTTGAAAAATACCGACCAAATTTAATTACAATTGAAAATAACGATCTCCTTATACAAGATTATTTCAATAGTAATATTTATAAGACTCTTCAACAAAACGATTATACACTTGTAAATAAAATTGGAGTTACAAATTTTTTGATGCCTAATAATTTAGCTAAAGATTTTATGAATTTGATTAAAATTTAATTCTTAAATATATTTTTAAGTTGTAAAAACTCATTGTATTTTTCATGCTCATCTGAAGCTATATGCCAATTATTTTCAAAACCATTATATAAAGATAACCAATCTTGAAAATCCATTGCTCTTGAAAATTTATCTGAATATGTTCTTATATATCTATACTCATATTCCCAATCATATTTATTCCAAAATAGGTCTAGTGAAGAATTGTCAATTATACAAAAGTAATCTTTTAAGCTTTTCCACCAACTATCTAAATTCCAAGACATCTCGCTTTCTAATTTATACAAAAATCTTGAACATAAAAAAATTTCAGCTACCACAGGTGTTTCATTTTTTAAAAGATTATTTTCATCTAGATCAAATTTTTTTAATCCATCGACAAATGTTTCCTTGTCAAAATATTTCAATAAATCAGCGGTTTCACCAAACATAACAATGTCGCTTAATGAATAAATTCTATATTTAAAAGTGTTATTGCTAGACACAATAATTCTTGAACTAATCAAATCGTTTTTTTTTACTGGAAATGTTTTTAATAAAGAAATTAAAAAACTCTCTAAATTGTTTTTACCAATTCTTATGTCTGCTCTTGTTTTAAGTGCATATTTTGCACCTTTTTCGTAAGCAAATTCCAGTGCTTTATTTGTAGAAATTACTTGATGATTAATATTGCTTTGGGATTTTTTAGGCTCTTCATTGAATAAAATGAAAGTAGTATTGTTTTTTAGGGAACTAATTAATTCAATATTTTCATTTTTCCAAGTAGAGATAATTATAATAGAATTCTTAAATATTTGTTTATAAATATCTAGTGTGTTTTTTAAAAATGAAAATTTCTCTTGTATTGGACCTTGTATTATAATAGCAAATTTTTCTTTTATTGAACATGTACTTTCTAATTTAAAATCTTTAGAATTTTTTGGTCTTAAATGATAACTCAAATAGTTGTCTCTTGTACAGTCTACGATAAATCCCGTTTCTTTGTTTATAATACTTTGATATTCTACCCTTTTATTAAGATTATTTTTTATAAAAGAAAACTTGTTTATAAATCTTTTTAAAATTAATCTTGTATTAAGATAATATTTTCCAAATATTTTCGTTAAGATATATTTAGATCTAATCTTATAATAATGGTTGCCTAATTTTTTTTTTAATAAATTTCTAAAACTCATTTAATGGTTCGAATAAAATTATTCAAATCTTCAGGAGTTCCCAAACCCCACATTTTATCCACATTATGAATCTTTACTTTTTTATTTTTTGATAAAAATTCATTATAAACAGGACATACATAAAATTCATTATTCACTCTTACATTTTTCTTAATCATTTCTTCAGCAGACTCCACATAGTCTGAGCCATGTTTCCAATAATACACACCAACAGTAGCATTTTTTGAAATTACTTTTTTTTCCGCAACCTCTGTAACATAACCTTCTTCATCGCATTTTGCATAAGACCATTTTGGATGAATGGCTTCAAAAGTCAAAATTGCACCATCTAAATTTTTTGAATTAAAATCGTATAGAGCTTTAGAGCTATTCCAGTTTATATATTGATCAGAATTTGCAATTATCAAAGGGTCAGAATTATTTATATATTTTTTTGCGAGTAACGTTGTACATGCGGCTCCCTCAGTCAAATGATCGAGCTCAATTATCTTACATTCTGGTTGAAGAATTTTCAGTACGCTTTTAATATTATATTTTTCTTGATGTTCTTTTTGTATAATAAATATATAGTTGGCTTGTAGATTCAAACTCTCTATTACCCATTGTATCATAGGTTTATTATCAACTTCTATTAGAGGTTTTGGAAATACATAACCAGCATCAAAAAATCTTTTACCAGCTCCAGCCATAGGAATTAGAACATTCATTTTATTATCCTCCCAAGAAATATTTTTTATATCAGTTATTTTTTTTGATATTAAATTAAGCTTTATTTTTTTTAAATCTAATTCTTCAATTTTCTTTATAGGCAAAAGTTTTGCACCTGAGGATATAGCAGCTTCTCTACCATAATGAGAATCTTCGACTATAAGAGCCTCTGATGGATATATTCCAAATTTAATAAATATTCTTAAATATATTTCAGGATTCGGTTTTGGATTTACTATATCTTCGTTTGAAAGTTTAAAATCAATGTATTTAGAGATCCCGAGTTTATTCAAGCAAATTTTTAAAGTTGAATCCACTGCATTAGTTGCAACTGCAATTTTGTATTTTTCATGTAAACTTTTCATCATTTTAATGATTTTTATATTTTTTTTTATATTTTTTTTAAGTATTGAGACTGTTATTTTTTGTTTATGTTTGTTTATTTTTGAAAAGTATTTTTTCGGAAGACCTCTTTTTTTTTGTAATATTTTAAGTTTTTCGTTTGTAGGTAAACCATCAAAAATTTTCACATGGTCATCCATAGATATTTCTTTGAATTTAAAATTTTTTAAAGCAGCATTTAAAGCCTTAAAATGAATTTGTTTTGTATCAACTAATACACCGTCTAAATCAAAAATTATCGCTTTAATCATTATCTATTATATCTTTCAATGAAATCTGAGCAAATTCCTAAACAATCAATTTTATCATAATTGCCTTTTTCTGGTAAAACACAAATACTTTTTTGTAATAATTTTTTTCCAGGATAAGTCCAAAAAAAACCTTTGCTCGTTATTGTATAATCATCTTCTTGGTGCCAAAAATAATGGGCTTTAATTCCATCTAGTGCTATCAAAGCCTCATTTGTTTTCGCATGACACCATAATTTTTTATTTAAAAGAAATTCTTTTTTAATTTTAAATTGATTAAAATCATGTCCTAAAAAAAATTGACCACCTTCGTATCTGACATCTACTTCAACATCATACCCACGAGATATAGCTTGGTTTATATAATCAGGATTATTCTCATTATTTTTTTCGATTCCATTAATATTGCCTCTATGTGAAATTAAATACATAAACAATTATTAATATATTAAATTTTGTTTACAATAACTAATGGATTATAAGATAAATAAAATGGAGAGGTGGCCGAGCGGTTTAAGGCGCACGCTTGGAAAGCGTGTATAGAGGTAACTCTATCATGGGTTCGAATCCCATTCTCTCCGCCATTAAAAAGATCAATATTTTCAACCTAAATTCAGTTATTTTAATTCAAGTGGCAGATTATAAGTGAACAAATTTTTAAAAAAAATGTTATAGTAAATTTTTCCATAATATAAAAAATGAAAAATAAAAATAATTATCAAGCAGATGCCATTAAAGTTCTCAAAGGTTTAGAGGCAGTTAGAAAAAGACCTGGGATGTATATCGGTGATACTGATGACGGCACGGGCTTACACCACATGGTTTATGAAGTTGTTGATAATTCAATTGACGAGGCATTGGCTGGTTTTTGTAAAAATATTCATGTTAAAATAAACTCTAATGGAACAATTACAGTCAGAGACGATGGTAGAGGAATTCCAGTTGATATTCATAAAGGGGAAAGAAAATCCGCAGCAGAAGTTATTATGACACAACTGCACGCAGGAGGTAAATTTGATCATGACTCATACAAGGTCTCCGGAGGACTCCATGGTGTGGGTGTTTCAGTTGTTAATGCTTTGTCAGAAAATCTTAAGCTTGAAATTTTCAGGGAGGGTAAAAAACATTTTATCGAATTCGAAAATGGTGAAGCGAAAGAGCCATTAAAAATTAATGGAAAAACAAAAGAAACTGGAACTACTATAACATTTAAACCCTCAAGTGAAATATTTTCCTCTGTTAAATTTAGTGAAAAGATTCTTACTAAACGTATGAGAGAATTAGCTTTTCTCAACAAAGGAATAAAGATAACATTTGTTGATGCTTCATCAAAAAAAGAGAAATCTACTGAGTTTAAATTTGATGGAGGTATTTTAGAGTTTGTAGAATTTTTAGATCAAAAACGAGAAAAATTAAAAAATAAAAATGGAAATGATTTGTTTAAAAAGCCTATTTATATTGAGGGTAAAAAAACTAACATAGAAATTGAATGTTCATTAAAATGGAATTCTACTTATACAGAGGAAGTTTTTCCCTACACAAACAATATTTTTCAAAAAGATGGTGGTACTCATTTATTAGGTTTCAGAAGTGCTTTGACAAGAGTAATAAATAAATATGCTAATGAGCATAATCTCCTAAAAAGAAATAAATTAGCCATATCTGGTGATGATATAAAAGAAGGACTAACTTGTGTATTATCAATAAAGATTCCAGATCCCAAATTTTCCTCTCAAACTAAAGATAAACTTGTTTCTTCTGAGGTTAGAATGATTGTTGAAAGTATCATAAATGAAAAATTATCAATTTGGTTTGATCAAAACCCATCTATTGCAAAAATCATCTTAGCAAAGATAATTCAAGCGGCATTAGCTAGAGATGTCGCAAGAAAAGCAAGAGAGAATGTGAGAAGAAAAGGTGCGCTCGAGCTGAGTGGGCTTCCTGGAAAATTAGCTGATTGTCAAATTGGAAAACAGGAGGGAACTGAATTATTTATTGTTGAGGGAGATTCTGCTGGTGGCTCTGCTAAACAGGGTAGAGACAGATCAAATCAAGCAGTTTTACCTTTGAGAGGTAAAATATTAAATACATATGTTGAAGATCTTAAAATTGGAAAAAATGGAAATGGGTCAGACAAAAGAACTAAGACCTTATCTAAAATGATTTCATCAAATGAAATTGTAACTTTAATCAATGCACTTGGCCTAGATCCTAAAGCGCAAGAAATAGATTTAAAAGATTTAAGGTACGGTAAAATTATTATTATGACAGATGCTGATGTCGATGGGTCACATATCAGAGCATTGCTTCTTACTTTTTTTAATAATAGTCCATTTAATAAACTAATTGAAAATGGACATATCTATTTAGCTCAACCGCCGTTATTTAAAATAAACAAAGGTATAAAAAGTATCTATATTAAAGATGAAAAAGAATTAGAGAACTATATTGTCAAAAGTAATAAAGATTTAAAAAAAAACTCAAAAGATTATCTTAAAAAAATAGAATTAGAAAAATCAAAAATGAATATTCAAAGATTCAAAGGGTTAGGTGAAATGAATCCCGAGGAGCTATGGAATACTACTTTGAATCCAGAGACAAGAAACTTGTTACAAGTCCAATATTCTAAAAATTTAAAAAAAGATCAAGATTTGATACATACATTGATGGGAAGC
>CACCBF010000007.1 GCA_902544135.1 uncultured Pelagibacteraceae bacterium | reverse complement strand
AGCTTTTTTCTTCTTACCTTTTTTCTTACCTTCGTCTAATTTAGCTTTTTTCTTTTGCTTTTTAGCTTTAGCTTTAGCTTTCTGAGCTTTTTTCTTTTCTTCTCTTTCAGCTTTAATTGCTACTTTTTTCTCTTTATCTTTTTGAATGTTTTCTTTAATTATTGTTTTAATTTCCTCTTTTTCAAAACCTAGTGCTTTTAATTCTTTTTTAAGATTTTTTCTTAATTGTTTTCTCTCAGCTTTAGTTTCATTTGGTGAAAGTTTCGCAACTCTCAAAGCTTTCATCTTTTTGTTAAATTTCTTTAATTGATTTTTAGTAATTTTTTTTGCTTGACCCGGCGCTTTTCCTTTGGTCATCGAAGTCATACTATATGGGTTATCTAATAAAGTTTGACCAAGATTATTTCCAACTAAAACCGCTCCTGGTCTCATACCTAAAGTGTTATTTTTTCCTGGACCAATTAATAAAGTATCTGTTTTTCCTTTTGAAACTATAGTTTGAAATTCTGTTCCTCTTGAACCTAAAGTTCCCTCAGGAACTTCGACTGTAAGGCTGTCAGGATTTTTTTTACTTATTAATCCTGAAATAACTTTTAAACTTCCTTGTTTTACGCTCGCAACAATTTTTCCATCATTTGTTTCTGGATCAAAAATAAATGTATCCATTACAACTTCAGAGTCTTCACCAACTGTAAAAGTAGACTGATCTAATAATAAAATTTGCGTACCTGAACCTGGTGCAGCATAAATTGTTTCATTTAAATAAATTTTATCGCCAGCCTTTAACTCTCTTGTTTCAGTTTTTACCGTTCCAGATATAGCTCCAACTATTCCAACAAGTTGCTTTTCAATGCTAAGCTTCTCAGCAGAATTCACTTGAGAAGAAAGAATTAAAAATAGCCCAATGACTGCACTAAAAATTTTTTTCATCACCATGAAACTAGCAAATTTAGACGAAAATAGGAATAATTAATGTTCATTATGGGTTAAAAAAAACTCAATAAAACTAAGGTTAATCTAACCAAAAATTTAAATATTTATAAGAAAAATTAATTTAACCTAAAAGATTTTGAAAAACTTAAAGAAAAGGAATCTGCGACATAATCATAATTAATAATATTCGCTTCAGAAAAAAGTTTTTCATAAGATAAATTTATAAAAAGGCTTCTGTTAGGATCTATCCCTGGAAAAATGTCTCCAATAGCCTTTGTTAAAATTATATCAAATGTATTTGTAAAGTCTGATCTTATTGTATCATTAACTGACGTGTCTGCTTTCTTGTAATCATTGAAACTCATACTATTACTTACTGCGATATAAGCCCAAGGAAATGCAAAATTAATTCCAAAACCTACATCGTAGTTTTCATAATCATTTCCATCATCAACTCTTGAATCGGTATCACTGTAACCTAAACTAATATTAGTTGTGATCAGTTGATTTACTATAAAGTCGTGGCCTAAATTTATACTATGACCACTTGCATTCGTCTCGTTTGCAGTAGTATCAGATATATTGTTATTTCCTTTCGAGTTTGAGTATGAAAATCCGTAACTAAAAGAATTTCTCTCACCGACAGAAAAGAAACCTCCTAAACCATACATCTTAGAAAAACTATCAGCATCATGTTGGTAATCTGATTTGCTTAAAATAAGATACGGACTAACACTTTGTCCTAAAAAAACTGTATCTAAACCAAGAGTAAAACCATAACTTTGATAATCATCATCAGCTTCATGATATTGTTCAGATGTAGTTTGGGACAAATTAATAAGTAACGAGGACTCCTCTCCAACAGGTCGAGATGCAGATAATCCCATACTGCCACTCAAAGTTCTGTCAAATTTTGGAGAATTAAAAATTTCACGTGATCCAGATGAATCTTTAAATCTCGTACTTGAAACACTATTAACATTATCAGATGCAATCACTCCAGTTGAAAAATCGGCAGCAAAAGTCCAAAGACCTGGTTCTCGATCTTTTAATTCCTCTTCAATTTCTTGTAATGTTTCTAAATCTTCAGATGAAAGGTCCCTTCTTAATTTCATTTCCTCAATAATGGTTGATGCTTTTTCAGGTGAGTCAACTTGGACTAAAACTGATAACAAATATAATTTGATTTCAGTATTATCGGGATAAAGCATATTCAATCTTTCAAGTGTAGAAATTGTTTGCTTAAAATTTCCCATTTTACCTTGTTGCTGGGCATACTTTAAATTTAAATCTAAATCATTTGGTTTTTGTAAAATTTGCATGTACGTAATATTTTTTTCTGAAGAGACAGCAAAGGTTGTCATCAGCAATAATGTTGAGATGAAAACAAGTATTAATTTGTTAGTGCTTAAATTCATAAAAGTGAAAGATATTAAGTCTATTTATTTTTTCAATTAATATTTTTTTGTGAAATAATACTATTTTCCAATACTTATTACTGTTAAATCATCAGACAGTTTTTGATTTTTGCTCGTTTTTACGACCATTTTAGTTATATCATTTAATTGTTGAGTGGTGTCTTTGTTGTAATTAGTCTCAATAATATCTATTGATCCGTCGATACCTATTTCTTGTCCTTTATCATTTAAGCTTTCAGATAATCCATCTGTAAATGCATAAAATCTTGAGCCATTTAATTTCCTTTTATTGATATTATAAATACTTTTGTCTTTCTGTTTGATAACACCTAAGGGAGGAGCTGAACTTTGAAACTGTTCGTATTTTCCATTATCATTTCTGACAATTGCAGGCTGATGACCTGCGTTTACCCATCTAATTTCATCAGTAATTAAATTGTATTCACCAATTATTGAAGTTACAAACATTCCACCAGTTTTAGTATTATTTAAATCATTATTCATATGTAAAACCATTTCATCTGGATCTACTTTTGATTGAGATAAAACTTCGAATAAAGTAGATGCTTTTGCCATAACCATTCCAGCATGAATACCTTTGCCAGCAACATCAGCAATTATAAAATAAATGCTATCATTGTGAGGATAGAAGCTAAAGAAATCACCTGAGACCTCTCTCGCTGATAGGTTGATGCCGTGCACAGGATAATTTTTTAAATTTCTTTTTGGTAAGAAGTTTTCTTGAACTTTTACTGCTAATTTAACCTCTTTAGAAATTCTTTCACGCCATTTATTTTTTTCTTCTTCTGTTGTTTCAAGCTTACTCATTAACTTATTATAATAAAGACCAATTACACCACCGGCAGTGAACGGATCTTGGGGGCCCCTTACTTTAAGATCTCCAGATTCTGATTGTTTGTTTAAAATTGAAATTAAATCATGCTCAATTGAAACTGCATTATGCTCTGCAATATTTAATCCTAATTCTTCCTGGACAGTGCTAACCCTTAATGGGTAAAATTTGTTGACAAAACTTAAAATTATAAAAGAAGATATAAACGTAAATGATCCAATTGCCAAAATTCCTATTAATTGAATTTTAATTTGTGAAAATCTATCAAGACCAGTATCTAAAATATTTAAATCACTAAAAAACCCAACAGCTAAAGTTCCCCAAATTCCTGCAGCCAAATGAACCGGAACAGCACCAACAACATCATCAATTTCAAATTTGTTTAAAAGTTCATTTACAATAATTGCAATAATCGAACCAATGATGCCAACAAAAATTGATGTGACAGATGTCATTGAATTACATCCTGCAGTAATTGCAACTAAACCCGCTAACGGACCCAAAATAATATAAAAAGGATCAGGTTTTTTATATTTAAAATATGAAATACTTAATCCAGTTAATAAACCAAAAGCAGCAGCTAAAAATGTATTAATTAAAATTAAAGGCACTACTTCATCCATCGCCCCATTGCTACCACCATTAAAACCAAACCATCCAAACCACAAAATGAGTGTACCTAAAACAGCAAGTGGAAAACTAGATCCAGTAAATTTACCTCTATTCGCATCTGAATATTTACCAATTCTTGGCCCCAAAATAATTACTGCTGCTAAAGCAATCCATCCACCTACAGAATGTACAATTGTACTTCCTGCAAAATCAACAAAACCTAAATCTGAAAGCCATCCGGTTGTTCTTACTGAACCGGTAACAACTAGTAACTGATCAACAGTATCATATTTAGATAGATAGCTTGAAGACCACGCCCAATGACCAACTATAGGATAAATTATTCCAGTAGCTAAAACTGTCATAATTAAATAACCATTAAATTTCATTCTTTCAGCAACTGCACCTGAAATAATTGTTGCAGCAGTTGCAACAAACATTGCTTGGAATACAAAGTAAGTCATGTATTCCGCTTTGTTAGTTTTGAAAAAAAATAAATCAGTGCCAAAAAAACCGTAATAAGAAGTACCGAACATGATACCAAAACCAAATATCCAGAAAATAACTACAGATACCCCAAAGTCTGCAGCATTTTTAAGGGCAACATTAATGCTATTTTTATGCCGTGATAAACCAGTTTCCATGCACATGAAACCCGCTTGCATTATGAAAACTAGAATTGCACAATCTATCACCCATAAAGTATCAATGTTACTTGTTAGTACATCAATTACTTCTTGGGGCATCATTGATATGTATTATCTATAAATACTCATGGGGTCGTAAATGCAATCTGATTGATCGATAGTCTCAAAAAAAATTTCATTTAATTCAGATGAATGAAAAGTCTGACAAAATTTTTCCTCTGGAACTTCTGCTTGTAAACTTTTCTTTGCCTCGTTCACAGCCAGTGAACTTGCTAAAGATGTGGAGGCTTGGGAAATAGTTCCACCAGTTGCTAATGTAATGCTCGGATTCATCATAGCAGAATATTGAGTACAATTAGTTAAAAGTGGGAAAACTATAAAAATTAAAATTAATTTTTTCATATCAAATACTTTAAATATAAACCTTATGTATAATTAAAGCTTTCATATATCCATTTTGGGTTAATTTACAATTTCATAATTGTAGCTATTAACATGCAGAGTCATCAATACTACCACTTTCATCAATATCTAACTGGCAATCACCAAGGCCTACAGCTCTCACTGTATAAGAAGTTGTACCTGGGGAAAAAGAACAAAAAAGAAAACCATTTTGAAGCTTTATGTAACTTGGTTTTCCAAATAGATCATTTCCTATAGTCTCGGTTGTGCCTTTAGATGGTGTACACTCCGTTTCTGCAGTTGGTGGTACACAGTAACCATCTGAGGTAGAATAATAAGTTCCACAACTAGCATAATGATCTGTTTGAGCTAAACCAATCTGCATTAAGACATTTTCTGCAGCTTTTTTTTTCGTACCGCTGATGTAACCGTTATAAGCGACAGTTCCAACGGCAGATAAGATACCTATTATAGCAATGACTACTAGAAGTTCTATTAAAGTAAATGCAGAACTCCTAGTAGACATTTTAAACTCAATTCAAAAAAAATTAATCAATCGATATTGTGTTAGTCAATTGATTGTCGGTCGCTGTACATTCATTTCCTGTTTTACCGTCTGTGAAACAAGTAAGGACAGTTATTAAGTTATCACTAGTTGCATCAATACTAACAAAACCTGCGCCTGCAGATGTACTTGATCTTACAGCAGCACTAGAAGTTGAGTACGGATTTTTATCTTCTAAAGGAGTATCATCTCCTACCAAATGAGTAACTATCTCACCTGCAGTAACGAAAGTTATTGCACCTGTTCCAGCATCTTCGGTTGAACATTCTATTCCACCTGTACCACCTTTTTTCATGATAGTATCTGAATTATCTATAGTGCATTTAGAATATTCAGCTGCAACATACTTAATTAAATTTGCATGAATTGTTTTAGCTGCATTTTTTTTAGCAGCACCAGTGTATCCGTTGTATGCAACAACACCTACGGCAGCTAAAATACCTATGATTGCAACAACAACCAATAATTCAATTAGTGTAAAACCTTTATTATTTTTCATTTTAGTTCCTCTTTTTAATTAATACTTAATTCTTATTAATAATTTATGATATGTAAATACTTTATAAACATTATATTATCTAACAAAAATAAATGTTTTTTGTCCATAATGGGTAAAAAATATACATTTTAAGTTCTATTTATGTTATCAGTCTTTATATAATTATGACCTATAAAGTAACAGAAGAAGGAAATGTCAGCACTGTCTTTTTAAATGGAGAGATAGATATGGACGTTACCGAAAAAGCCAAAGAGGTGATTTTACCTATAGTAGAGTCAGGAAAAGAAGTTCATTTAAACTTGAAAGATGTTTCCTACATGGATTCTTCAGGAATTTCTGTTTTAATTGAAAGTCATCAAAAAGCTTTGGAGCATAATACCAAGGTTATTGTCAAAGAGGTAAGTAAATCTGTTTTAAAAGTGATAATGATGGCAAAACTTGAACAGATTTTAAACTTGGAATAATGAATATAGAAGAGTCTAAAGATTTTCTTGTAAGTACGGCTAGTTTAAAAGAAGTAAGAACTTTCTCTAGAGAAGTATTTGAAAAAATTAATTTACCACAAGATCAAAAAGATGAACTTGTATTAGCAATTGCTGAGGCAGCACAAAATATCGTTAAGCATGCCTATAAAGATATTGCAGAAACATCAGATAGAATGGAAATTAAAATCTCACTTAAAAATAGTGATTTAGAGATCGGTTTTTTTGATAAAGGCAAAGCAGTAATACCAGAAAATATTCAACATAGAAAATTAGATGATATTAAACCAGGGGGTCTTGGGACTTTTTTTATAAAGCAAATTATGGATGCAGCAGTTTTTAAAAAAGACCAAAAAGAATGGGTAAACCATTTGGTACTTACTAAAAAAATTTAACCTATTAACGCTCCAACGTTAAAGATTGGTGAATACATCGCAATCATTAATCCACCGATCATAACTCCCATAAAAACAATCATTATCGGTTCAATCAAACTTGACATGTTATCGACAGCTCCATCGAATTCTTCTTCATAATACATTGCAACAGAGCCAAACATTTCATCTAACTGCCCCGTTTGCTCACCCACAGAAATTAATTGACTAAAAGTTGGGGGGAAGAGTGGTTCTTTTAAAAATAATTTTGTCAAAGTATCTCCGGAAAAAACTCCTTTTTTAACATTTTCTAAAGCCTCTGATACAACCACATTGCTGCTAACTGATTTTGCAATCTCTATACTTTCCAATAAATTTACTCCGGCTGCACTCAAGTTTCCCATTATTAGGGAAATTCTTGCAAGCAATGATTTTAATATTAAATCACCAAAGACTGGTAGTTTTAAAACTTGTTTGTGCCATCTATACTTAATCTTTTCATTTTTAGCTGTTAAATATTTAAATGCTACAAAAAAGGAAATTAAACTTATTAATAAAACCATTCCTCCAGTTCCTCTCAAAAAATCACTCATTGACATGATAACTGCTGTTGGTTTTGGTAAATCTAAACCCATTCCATCATACATTTTTGCAAAAACAGGAACAACTTTGATTAACATAAATGCACTAACAGTTATTGCTACAGAAAACATTATAGCAGGATACATGAGTGCAGATTTTATTTTCTTTTTTATCTTTTCTTTTTTTTCAAGAGCGTCTACAATTTTCATTAAGAATACATCCAACTTACCACTGGCTTCTCCAGCTTTTATCAAATTACAATAAACATTATCAAAATATTGAGGATATTTTTCAAAACATTTAGAAAGTGTTACCCCTCCCTCTAGGCTTTTCCTTATATCTTCGATTACTTCTTTAATAGCTGGACTCTCCAACTGATCTCTCAACATGGCTAAAACCTCTAATATTGGTAAGCCCGCTTTAACCATTGTTGCAAATTGCTTAGAAAAAATTAAGACATCTTCCACTTTGACTTTTGGTTTACGAAAAGAAAAGCCTTTACCTTTTGCTTTAGCTTTGGTTTCTACTTTTTTCTTTTTTGATCTTATTAAATTAGTAATAATAATTTTTTGCTCTTTAAGCTTATGAGATGCTTCCTCTTGATTGATAGCCTCAATATCGCCCTCAACGTATTTACCATCTGCAATGCCTTTATAAGTAAATGCTTCCATGACTCTTTAGACTATATAATAATTATGAGGTAGTTAAAACCCGCTCATATTCCCTAAAATTAAGCTCACCATTAGCAATTAGTCTTCTTCCCATATCTTGCATGGTTTGAAAGCCCTCTTTAACTGCAATTTCTCTTAGCTCAGGTGTTGTTGCTTTTCTAAGTATTGCCTCTTTAACTGGTTTTGAGACAACCAAAATTTCGTATAGACCTTGTCTTCCTTTATAACCAGTGTCTTTACATTTAGGACAACCTTTGCCTTTGAGAGCTTTTACTCTTGAAGCCAATTCTGCTGTAAAGCCTAGGTCTTGCAAAACTTTTGGATTAACATCGTCATCTGGAACTCTACAATCTTTGCAGGTCCTTCTTGCTAGTCTTTGTGCTAAAACCAATTGGCAAGCAGCACTTATTAAATAATCAGGAGTGCCCATGTTTTGTAATCTAGTTATAGTGCTTGGAGCGTCATTCGTGTGCAAAGTACTAAATACTAAGTGACCAGTGAGTGCAGCCTTCAGTCCGATATCAACTGTTTCTTTATCTCTCATCTCCCCGACAAGTATTATTTCCGGGTCTTGTCTTAAAAAAGATCTCAAAGCAGCAGCAAAACTTAATCCAATGTCATCTTTTATCTGAACTTGTCCTACACCATCTAATTCATATTCAACAGGATCCTCGGCTGTTAGAATATTTAAGTGAGGCTTACTCACCTCTTTTAAAATACTATAAAGAGTTGTTGATTTACCAGATCCTGTTGGTCCAGTTACAAGTATTAAACCTTGAGTTCCATGAATTGCTTTTCTTAAATTCTGTAAATCAACATCTTCAAAGTTTAATTGCTCTAAAGTTATGTCACCAGCATCTTTATTTAAAACCCGCATTACTATTCTCTCATTATTAGCGGTTGGTAAAATCGATAATCGTAAATCAACAACTTTACCATCTATCTTAAAATTTATTGCTCCATCTTGAGGTAATCTTCTTTCAGCAATATCTAATTTACCCATTATTTTAAATCTTGTAACAACCGCTCCATAATTATCATGAAGAAATTTTTTATATTGTTCCTGCTCTTGGAGCATTCCGTCTAATCTGTATCTAACTCTTGAGCTAAATCTGTACGGTTCGATATGAATATCACTGACACCTGATTTAATAGCCTCTGCCACAACTGCTGTACTAAATTTTATTACTTCCGACTCGTTTTCGATTGCTTCTATATCTTCTTCGGGAGCTTTTTCTAAAACTTCACCCGCCTCACCTAAATCAGAGTCAAAGGTTTTTGTTTTCTCTTTATTCTCTTGTCTAATTGTTGCAGTTGTAACGTCTCCACTTTCTGATTGAAGTTTTTCAATAAACTCTGAAATTTGAGAAACTTTTGCAGCGTGTAGCTCTATATTTTTTTTTGTAATTGCTTTCAAATTTCTCATAAGACCAAGCTTTGAACTATCTGAAATCGCAATGTGAAGTGTTTTACCCTCAACTTTAAAGGGCGCTACAAAATTTACGTTTATGTAATTTGAAGGTAGCACACTTTTAATTTCATCGCTTATTTGAATTTTAGAAAGATCTACAATTTCAAGACTTTGTTCTTTTACTAAAACATCTAAAATTTTATTTTCATCAGTGAGCTTAAGTTCAAATACTGCATCTAACTGAGATTTATTTCCCTCAGTGCTAATCTTTTTAATGTTAATTAAATCTTTTCCAGAAATAATATCGTTATCAATTAACACATTGATCAAATTAATTTCACTTTCTCTGCTAATTTTAAGCATCTATAAAATCCTTGGTGCGATAAACACTAATAATTCATCCATGTTATCAGTGTTTGATTTACCTTTAAATAAATTTCCAACAACTGGAACGTCTCCTACCCCAGGAGTTTGTTGTTTGCTGTTAGTTAAAGCATTTTTTTTAATACCACCTATAACTACAATATCGCCATCAGCTATTAATAATTTTGTGCTAATTTCCATTTTATTGATCGCAGGATCTCCTGGATTAGATCTATTAGGCGTATCATTATTAACTTGGATATCCAAAAGAACGTTTCCATCACCAATAATACTTGGTGTAACAGTCATTTTTAATGCTGCTTCCTTAAAAGAGGTATCTGAACCCTCAGCTGAACTAGAAGCGTAAGGTATTTCTTCACCTTGTGTGATAGTTGCGACCTGGTTATCTAAAGTAAATATTTTTGGATTAGATATAGTTTTTCCCATCCCCTGAGACTCTAGTGCAGTTATTTCGGTCTTTAAAACTGCAGATCCTGTCTTCTTTAATATTCCAATACCACTTGTCTTACCAGCTGCTCCAAAATTTGTTATGGAGTCAGTAGTAGAACCTATAACAGCAGTAGCTGCACCTATATCTGCATCTCCTGATGATCCTGCTTGAACACCACCTATTATCTCACCCTGTCTTCTATAGTATCCACCAAGAGCAGTACCTAATGCTCTTTCGAAATCTGAATTTGCCTCAACAATAAAAGCTTCAATTAAGACTTGTCTTGTTCTAACATCAATTTCTTTAATTATTTTATCAACTACGTCTAAATCTTTTTCTTTTCCTCTTGCAATAATCGATCTTGTAGTTTTTTCTTCAGTAATTTGAACTAAAGAAATTCCTCCATCTGCTGCTTTAAATAACTCATCTAAAGTAGCTTTGGCCTCAGCAGGGCTTATATAATAAAGTCTGAATATTTCTGAAATTAATGGCTCTACAGAGTCCTCTAATTCAACTTTTTTCCTTACAGCTGAAGCTCTCGCTGATTTTGTAGATTCTTGTTGAGTTAAATTTGATGGAGAGTGAACTCTTATTAAATTACTTTGAACATCAAAATCAGCTGCATAATTTTTTAAATCTAAAAGCGCATTAAAAGCTTTGTCCCATGGAATATCAATCAGTTGAGCTGTGACTGAGCCGGCAACTTCATCACCAATGAGGATATTTATCTCACCAGCTTTTGCCATCAATTCTATTGCTGTTCTATAATCTAGATTTTTAAAATTAAATGAAATATTTTGCTTTAATAATTTATATTCTTCACCAATTAACAAATAGTTTCTTGCTTTTTGTGAAGAAATTTGTTTTCTTTTGCCAAGTTTAATTACGTCAGCTTCAGCTGGTTTTGGCCCCATCTTTGCAGTTTTATCAACTTCTATTTTACCTTTTTTCTTTATGTCTTCTTTTATTAAAGGAGTGTTATGTTTAAATTTTTTTGTTCCAAATTTACCGTCAGTGGCACAACCAGTTAAAAGCAAAGCTGAAAAAAAACTAAATAAAATAAAAAGTTTGGTATTTTTAAAATTCATTTGCCTCTTTTATTTGATTTTTAAAATTCATAATTATGTACTGGTTATCGTCAGCTTTTTCAAAAACTGCTCTTTTTATACTAACGTCAACAAGTTTCACACCACTTAAGACTTCTTCAAATAATTCTACTGTCATAAATTCACCATTGTCATCAACTAAAGTAATGAAACTATTATCTTGAGCGGAAAATGATCCAACAAGTTTATAAGATCTTAATTTTACTGCACTGGATGTAGGTGTTACTTCTGTAACTATATCACTAGACGTTGATGCGTCTCCAGCAAATGGATCATTTAAAGGTAACGGTTCTTCTTTTACAACAATTTGGTCTGTTTCTTTTTTAATGTTCTCTTGTTGTGCTGCTTGCTTCTCTTTTACTTGTTTATTAATTTCTTTTGCCTTTTCAACAATGTTTTGGTCGTGACTATCTGACATTACTTTCTGAGAGAAAGTGATAACTATTATAACCAAAAATATGAGCCTAAAAAAATTCATCTGGTAAACCCACTATTGTTAATACACCAGTTACAGCTACCGTACTGGTTGTATCTCCTTTTATCACTTTAATTGTTTCTTTGTCAAAATTTAACATTTTTTGAGACATGGCCACTTGTCTCTTAAACTTAATATATCCAAGAAAATTGCCCTTTATTTGAAAATTTACAGGTATTCTGTAATAAGCAATATTTTTTTTAACACCAGTATCAACTTTCTTCCTGCTTTTTCTCTTTTTCTTCTTTTTCTTCTTTTCTGTAGAAGCAATAGCTGATGCCTTTGTTATGGCCTTTGGTTTGCCCTTTTCAATCTTTGAAATGACTAAGTTGTTAATCCCTGCGAATTGACTTAGTGTATCGTAAAGACCCTCTACCTCGGCTTTGCTGTGAAATAAAGTAGAATATTGTTCATATCGAGGAGTAAGTTTTTTTATTTTAGCTTTACTAGATTTGATGTCTTGATTCATCTTTGTTATCTCAGCTTTTTTTTTCTGCATGTTATCTAACTGAGCTTTTTTCTTTTCAACGATAGGGCTTAAAACAGCGTAATAAATTATTAAGAATATAATAATTGATAAAAATCCAATACCAAATTTAATTAGAATTTTTTTATCTATCGATTTAATTTTAGCTTTTATACTTTCTAAATCGATGTTCTTTAAATCTAAATTAATATTCTTTAAGTCCATACATTATCCCTTAACATCCACAAAAACTGTAAAATCTTTTTTAATATCTGCAGAGTCTCCAGCCTTACCTTTGAAATTCATTTTTCCAAGTGATGCTTGTACAACTAACTCCTGCGTTCCTAAATTATTAATTAACTTCAAAATGTCTTGATCGGTTGCAGCCTGCCCTCTGATAATTACTTTATTTTTGCCATCGTAATCAACTGATGAAAATTTTATTCTTTTAGGAACACTCATAGCAACTTGAGCTAAAACTCTATAACTCTTCTGTTTATTTGATTTTAAACTTTTACTTAATTTTAAAGTATTTGTAATTATAGCTAACTCTTTTTTAATTTTCTTTTGTTCAGATGTTTTAGCTTTATGAGTTTCTAGGACAGTATTGTAATTAATTAGTTTTTTATTGTAAGATTGGATGTTCCAGAAAGATAAACCAAAGAGAATTACATATATTGCTGCTACTGAAGCAGCTATACCTTTGAAAGCAAAACTTGAAAAAGCTTTCATCTTTTTTTCTTTAATCATGCCTTTTCTGTTAGGAAGTAAGTTTATATTTTTAACGGCAGTAACAAATTTATAATAACCAAATACATCCAATTTTCTAAAAGCAAGACCTACAACTGATGATAAGTATGATCTGTTAATTAAATCTACTTTTTCTTTATTTTGCTGAGGGATTAACAATCCATCAATTGGATCAAATAAGTTAAAACCAACATTTAGTAGACCCTTTCTAAAACTTGACAAAAAATCCTCAACATTTTTTAAATCTGAGACTACTTTTATGTTTCTTATTCTTCTCTCATATTTGGTTTCAAAATCTTGAACCGCTTGTTTTACTTGAGTTAAAAATCTTCTTACTAATGCTTCTTTTTCTTCAACATCTTGTGACTCTAATAATATTTTTCTATCTTGGCCTCTTAAAAAAATATCAGTAATTATTGGGTTATTATCATATAAAATCATTAAATAATTCTCATCTAAACCAAATTCTAAAACCGCAGTAAGATTTACATCATCCGTTTTATTTGAGATTTGATTTATTTGGTCGACAGCAGATTTTAATGCAAAGCATTTTACATCAATTATAACTGGGTTGAGATTACTTTGCTTGATTATAGAGGTATAATTATTTATATCAGCCAGCTTTGAAGCAACAAATAAAATATCCATTGTATTAGCTTTTTCATTCCTATTAATAACTTGATGGAAAATTGAATAGTCATCTAAGTTATCAGTTAACTGAACTAAATTTTCCCAAAGTGAATTAGTTTCAATAGCTTTTTGCAATTCCTCTTCTTTCATCAATGGTGCTGTTACAACTCTTATAATCGCGCTTGTGACAGGTATAGCAATTGCAGCATTTAATGTTGTAATTTTAGATTTTTGTAATGCAATTGTAAGTTCTGCTCCTAATTTTTCTCCATTATCTAAAACATTTGCATCATCTGGTAAGTCAACTGGGTGAGCATAAAATTTATCTAATACCCATTGATTTGATTTATTAGTTGATACTTGAGCTAATCTTATTTCTTTGTTTGTAATTTCAACTCCAACAATTTCCTCCCCTTTAACTGCTGACTTTCCAATTTTAGATTTAAAAAAACTAGTAACTTTTTTCGAAAGTTCATTAGTTTTGAGTGATGGTTTTGAAACTGAACTTTTTTCTAAGAAGCTTGGCTTTTTAAATTTAATATTTTTTATATTATCTAAAAAAGCAAATTTTGATTTTTTATTTTCTTGTTCGTCCTCTGGTGATTGATTTAAAATAGGAGAGTCAATTTTAGGTTCGGTTAACGTAGTTGTTTGACTCGTTTGTTCTTTATTAACAATTTGAGTTGAAGTTTCTGGTTGAACAGATGTTTCTTCAGTTTTAACAGGTAGCTCTTGAATTTCTTTTTCTTTTTCTTTTCCCGCAACAACGTCATCAAACCATTTTTCTAAAATTGGTATTGCTTCCTCCAAATTAGGAGTTCCTGATGATGAAATTTTTTGTTTTCCATCATGATAAAGTCTTCCAACCCAATTTTTTGATTTTAATTCACCTTTGTATTTGTCTTGTCGGATATAAATATGCAACCTTCCGTCTTTCTTATGGATTACCTCATGCGAGGATCCATTATTTTCATCTTTTTTTTCACTTGAAGGCTCGGATGTTTGTTGTTGGGTGGTTTCTTGATCGTTGTTCTGACTTGATTCTAAACTTTTTTCATCATTTTGATTATCTAAAATTTTATTTTCATCTTTTTTATCACTAGATGTATCTAAATTTTGTGTTTGATCATTATTTTCCTTATTATTTTGATTTGATTCAAGGATAGGATCATTTTTTTGATTATCTACACCTTCAGGTTGATTATTTTCATCAACTTTAGATTGATTCTCAGATTCAGACTGAGACTTATCTTCATCAATAATTTTTTTTTCGTCGTCTTGATCGTTCATAAACAACTTATAATTTTTTCTCTAACACAATTTAACGAATCTCTAACACAAAATTATTATTTAGTCTAACACAAAATTATAAAATATATGTTCAAAATGGGCTTAATGTCAAAAAAGTAAGTAAAATAGCCATTTTTTAAAAATTAAAATATTTATTTAACTTTTTTTTTTTATTTAAATTTTTAATAAACTCTAACACAAATAATAAATTTTAAATTGTGTTAGAGTATTATATTTTAATTTTTTTTAAAAAAGTCAATAAAATCAACAAAAATTAAAATCATGCTAAATTTAAACTTTTTTGTGTTAGAGTTTTAAATTTATGTGTTAGAGTTAAATGTTTTATTAATACTACACTCAAAAATTGTAAATTTAATATTCAATTTATTAAAAAACTATCTATTCAATTACAAATTGAGCCTTTTTTTAAAAAAAAATATAGTTTTTTTCTCTTTTTGAGCGAAAATTGGATAATAATTAAATTTCTTACATGATTTATTAAAAAAATTTCTTTAAAACACATTTTTTTATTTTAATTAGGCTCTCCTCTTATATCTGTAGTTAACTCTTGATAAATCAAAACTGTAATTGCGTTAAAATTATTAATAATTCTGTTAAAATTCTAAATGGTATCAACGTTATTACAATTTAATTCTCTAAAGTAATAAACTTTTGCTATTGGAAGCGTTTGGAATATATCTTCTGAAATAATATTAAGCTAATTTGTTTTTTTTTCAATTGTAAAATTATATCTACAAACATTTGACGTCGCCCAAAACAAAAGAGCAGAAATAATTATTGCAAACAAGACTATTGTCTTACTTATCGCAAACATAAAAAAAAATTATGCTCCGTCTACAACTACAATAGTCAGATCGTCTTTTTGAATACGACCAGACTTAATTATATCCTCAACAATTTTATTTAATCTTTCGTGATTAGGTGTTTGTTGATACTTTGTAATATAGTTTTTGAATCCATCAGACTCTAACATATTACCTTCAGGATCTTTCATTTCTGTTATACCATCAGTGAATACGTACATCGAACTTTCAGAAAATTTTATTTTTGTCTCTTTGTATTTAATCTTCGACATAATTCCTAAAGGTGGACCTGCTTCAGTATAGTTTGTAAATTTTCCGTCTTTAGAATGAATTAGTGGTGGTTCATGTCCTGCGTTAGCAAGTAGTAATTCTTTTTTATTACTGTCATAAATACCTATAAGCATTGTTACAAACATTCCACGTGCAGCTGTTTCACAAATTTCAGAATTAAGTAAGTTTAATAAATCAGCAGCAGAAAAAATTGTTTTACTTAAACATCTATAAAGACTCGAAGCCTTTGACATTAAAAGGGAAGATTTAATTCCTTTACCAGATACATCTGCAACACCAAAACCAAATTTACCATCACCTAGATCAGAAAAATTATAAAAATCTCCTGATACAACTTTTGCTGGGATGTTTATTCCTGCTATAGGAAAGTTTTCTTTTTTGTTTTGCGACAACAAAGTTTTTTGTATCTCGCCAACAATTTCAATTTCTTTTTGCATTCTATTCTTATCGACTAAATCTTTTGCCATCTTAGCATTGTTTATTGCTAATGCAGCCGGACCAGACAAAGTTTCTAAAAGTTTTCTATCATTCTCTTCAAAAAGTTTATTATTAGTTTTTTTGTTTAAGCAATGAATAACGCCAATACATTCATCCGATACAATTAAAGGGGAACATAGAACTGAATAAGTTGTAAAATTTGTTTTATTATCTAAATCAAAATAAAATTCTGCAATTTCTCTAATATCTTTTCTAACATCACCAACTCTAATACATTTTTTCATGACTGCAGCTTTTCCCATAACTCCTTGAGTAATTGGGATTTCGAAATCCTCAAGATATGCTTGATGTTTGGAAGCAATACATTGGAACGATTGATTTTTTTTATCTATTAAAAAAATATTTGCTGCTTGTGCATTAATTCTTTTTATAATTAATTCTAATGAGTTATTAAGTGTTTCTTTTAAATCAAGAGACATTGCAAACTCTTGATTCATTTTAGTTACCAGCTCTAAATCTTTACTGCTAGTGTCATCTATTTTGATCGTTTCCTTTTTTTTTACACCAAAAAACATGTTATTTATAAATTGATATTCGTTAATTTTTTGATAATTTTGAAATTGATGGAAATCATTATTCATGCGCCTAATTTCTATTTGCACCTAACTGATGCAATTATGTTAGTACAATACTGCATTAATGGGCTCATAGAATTTTCCTCTCAAATTAAACTCTAAACTGTGTTCTATATTATAGCATTTATCCTTGGAAGTATATGGGGGAGTTTCGCAAACGTTTGTATACACAGGCTTCCAAATGATGAAAGTATAGCAATTAAGAGATCTTATTGTCCAAAATGCAGTACAAGGATCAAATGGTTTGATAACATTCCTCTATTGTCTTTCTTTATACTTGGTGGAAAGTGTAGAAGTTGCAAAGTTAAAATAGATATAAGATATTTTATAGTAGAATTAATCAGTGTCTTAAGTTTTTTACTAGTTTACCATATTTATGGTTTAACCATCACAACTCTGTTGTTAGCTTTGTTAAGTATTTTTTTTATAATCATATTTTTTATAGATTTAAATCATTTTATAATCCCTGACAGCCTTACTTTTCCATTAATGATAATTGGTTTTGCAAAATCATTTGCTCCAAATTTAGACTCAAATCTCTTTCCTATTTATCTTAACTCACTTATTGGAGGAATTATGGGTTACTTAGTCATTTGGTTAATCATTCTTTCTTATAAAAAATTTAAGAATAAAGAAGGTATGGGACTGGGGGATGCTAAGTTACTCTCTGCAATTGGTTTCTGGTTCGGCTGGATATGTATCCCCTTTATAATTTTTATATCTTCTGTTGTAGCACTTCTAATTGTAACACCATCTCTAATTAAAAAATCAAAAACAATGTCCTCACAAATTCCATTTGGTCCGTACATTATAATCGGGTGTGTGATTTATATTTCTTTTTTTGATAAATTTAAAATATTTTTATTCTAATAATTTTCTCGCCAATTTCCTCTGAACACTGAGATTGCTCCGTCATTAGAAAGTAAAGATATAAGTGTATCTTCTTGGTCTTCACTATCTGTTGTAATGTTTGCAAAAAGTTTATCTGCAAACACCTCTAACTTCGAAAGAACACCAGGTTGTAGATAATAACAACCTGTCTTTTCATCAAAGCCAGCATTTGCATCCATCTGTCTGCTTGCTCGTCCAATTTCTTCTGAGGTATTAATTCCACATTCATCATCAGCGGCACAGACATAAGCGTTTCCGACATTACACTTTCCGCCCTCTGGTGGTTGATAAACAGGATAATAAACCGTGCCCTTAAACACAGTGGGTGATGCAGTAGCTTTGTGATATAAATTTTGTGTTAAATTTGGAGCTCCTGTATCAGTAACTAAAGACTCGTCTTGTCTTTTGTCAAATGGCTTATCTAATTTAAAAACCCAGGCGTCCTTAGATATCGCAGGACAATCCCCCTGATCATTTGTTTCGTCAGCAGTATTTACACAATTTGAACTTAAACTATATCCGTCTTCTGCATCAATCTTTCTTGCATTCATAGCCTCTGTTAAAGACCCGACGCCTCCAGAATTTACCATTCTAAAATTTGGAAAATCAAAATCTCTTATTCCATATAAGATGTTATCCATTCCTCTTGATCTCCGCGCGATGTCATTAAAGTCCCCAGTGGCTCCAAACAAATATAAGTTTTTAGTATCCATTCCAAAAGCAGCGTCCATTCCAAAAAAACTAACTCTGCCGTTTTCCTCGTTTGTATTTAGAGAAAATAAAGTAGTATGATCATATAATTCTATTGGCGCCGGATTAGAGCCTTTAGAAGTCAGTTCATTAGTTAAGTTAATTTTTGAAATTTTCCCCTCATAATCGTTTACATAAACCATTGCTCCCCGCCATTTCGCACCTCTAAAAGTATCTGGAGTAATTACCACTGGGTCGCCCAATACTGAATTAGGAAGATCGTTTAATGTACCTCCATAAGCACTTTCAAATGAGTTATCGATATCGACTAAATCGATTAACCCATTCCCTCCGCTAGCTATTTTCCCAGGGTATTGGCCTCCACTTTGCTCACTCATGGACTCTAAATCTATTACATATACAGCTGAACCAACACCGCCAACTCTACCAAATCCAGCGGGCATTACTGCAACATATCTATCACTATCTATAGACTCTTCTCTTTCAACTGGAAGTCTGAATATTCTTGGCGTTGCCCAAGTTTCACCCATCTTACTATAATCATATACTGGGTTTTCAGTTCCTATATTAGGAATTTTAACAGTAAAGAAAGTTGTCTCATCATCGGATGCTAGAGAACCGTCATCTTCACTCAGATTAATTACTAGTTCCTCTCTAAATGTAATTGTTGCTAATGATGCTTCTTGTACAATCGTATCTACGGTTAATGATGTAACAGTTCCATCTATAACTTTTTGAACAGGTAAAGTTGATGGATCATCAATAAATTCTTGCGGCATAATATATGGAAATCTCCAAACTCTGCCTTTGTAACAAGCGGCTGTACCACCCGAGTAAAAATTACTGTCGGTCACACAATCTCTAATCTTATCCCTTTCAGTATAATCATTACCAGTGCTATCATTAGCTAGGTCAGCATTTCTAGCTACTTCAATATTAAATTTAGCGTTTTTAGCTTCCTCTGAGTCATTAATATTCAAGCTTCCACCTGTATAATCTAATGCTGGAGCTGGTGAGTCTTCACTGTTAATTATTTCACCATCACTTAAAGCTATCATAACTTTACTTCGAACAAAATCATTGTAAACAGAGAATACATGAATTGGTTCTGATGGCTCTGTCACATCTAAAATAGAATATCCTGCACCACCTCTTCCGTAAGGAATCATTAATATAGTACGCCAAGATTTTGTTGCCTCTGGCTGCCCATTAGGTTTCACAGCTTTAATAAACATGTCATGTACAACTGGTGAACCATCAACTGCAAATATTGCATTCGTACCGCCTTTTCCATTACCAATTGCTTGATCTAGGTTATCATTTACCATCTCCGGTAACTTTCCAGCAATGAACGGTGGAACAAAACCCCAAAGCTCCTCTCCAGTTTTAGCATCAAACGCGTGCAACATTCCATCATTAGCTCCTACATAAAGAACTCTTTGCCTTTGGCTTAAACTAGAAGCAAAACTAGCATAACCATTTTTTTGTCTGTAGTATGCTTCTTGATTTGTGGCTGTGTAGTTCGTGTTTGCGCCTGGAGGTCCAACCTCAACAATCTGAGAATGATATATGTCCCCAAGAATATTTTCTCTCTTATCTCCTTTTCCAGAACATCTGTCGTTACCTGTGCGGTAAAGAAAGTAATCCGCACCTCTGACGAAATTAATCAAACCTTTTATATCATCATCATTTCCATCTGGTCCTGGACAAGTAGAACCCGTTTTATGATAATCGGTAACAGTGTTTCCTAAAATTTGAAATAATTTATTAATTTCAGAACTGTTTCCTTCAACCCAGTTGTTCCAGTCACTTTCTATGTAACTTTTACCCTGCAGAGGGGTCCAAATTTTTCTAGTAGATATATCCCTGTCTGCTAATTTTTTAGCTGCATCCCAATTATTTGCAGGGTCCTCATGAATAACAAAACCGTCTGGTGTAACGCCCTTTCTCATTAGATGTCCTATCCACTGTTGTCCTTGTGCTAATGAAAATTGTCCCTGAAACAAATCTCCACCTTCTTGCACGGTAGCAGTTATGGCTGGAGCAGAAAATGAGAGCCTACTAGCAATGATTCTCTCTATCTCACTTTTTAATTTTGTAACTAACTCTTTTGGATTTTCTGCAATAATTCTTTGTCTACATTCTGGATCTGTTTGAGCAGATGTACCAAAATTAGGATCATCACAACTACCAGCTTTTGCTGCTTCTTGAAATTGCTCGTCTCCTCTATCTTTTATTCCTCCACCATAGGCTATAAAAATTGTCTTAACTCCTTTTGCATTTCCAAACCGATCCTTGTTTACCCCCGCTGCTGCACTATCAATTCTTAAATCTCTAATTTGTCTCAAAGCCCGGTCGTGGTGTTGCCACATACCATCACCTATTACAATAACGTAGTTAAGTTGACACTCAGGACCGTCTTTAGTTATTCCAATATTTGGGTCTAACATATACTCGTAGGCAAGTTGAGAAAAAGCAGTACCATCTGTTCCAAATCTTGTTTTCATTCTATCAACAGCTTCAACTATTCGATTAGATGTATTTGGTCCAATTCCTACAGGTATACAAGAATTGTCATCACATTGGACAGATTTACCCGAAGGATGTTGGGCAGCGTTAGACCACCCCCGGTAATAATCACAAAAATCATTACATCTTTGAAATTTTTTTGCCTTGGGACACATGTTGTGACAAGAATATTCTGTAAACGGTAACCATTTTCCCTTAGCTCCTCTTCCGTTTGCTCTTGTTCCAGCGTTCCAATATCCATAACCAAAATACGCTCCACTAGTTAATGAACTGTCGTTAACAACTGCTTTAATTGCTCTTTTGGCTCCTTCAGCTCTACTTACTATTTTAGTTCCCAATTCGTCAACCCAAGTCATAGACCCTCCGCTTATATCGAATTCTTGAATTGAATTTTTCGCATTACCAACCCAAACTCTGTCATTCGACACATGAAGACCCATAGGTATATTAAAGAGAACATTTGATGCTGTGGACGCTGTTGGACCGAACCCCCCAACAGTTGCTGTAGTAGTTATGTTCGATGAGTTAATTGATAATTTTTGCAGTGTATGGCTGGTGTTACTTGTTGCATAGATAATACTTTCATCTTGTGGATCAATACTCATTTTCGCAACTAGATTGTAAACATTGCCATTAACATTTCTCTGAAAACGTGTAGGCGCTTCAAGATTTGGACAAAAGTTTACGCCATCAGATGAAATTGAAATTTTATAAATTTCTCCGCTAACAACGTAGTAAAGATTGTTTCCACTATCCATAGAAATTGAACTTGTAGATCTTAAGTGGGTTCTGAATGTTGAATTGAGACTATTAACAGGACAAAGCAATTGGTTACCAGTCGAGAGATTTCTTGAAAAAACAAATTCTTCTTGACTATATCTAAAACAAACCCATCTCTTTCTTTTTTTCTTTCCTACCCTTCTTTCATCAAGGCAAACTTCTTGATGACCCGTTACAATTAAATGGTCTTGGCTATCAATAGTTTTAATATCCAAACCTAGTGGATACAATTTATCAAATCTTCCAGTAGACATTTTCCCAAGTTCAGCACTACTAATAACCTCTACGCAATTGCCAGACGCATCTATAGCTACAACAGACTCATAATCATACGAGATTGAATAAATAACTTCTTTACCTGCTGGTGAAACTCCAATTACATCTGATGACTTATCCATTTCACGAACAGTTCTTACTCTGCTATCTTGTCTGCCAGTCTCTAATTCACACGAGGGCATACTGTTTGATCCTTGGAATAGCCTATCTCCCTTGCCATCACCGTCAGGATCAACAAATGTTGGATCAAAATCCTCTGTGTCGTAATCAAATTTTACAATTGCGCCTCTGGCTTGCCCAACCATTACATCACCATCATTAAGCAAAATTAAATCATTTGGATTATAAATTGCTGCACCACCAAAAGGGTTTCCGTTCATACTAGCTGATGTATCAAGAAGAATTAATATATTTGCTTTAACATCGCCTGTACCTGAACCCGGTGGTAATGATTTTGAAAGGGCATTTTGATTAAACGCCATAACTAATGCAAATAGATAGAAAAATAATCTTTTTATTGAGTCCATTTTAAACATTACCAATACTGCCTATATTCATTAGTTGTAATTATTAATTCTTCCTCGACCAAAACATCCAATCTTAAAGTTTTACTATAATAATATTTCTTATTATCCTTCTCCCAACTAATATGTCCAAGCCATTTTGGATCAAAAACTTCTTTGGCTTCTTCTCCATAATTTTCTTGAATATAATAAAAGAGAAAAGATTTTTTATCATTTATCTTAGATATATTATTATTAAGAATTAACTCATAACCAATAACAGTTTCTCCACCTAGAGAGTGAATTCTAATTTCAGTTTCCTCCGGATGATGGTCTGGACACCAATTTTTAAAATTCGTTGTTGCAAACCAATAATTTGTTTTTTCAGCATTTGGATTCATATCTATTAATTCAATATTCTTATCTATATCAGGCTCACCTAACATCTCAGTGACATTTGAAAAACTCTCTCCAATTTCAAATTCTAGATCACATTCTTCAGAATAAACAGGATTAAATTTTAGAAAAGTTAGTAAAAATAAAGTTATTAAAAATATATTTCTTCTCATGATTTTATGTCGGCATTACCACAATACTTTCTAAAGGTATTAAAATTTCAACCTCTCCATTGTGGTATTCTCCTCTGCCTCCTGGCCCATAAAGAATCCCACAGGAATATATTTTATATGCTGTTCCTTGTGAGTCAACATTACTGACGTCTGTTGCAACACTAGATCCATCATTTCTATATGCAGCTGCCCCCACATTTACGATAAAATATTCATAAGCAAATCTTTTTAAGAAATTAAATTCTGCACGAATAAATTTTTCTTTTTCTTCAAAATCCCTAGGATTATCGCCTCTCTCATTAACTACTTCATCATCAGTGTTAAAACTTGTACTGTCAGGATCTAAACATTCCGCATTTGTTCCTGTGCATAGAAGTGGTCCAACGATATCCAAAAAACTTTTTTCAACTGGAAGTTGGCCTTTTCCAATAATTGATACGTTATCATCTTCATCTGTATCTATGTTTTTAAAACTCATTAAGCATTGTGAGCTATCTCTAGCAACTTTTGTATCATTTTGAGCTGGCCCTCGTATAAATGTATGTCTAAAGAAACCATTTTCTGATTTGCTTGTGTACTCAGTTTTTGTATCCTGCCATATCTCATTTTTAATATTCCAGACTGCTAATGGACCAGGTTCTGCAGGAGGATCTCCGAGGACATCATTATCACTGGGCATGCTATTCATCCAAGGTCCAAGATATTTATCCAAGATCCATTTCTCTCCCTCTAAAAGACCAGCTTCAGCAACATAAAAAGTTTGCTGGTACTGATCGCTACTATTATTACTTTGGTGATCCCCTGATGAAATAACTATTAATGAACCGCCCATCAAAGACATTACTATTAAAAGTACAATTGATAAAACTAATGCAAATCCTTTTTCTTTATTATTATTCATTAATTAGTCATTCCTATTCCACCCAAGTTTCTTGTATGCACTGTTAAAAAAATTGGATCTCTTTTGAAAGCAGCATCTTCGCCAGTAAATTCTGCAGCTTCTCTTCCTAGTGATAAAATTTGTCTTTTTGTTCCCTGCCTGAGATTTTTAAAAAATCCAGATTTTGAAGCTGATCTAAATGTTAAAGTAATATCAACCGATCGAATATTATAAATATTTTCAGGATCTTTTGGATCTGCATCCACTGCTCTACCAAATTTATCCATAGCAACAAATGACATGTCGGATAAATATTCTCTTACTAACTGACCTGAGTAACAATCATTTTCTGGAGGACAATTATTGACAACCCATTCTCCTCCTTCTGGATCATCTATAGCCTGTTTCCAATATTTCTTTGATCTAAAAACTCCATAAAATTTGTCATTATCTTTTTGCATAGCATGGGCAAAATAAGAAATCTTATATCTTGTATAAAATTGTTCTCCAGCATCAATATCAGCGTTTGCATCAAAGTCTCCATAAACAATATGGATTTGATCACAGCAAACATCATTTATTGGTTCATCAATCAAAGTATATCCAGGAACAACAGGGTCTTGATCAGACAATCTAGTTGCATCCCCAAGTCTATTTCTATAAATAACAACTGGTTCATGGCCTTTTTTTTCATCAGAAGCACCAGGGACAAATCGTAGATAGTCAATTCTTGGAATTCTCTTTGCTTCAGTTCTTGCTTCATTCTCAGCATTGTAACCATAGTAATATTTAAAACCGGCCATCCTTACGTCTCTCATTATCATGGAAACTATATCTCTTCCTGACTTACTAATACCAGCAACATCCGATACCCTTGAATAAGTTTGGTTTATTACTGAATAAGTGGTGTACATTGCACCAATTATTATTGCGGATATGACGATACCTATAAGCATCTCTATCAAACTAACTCCTGCGTTTTGATGAGTTCTTATCATTCTTCAGCTCCTCTAGCTTGATATTTAGGCTCATAGTCTGCTTGGAAATATAAAAATCTTCTTTTTTTTCCATCATTTAAATTGAATTGAATTCTTCCTACATACATTCGATCATCAAATATATTATTATTAGTATATGTACATTTATTTGAGGACCAACGACACATATCAAACATCTTAATTGACTTTGTATCTTTTTCGGTTTTACATTTAATTAATTGATCTTGATTTAAAATTGCCTGCCATTTCAGTATTTGGTTTGAAGCAGCACTTTTTCCTCCCCAAACTGATGCCTCATCTTTTTTATAAAGAGGCAACTTATCTTCTGTCGAGCATCTATCCGTATTTATGATAGTATTTATATTATTAAGCTTAGTGTCTGATCCACAAGCATTAGTATCCTCAGTTTCATCAAAATCCAAATTCGTATAAAATTGTACAAATTTTGCACACGCTTTTCGATCTAACTCTGATGGCATAAATGCTTTACCATCCTCAAAAATCAATGCTTGTTCATCATCTTCACTTACCCCCACATAAGTATCTTTATAACCGAGCACTCCTTCTGCAATCATTCCAACTAAATGTCCAGCTTTTGATCTCTCTCCTGAAACATCAATAGAATTTACTGCATAGCCAACCATTTGAAAAATTCCTATGAAACCAATACCAACTATTACGCTTGCAACAATTGCCTCTAATATACTCATTCCTTTTTCTTTATTATTCTTCATTCTATTGAGTAACCCAATCTCCTTTTACTTCAGCCCATTTTTCAAGTTTTATATTTCCAAATCTTGACCAAATAATTCGATAATCACATTGAGGACCTCTTCGTATATCCATTTTGTCCCTAGGATTTAAATGCCTATCACAAAGACCTCCTGTACCAAATAGTTCTAAAAAATTTACTCCCGCTAAACCATCAGTAGTACTATACCATCTTCCGTCTTTAGAAAAACATACTCCTTCCTCAGCGTCAGCGGGTAAAATTGTTTCAAGGTTATCTAAAACTACACTAGACACCTCAGGCCTATCAGATATGGTGCCATCATGATCCCAGTCAGCTATATCTGCAGAGCATCTTTCAGATGCATTTCTAAAAGCTCCTGAAGTAATTTTGTCACCTAATGTATCAGCTGTTATTCCTCTTGATGTAATTGTAATAGAAGTACCAGCATCATCTGAAACCTCATTAATTATGTAAACTTGAACAAAAGCATATAGTCCTCTTTGTACTTGTGAATTTATTTTATCAAACACATTAAATGCTTTAAGAACATCTGATTGCACTGCTCTAGCTTTATTCCAATCTGATATTCGTGGATAAGAAATAGCTGCCAGAACGCCTACAATACATAGCACAACTATAACTTCTAAAGTTGTAAAACCTTTATTGTTCTCTACCAGCCGATGCATCAATTTTACCTGCTTTGACAAGTTCCTCTAATGATTTTGTCATTGTAATCATTCCTTCCTTAACGGCGGTCTGCATGATGCTTGGTATTTGGTGGATTTTAGATTCTCGTATTAAGTTTTGAATTGGTGCAGTACATTTCATTACTTCAAAGGCACCACAACGACCTTGCCCGTCTTTTGTTTTTAGAAGTCTTTGGGTTACAACCATTTTTAAAGATGTAGAAATTTGAGCTCTAATCTGCGCTTGTTGTTCTGGGGGAAATACGTCTATGATTCTGTTTATGGTACTTGGGGCACCACTTGTGTGCAAAGTTCCAAAAACAAGGTGACCCGTCTCAGCTGCAGTTAAAGCAAGTGAAACTGTTTCAAGATCTCTCATCTCACCTACTAATATAACATCTGGATCTTCTCTCAATGCGGCTTTTAATGCGCTAGCAAAAGATTGAGTTTGTTTTCCAACCTCTCTGTGAGAAACAATACTCTTTATATCTTTATGAATAAATTCAACTGGATCTTCAACCGTTATAATATTTGAAGTTCTTGTCTTGTTAATTTCATTAACTATTGCTGCAAGGGTTGTTGACTTACCCGAACCTGTTGGACCTGTCACTAAAACTAAACCTTTATGCATATCGATGATATCATAAAGAACAGGCGGTAGGTCAAATTGATCCATCGTCGGAATTACACTCTCAACTCTTCTTAATACTGCAGCAGGACCATGAATAGTTTTGTAAAAGTTTGCTCTAAATCTTAGTCCACTCAAAGTTACTGAGGAATCTAATTCATGAGTATCCTTAAATCTATTCATTTCAATTTCATTACAGTTTGTTGATAATAAATCTTGAAGATCCTGGGCTTTAACTACAACCTCTTGAATTTTATGAATTTCGCCAGTTTGACGATAAGCTAAAGGCCAACCACTTCTAATATGAAAGTCAGAAATTTTTTTATTATTTTTTGCAAGTTCTTCTAATTTTTCAAACATAACAAATATTTATATATAATTATTAGAAAAAACAATATTAACTTAGCTCAGTTTGAGCAAAATAGTTCATTATTAATAAAAAATATAATATAAAACCCAAGCTATTAATGAATATTCAAAAAATGTTTTTGTAGTAGTAAGTTGTTTTTCACTAAATTTTGACTTTAAATATTTACCTAAAAATTTAAATCCAAGATGAACTAAAATAATAGAGAAAATAATACCTGCCAAAATGTACTCAACAGAAAAATTTTTATACCCAAAATAAATTGCCACAATTAGAGTTAACCAAGAAACCTTGGAGATAAACAATTTAAAGATTAGACCTGCTTTTTTACTAAAAATAGATTGTGTTTTAATTAAAGAGTAAGACCAGATCAAACCTACCAAAAAACTTAAATATTTTATAATCATCGGTAATTAAATAAATTAATAAATTCAACTATCAATATATAAATACGATTTATCAATCTTTTTGACCCAAAATGGTAACTTTAGCAAATATTACCTAGGACTCTTTTTTTATTTTATTTTAGAATTATTAAAAAAAAATATGAGTACAGAGAACCTTAAAAGCAACCAATTTCACGATGCAGTTAGAAGCTCGGATATCAGTGAATATATTGAAAATAGTTTAGATAATTTTTCTAATAAAAATAATAATGAAGGTTACTGGAGACTTTATAGTAAAGATAATCCTAATGAAGATGGTGATCAGGTAAAAGCTGTTTCTGGTATATGTTTTACTTTTGTAACATTATTTGTTTTGGGAGCTTATTCTTGTCTGTTTTAAGTTATTAAATTTTTTAAAATTACATATTATTCAACTTTCCAATCAGTTTTGAATGTTACATAATTTACTTGAATACATCTTCTCTCTTTAACTATTTTTTTCTTTTCCATTCCGTGCCAAGTATTTGGGCCACTTGAAAACAAATAACCATAATTATGCTTATATGGCACTGTCTTAACTTTCTCTAATTTATTATTGTAAAAATCGGTACCTAAATCTTCAGACTCATTTTCCTTATTTACAAAAATTAGTCCTGACATTAGTTTTTCTTTTATATCACAGTGAGGTTTCAACCAGAAACCTTCACGATCACAGATAACCTCAACTCTTACATAAGAATTGGAAAGATCTTTGTTAATCATTTTTGAAATTGACTCATAGGTTTCTTTGGATTGTAATTCATTTATAAATCTAACTAAGTTTGGAAATTGTGCTGAGTTTTCTTTTGTAACAAAGCATCTAAATTTTATTGCTTTACCACCAGATGCAATTCCCTCTCTAAATTCTGCAGCTCCACCGTCGATTGCTCTTGTACCATCGTAAGATAGGTTATGTTTGCTTACATCTGGTATATCCGCTGTAATTATTTCCTGAATTGCATTTTCACTTAAAGCATTATTATATTCCCAATGATCAAATGGGAAATCATACTTTTTGGATTGATTTAATATAGAATTAAGAAATGTCATAGTCTTTTAATTTGCTCTTTATATATCCTGATATTCTATCTGTTTCATTAAGTTTTTCATATTTCCAGACTTCTAAATTGTCACCTAAATCTTTAATGATATTGAGTTTCTTAAACAATTCAAAAAATTTTTTAAATCTATAGTTATTTTTTATATATGGCATATGCGCTACATAAATCGGTTTACCAGTGATTGCTGCCTCCGATATCATAGAGGTTGAATCACATGTAACGACAATATGATCTGCTAGTCCTAAAGAAGATAAGTAAGCTTTTTTATCAATTTCACTAACAATAATTTGATGGTCATCAAAATAATTTTTTGCTTTATCAATCACATTTTTTGGAGTTCGCATTGAGGGTATAAATATTAATTGATAGTCGTTATTAATGAAATTTTGTTTAATTTTTGAAAATATTTCTTCTACTACTTTTGGTTTATAGTCATAATATTTATTAGGCCCTCCTACAACTAAAGTGACAATTTTTTCTTTCTTAATCTTTGGTTTTAAATATGAAGTATTTTCATCCAACTCATTTTCTCTCAGGTAATGAATTGCTCCCTTAGTCGAAATTACATTTTTTCCTATTAATCCATCATGTTCTGGAGCCACAACAAAATCAAAGTTAGTTAAAGAAACTTTGGGATCTTGAATGTGAATGTTAATAATTTTTTCTTTAAATTTTTTTTTTAAGTAAATTGATGGTATTACACTTTTTCTTCCGCAAGAAATAACAATATTAAAATCATGCAGAATATTATTTTTAAATACAAAACTTTTGATTGGTGTTATTTTTGGTGGAATAAGCTTCCAAAAATTATCAAGTTCAATTTTTTCGTGTATAAAATCAAGATCTAAAGCTTTTGCAAGTCCTTCAACCTGACTAATCATACCGTGCATTCCCTCAGTCAATAATAAACCTTTTAATTTAGTCATTAATCACTATATAGCTTTCATATGAGTCAAAATCCAACTAAACACACAAAAGTGTTAATAATTGGATCTGGTCCCGCCGGATACACAGCCGCTGTTTACGCTGCAAGAGCAATGCTCAATCCAATTTTAGTGTATGGATCAGAGCCGGGTGGTCAACTTACTACAACAACTGATGTAGAAAATTATCCAGGATTTGCTGATGTAATTCAGGGGCCTTGGCTGATGGATCAAATGAAAGAGCAAGCTAAAGCTGTTGGAACTGAGATGATAGAGGATCACATTAGTTCAGTAAATTTAAAGACTTCTCCTTTTGAAGCTATGGGTGATACTGGACAGAAATACACTGCTGACAGCATTATTATTTCAACCGGTGCTCAAGCAAGATGGCTAAATTTAAAATCTGAGCAAGACTTTAGAGGATTTGGTGTTTCAGCGTGTGCTACGTGTGATGGGTTTTTCTTTAAAGATAAAGAAGTTGCTGTTGTAGGTGGTGGTAATGCAGCGGTTGAGGAAGCGATGTTTCTTACAAAATTTGCGTCAAAAGTAAAATTAATCCACAGAAGAGATAGTTTGAGGGCAGAAAAAATGCTTCAAAAAAAATTAATGGAAAATAAAAAAATTGAAATTATTTGGGACTCAGTTGTAGAAGACGTTGTGGGAGATAAAGACCCTAAAAATGTTAAGGGTATTAAAATTAAAAATGTTAAAACAAATAAAATCCAAGAACTTAAATTAGACGGAGTTTTTATTGCTATAGGTCATGATCCAGCTACTCAACTTTTTAAAGATCAATTGCAAATGGATAAAGAGGGTTATTTAATTACAAAACCAGACTCAACAGAAACAAATATTCCTGGTGTTTATGCAGCTGGTGACGTTAAAGACAAAACATTTAGACAAGCAGTAACTGCAGCAGGAATGGGTTGTATGGCGGCTTTAGAAGCGGAAAAATTCTTATCACACTAACGTGAAAAATAATCTTCATGTATTTTTAGGTGCAACTGTAGCTGATGCTGCTGCAAGACCTTTGCATTGGGTTTATAATCAAAAAAAGCTAAATTCTTATATAAGAGGAAAAAAAGACTTTTCTTTTCTAAAAAAAAATAAAAGTCCTTTTTATAATATCAAAACAGGTAAAGTTTCTGGATATAATGAAATTGGTCAGGTCATGTTCAAAACTCTGCTTGAGGGACATGATGATATCAACCAACGTTTTAAAAAAAATATTCTTAAAAATTTTGGCCCTGGAAGTATTTATTGGCGGAATCTAGGGCTTAGATCAAAGTATAAAAAAGTTAAAGACTGGCGTGGCATAGTTAAAGGACCCTGGATACATCAAAATGTAATTGAAACTGTAAAAAATATAAAATTAAAAAAAAAATCTACCGGTGGAATTAAAGTGAACGAGTCAGATGGTTTTTGTGCCAGCCTTCCATATTTTCTTTATGGTTATGATTTTAAAAGTTTAGAAAAGATAATTACTACTGTAACGATTTCAAAAATCAGTCACAAATATGCATTAGCGAAATTTCACATTATAGATCTTGCTCTTAAAGGTGCGAAAAATCCAATAAATGAATTTGTCAAAAAATTTAAGAAAAGTCACAATTTTAAGATAATTATAAATGACATAATTAAAATTAAAAAATTAAAATCAAAATCTCACTCATTCGTTGTAAAAAAACTAGGAATGGCATGTAGCTACCCAGGTACATTTAATAGCTCCATTCATGCAATACTAAGTTCAACAAATTATCAAAGAGCTATTTTAAAAACAATTAAGGCTGGTGGATGTAATTGCTCTAGAGCAAATTTTATTGGCGCATATTTTGCAGCATTAAAAGGATTAAACGCTATTCCAAAATCTTGGATCAAAAAAACTCTTCCAGCAAAAAAAATCTTAAATCAAAGATAAAGCTATCTAGTTATACTTTCACAAAAAGATTTTATTCTAGTCATAGCTTTTTTTAAGTTTTGCATCGAAGTTGCATAAGAAATTCTAAAATATCCATCTAATCCAAAAGCAGATCCTTGAACAACTGCTACGTTTTCTTTTTCAAGTAACTTTTGAACAAAGTTACTATCAGTTTTTAATCTTGTCTTTTTATTCAATAAACCTTTACAGCTTGGAAATACATAAAATGCTCCATTAGGTGTTAAACAATTGACTCCTTTGATGCTATTTAAACTTTTTACAACAAAATCTCGTCTTGCTTTGAAAGCGTTAGCTCTGGTTTTTATAAAGCCTTGTTTTCCATTTAAAGCCTCGACTGCTGCTGCTTGACTTATTGAAGAAGGATTTGATGTAGATTGTGATTGAATTTTACCAATAGCTTTAATGATATCTTTTGGGCCAGCTGCATAACCTATTCTCCAGCCTGTCATTGCATATGACTTACTAACACCATTCATGGTTAGAGTTCTATCTTTAAGTTTTGAAATTTGCGCTATTGTGAAAAAATTAAAATTATCATATCGAACGTGTTCATATATATCATCACTTAAAATAAAGATTTTTTTATTCTTTATTAGAACCTTTGCTAAATCTTGTATTTCTTTTTTTGAATAACCTGCCCCTGTTGGGTTTGAGGGTGAATTAATAATTACCCATTTTGTTTTTTTTGAAATTACTTTTTTTAATTTTTTTGCTGTAAGCTTAAAGCCTTCTTGTTCTGTACACTTTACTATCTTAGGTTTTCCACCTGCTAACAAAACCATGTCGGGATATGAGACCCAAAAGGGTGCTGGAATAATTACCTCATCTCCTTTATTTAAAGTAGCCATAAAGGCATTATAGAGAACCTGCTTTCCTCCTGTCCCAACAGTTATTTGATCAACTGAGTATGTTAATTTATTTTCTCTTTTAAACTTTGCGACTATTGCTTTTTTTAAAGCTGGAGTTCCATCTACAGCGGTGTACTTTGTGTCTCCATTTTTTATTGCTTTTATTGCAGCCCTTTTAATATTGTCTGGAGTATCGAAGTCTGGCTCTCCAGCTCCTAAACCAATAACATCTTTTCCTGCAGCTCTTAGTTCTCTAGCTTTTTGAGTGACTGCAATCGTTGGAGATGGCTTAATTCTTTTTAAACTGTCTGATATTATGCTCATTGAAATATAAATTAATTCTACTACTTTCTTTAATATATGGAAAATACATATCAAGATTTAATTACAGATATCCAGAGTAAAAATCCAAAAATCAGTGGAAAACTTGAAGGTGGTAAAAAATTTAAAATTAAATCAGACTTTAAACCAGCAGGAGATCAGCCAGAGGCTATAAAAAGATTGGTGAAAGGAGCTAATAAAGATGAATTTAATCAGGTTTTACTTGGAGTAACTGGATCTGGTAAAACATTCACAATGGCAAAAGTAATAGAGGCTACAAATAGACCAGCCTTAATTTTAGCTCCAAACAAAACTTTAGCTGCGCAACTTTATGGTGAGATGAAAACTTTTTTTCCTGATAATGCTGTTGAGTATTTTGTATCCTATTACGATTATTATACTCCAGAGGCATATGTTCCACGATCAGATACTTATATTGAAAAAGAGGCATCTATTAATGAGCAGATAGATAGAATGAGGCACTCAGCTACAAGATCTCTTCTTGAAAGAGATGACGTGCTTATCGTTGCGAGTGTATCTTGTATTTATGGTTTAGGATCAGTTGAAGCCTATAGTAAAATGACATTAACCCTTCAAAAGAATTATGATTACAACAGAGAACAAATAATAAAATCTTTAGTTGCCTTACAATACAAGCGTAATGATCAAAATTTTTATAGAGGAACATTTAGAGCTAGAGGAGAATATTTGGAAATTTTCCCATCTCATTTAGAGGATAGAGCTTGGCGACTTAGTTTATTTGGAGAAAAACTTGAGCAAATAGAAGAGTTCGATCCTTTGACTGGAGATAAGGTGAGAGATCTTAGTTTGGTAAAGGTTTATGCCAATAGTCATTACATCACCCCAAAACCTACCATCGAACAAGCGGTAATAAACATTAAAAAAGAATTAGAAATAACCCTAAAAAAACATAAAGCTGAAAATAAATTACTCGAGGCACAAAGATTAGAGGAGAGGACTAAATTTGACCTGGAAATGATAGAAGCGACCGGTTCATGTGCAGGAATTGAAAATTATTCAAGATTTTTATCTGGCAGAAAACCTGGCGAGCCACCACCTACACTATTTGAGTACTTTCCTGACAACACTTTAATTTTTGTTGATGAGTGTCATGTGACTGTTCCTCAACTTAATGGAATGTACAAAGGAGATAGGTCAAGAAAAAGTACATTAGCAGAGTATGGTTTCAGACTTCCATCGTGTATGGATAATAGACCTCTTAAATTTGAGGAATGGGACTTAATGAGAACTCAAACAGTATTTGTTTCTGCCACACCGGGGCCTTGGGAATTAGAGCAAACGAAAGGTAAATTTATCGACCAAGTCATCAGACCAACAGGTTTAATTGATCCTCCTGTTGAAATAAGGCCTGCTAAAAACCAAGTTGATGATTTAATGCATGAGTGCAAAAAAGTAATTGAAAATAATCACAGAGTTTTAGTGACAACTCTTACAAAAAAAATGGCTGAAGATTTAACAGAATATCTTCACGAAAATGGAGTAAAAGTAAGATATCTTCATTCAGACATTGATACACTTGAAAGAATAGAAATCATGAGAGATCTAAGAATGGGCGTATTCGATGTTCTTGTGGGAATTAACTTATTAAGAGAGGGTTTAGATATTCCTGAATGTGCACTAGTCGGAATTTTAGATGCAGATAAAGAAGGTTTTTTAAGATCAGAAACTTCATTAATTCAAACTATTGGTAGAGCTGCAAGAAATGTTGATGGCAAGGTAATTCTTTATGCAGATAAAGAAACTAAAAGTATAACAAAAGCAATTAAAGAAACTGAAAGAAGAAGAAAAATACAATTAGATTATAATAAAAAACATAAAATCGATGCAAAGACCGTAAAAAAAGAAATAAACGATATTTTGGAAAGTGTTTATGAGAAAGACTACGTTAAAATTAGTGAAGGTTCAAATGTAGGAGGAAATCTAAAAAAACACTTGAAAGCATTAGATAAAAAGATGAAAGAAGCAGCATCAAATTTAGAATTTGAAGAAGCAGCTAAAATTAGAGATGAAATTCGAAAATTGGAGAGCACAGAGCTAGAAATCACATTAAATCCAAAAATAAGACAATATGATGTAAAAAATAAACTTTATCCAAAAGGTAGATCGACAATGGGAATGCCAGGAACTAAGGTTACCAAAAAAAAAGATAAGAAATGGAAGCACAGAGGATAATAATTACTGGTGGAGCAACTAGAATAGGTGCCGCAATTGCTGAGAAATTATCAGGACCAAATAAACAAATTATAATTCATTATAATAAATCAAAAATAAAAGCTGAAAATTTAAAAAAGAAACTTCAGAATTTTGGTTCAAAAATTTATTTAGTAAAAGGAGATCTTAGTAAAGAAATAGATGTTATGAAAATTATAAAATTTGCTAAGTCAAAACTAAAATATTTTGATTGTTTAATTAATAATGCATCATTATTCGAAAATGATAAATTAGAAAACTTTAGTTCAAAAAGTTGGGGAAATCACATTTCAATAAATCTTAAAGCTCCTGCTCTTTTATCAAAGGAATTCTCAAAGAATATAAGAGGAAAAAATAATAATATTATTAATATAATTGATCAAAGAGTTTTTAAACTTACTCCATTTTTTTTCTCATACACAATAAGTAAAACTGGCTTATATACTTTAACCAAAACTAGCGCTATGAGTTTAGCACCCAATATAAGGGTAAACGGCATAGCTCCGGGACCAACAATCAAGAATAAGAGACAGTCTGAAAAACACTTTAAAAATCAATATTTAGCAACACCACTAAAAAAACAAGTTGATGTAAAAGAGATATGTGATGCAGTTGACTTTTTTATAAAAAACAGCTCTATTACAGGACAAATTTTGGCTATTGATAGTGGTCAAAGTTTAAACTGGCAGACTCCAGATATAATGGGAGGTAAAGAGTGAAAAAAAATAATCTTAAAATTGTCAAAATAGATAAAAATAAAAGCCTTTTTAATTATGAAAAAAAAATTCTTATTAATGATTTAATTTTGGATTTAAAACTTGGGTACTATGATTTTGAAAAAGAAAAACCTCAGAAAGTTAAATTCAGTCTAGAAATTGACTATCAAGATAAAAAACCTTCAAATGATAAAGATATTAAATCTATTGTTAATTACAGTACAATTGTCAAATTAGTAACAAAACTAGTCAAAAAAAAACATTATAATTTTTTAGAAACTCTAGCAGAGGCTGTGTTTGATGAGTTATTCAAAGATAAAAGGATCGCTAAAATAATGCTTAAAATTGAAAAATTAGAAATCTTAAAACAATGCTCATCTGTTGGTATCCAAATTACCAAAAAAAGAAGTCATGATAAGTTCTGAAATTGGAAAAGAAGTAATAAAAAAAAAGCTACCTTTGATACCTAAACTACCTGGTGTTTATCGCATGTTAAATGACAAAGGAGAAATTCTTTATGTTGGCAAAGCAAAAAATTTACCCAACAGACTTAAAAGTTATATAGCGGAAAAAAATCATATTATTAGAACTGAGAGAATGTTGTCTCAAACAAAAAATCTTGAGATTACAACTACTTCAAATGAGAGTGAGGCTTTATTACTGGAGGCCAATTTAATCAAGAAGTACAAACCAAAATTTAATATTCTTCTAAGAGATGATAAATCTTTTCCTTTTATTTTTATTGGTAATAAGGACATGTGGCCACAAATAAAGAGGCATAGAGGAAAAAAAACTAAGGAAGGTTTTTACTTTGGTCCTTTTGCATCTGCGGGTTCAGCAAATTGGACTATTAAAATGATACAAAAGATTTTTCATTTAAGGGTATGTGATGACACCGTTTTCAAAAATCGTGAACGACCATGTATTCTGTACCAAATTAAAAGATGTTCTGGTCCTTGCGTTGGTTACGTTAAAAAAGAGGAATATAAGAAAACTGTTGAAGACGCGATAGAATTTGTTTCTGGAAAATCGAGAAAAATTCAAAAAAGTCTCTCAGACCAAATGGAAAAAGCTAGTGAGAATTTAGATTTTGAAAAAGCTGTGATTTTGAGAGATAGAATTAAGTCTCTAAATATTATTCAATCTTCTCAAAGGATTAATGAGGCAAATTTAATTGAAGCAGACGTAATCGCAGGTTACAAAGAATCAGGAAAAACTTGTATTCAAGTTTTTTTTTATCGTTCAAAACAAAATTGGGGTAACCAAGCATTTTTTCCAAAACATGATCCAGATGAAAATCTTGACAATATACTTAATTCTTTTGTTTCACAATTTTATGAAAATAAAAGTGTACCCTCATCAATAATAATATCTGAAGAAATAAAAGAAAAAAATTTGATAGAAAAAACACTTTCTAGAAAAGAGGGTAAACAAGTTAATTTATCAGTTGCAAAAAAAGGATCAAAATTAAAAGTTATTAATCAAGCAATTAAAAATGCAAAAGAAAGTTTAAATCGAAAACTTTATGAAAGTCAGAATAATAGGGAATTATTTGACTCAGTAGCGAGTAAGTTTAATCTTGAGACTAATATAAATTTAGTAGAGGTTTATGATAATAGTCATATTCAGGGAACAAATAGTGTTGGAGCTTTAATTGCATTCGGTGAAGAGGGATTTGTTAAAAAAAGGTACCGAAAATTTAACATCAAAATGAAAAAAAATGAGCAAGACGATTACGGAATGATGCGAGAGGTATTGAACAGAAGATTTAAAAGAGCAATTCAGGAAAAGGATAATTATCTATCATTTCCTGACTTAGTTATAGTTGATGGCGGAAAAGGCCAATATTCAGTTGCAAGAGAGAGTTTAAATGAATTAGGTCTGCATGAAATCCCAATAATTGCAATTGCCAAGGGGAAATTTAGAAACAGCGGAAATGAAACTTTTTTTCACAATGGAAAAGAATATAAGTTTAATAAAAATGATCCTACCCTTTTCTTTCTTCAAAGGATGAGGGATGAATCTCATCGTTTTGCGATAAGTGCTCATAGGGCTAAAAGAAAAAGAGGAATTAGTAAGTCCTTACTAGATCAAATTGATGGTATAGGATCTATAAGAAAAAGGGCTTTATTAAATCATTTTGGATCTGCTCGAGCAGTGGAATCTGCCAGTCTTGATGAAATTAAATCTGTTGATGGGGTAGAAGAAAAAGTCGCAAAAAAGATATATAACTTTTTTCATGAATAAAACTAAAAATGCTTAAAAAAATACCAAATATATTAACCATTGGAAGAATTTTGATTGTTCCGTTTTTTGTTTTAGCATTTTATCTGCCTGGTTTTTATGGTGACTTTACAGCATTAATTCTTTTTTTAATCGCTTCGTTCACCGATTTTTTAGATGGTATGTTAGCTAGATTGCTTGGAGAGGAGTCTAAACTAGGTGAATTACTAGATCCGATTGCGGACAAAATAATTGTTGCTGCAGCTCTTATTCTTTTAGTAATGGACGGTACTATTCGAAATTATGAGGTTATTGCTGCTATAATTATTCTTACGCGTGAAATATTAGTATCCGGTCTAAGAGAATTTTTAGCTAAAGGTAAAATTAAACTTCCTGTTTCAAATTTAGCTAAATTAAAAACTGTCTTACAAATGGTTTCGATTGCTCTTTTACTGTCAGGAGATACTGGAAATAAAATTATAAATTTTCAAGATTATAACGCTCAAACAATAGGAATTGTTTTGCTATGGCTCTCTGCAGCTTTAACACTATTTACTGGATACGAATATATGCGGAAAGGTATTGACCATGCAATTTCAGAGGACAATAAAGATTAAGCTGCTTTTTTCTTTTTTACTAAATTTTGATAGCTTTCATTAAGGTTTATGATCATATCACAAACTTTGTACTGATTTTGTGCAATGCAAGATACTGGAGTAACCTCTGCAGCTGTACCAGTTAAGAAACATCCAACAAAATTTGAAAGCTCGTTTGGATTTATTTTTCTTTCATGAACTTTTATATTTTTAGATATTGCAATCTCAATTACAGTTCTTCTTGTAATACCATCTAGAAATGAGTCTGGTATTGGTGTATGTAGCTCTCCATTTTTATCTTTAAAAAAAATATTTGCACCTGTAGCCTCGGCAACATTTCCCTCGTAGTCTAACATCAACGAGTCTGTATACCCCTGTTTTTCTGCCTCATGCTTTGAAAGAGTACAGATCATATAAAGTCCTGAGGCTTTAGTATCCCAAGGAATAGTATCTGGTGCAGGTCTTCGCCACTTAGATACATTTAATTTTATACCCTCTACTTTAAGTTTTGGATCAAAATAAGATCCCCACTCCCAAGTTGCTATCGCTACGTGAATTTTTGTTTGTTGAGCAGATATAGCCATCATCTCACTTCCCCGCCAAGCGACTGGTCTAACATATCCATTTTCAACTTTTTGGGTTGCAATTATTTTTTTACTAGCTGAATTAATTTCCGCTTCTGTATATGGAATTTCGAATCCCATTCTTTTAGCTGAATAAAATAATCTTGAAGTATGCTCCTCTAGTTTAAAGATCGAACCATCATAAACACGCTCTCCCTCAAAAACACAACTTGCATAATGTAAACCATGGCTTAGAACGTGTAATTTAACGTCTGACCAATCAACTAAATCGCCATTGTACCATATTTTTCCAGATCTTTTATCGTAGGGTATCATGTATGAAATATTTATTTACTAAAAAATATCTTTGTATCTATAATATGTCAATATAACTTACCTATAATGAAAGAACTTTTATATCTAAAAGATGACCAATTGAAAGATTTGATTGAAAAAATATTTGTCGGCTATAGAGAAACCTTTTCAGACTCAAAGAAAATTCTAGATAAATACTCAATTGGTTTAGCTCATCAAAAAGTTATACATTTACTATCAATGTACGAGGGTATTTCAATTTCCAAATTACTTGCAAAACTAAAAGTAACAAAACAAAGTTTAAATAGGGTATTAAAAGATTTGATAAAACTTGAGATTATTATTTTTAAAAAAGATGAAATAGATACAAGAATAAAGCATGTTTATTTAAATGAAAAAGGTAAAAAAATCTTTGAGGAAATATTTTTGTTACAAAAGAAAAGAATTTATAATGCACTTCTAGATTCAAGTTCTGAAGAGGTAATTAATTTCGATAAAGTCCTAAAAAAAATCATTAATGGATAATTTTATTGCTCATATATTGGTTGTAGATGACGATGATGGAATAAGATCTTTGGTTAAAAAATATCTGAAAGAAAACAATTTTTTAATATCTACTGCCGAAAATGCGGAAGATGCTAAGAAAAAAATAGAATTAATAAAGTTTGATTTAATAATATTAGATATAATGATGCCAGGCAAGAGTGGATTAGAGTTTATTCAAGAAAATAAAAAAAAATTAGAGACTCCAATTATTTTATTAACTGCCAAAGGCGAGCCAAGTGAGAGAATTGAAGGTTTAGAAATAGGAGCTGATGATTATTTGCCTAAACCTTTTGAGCCTAAAGAATTAATTTTAAGAATTAAAAATATTCTAAATAAAACAAAAAAAATTAGTCAAAAAAGAGTAATTGAATTTGATAGAATAAAAATTGATCTTAATAAACTTACAATTTTAAAGAACGATAAGGAATTTAAGATTAATAATACTGAAAAAATTATTTTGGAGAAAATGATTAATAATCCAGGCAAAACTTTTTCCAGAGAAAATATTGGGATGCTAATTAATTTAAATAAAGAAAGATCTATAGACGTAATTATTACTAGATTAAGAAAAAAAATTGAAGATGATCCAAAAAATCCCAAATTTTTACAAACAATGAGAGGAGCTGGGTATGTTTTATGGATTAAATAAAATTATCAAAAATATTCTTCCAAAAAGTTTGTTTTATAGGGCACTACTTATTGTGGCAGTTCCTGTTCTAGTGTTACAGCTTGTTGTAACAATTGTTTTTTTCGACAGCTTATGGATCAAAACAACCAAAGGTATGACTAGAGCGTTAGTTAATGAAATGAGTACACTTCTTGAATTCTATAAAAATGAAAGCTACGATAAAAATGAAATAAACAATCTTTTTTCTATTTACCAAGATTTAAATTTTGAATTTGTAAAAGATGAAAAGTTTGATTTTAATTATACCGATAGATGGTTTAGTCCAATAGATCGAACTTTAAGACGTGAGCTAAAATCTAGGTTTAAGTTAGATAATTTTTGGTTTGATACAATCGGCTATAAAGAATTAATCGATATTAGAATTAAATATGAGGATGGTTATATTAAATTTCTTGTGCCTAGAGACAGAGTTACAAGTACATCAGCAAGAATATTTGCACTTTGGATAACTGTTCCAGCATTGATTATGGTTTTGATATCTTTAATTTTTTTGAAAAATCAAACAAGACCCATAACTAACCTTGCTAGAGCTGCAGAAAAATTTGGGAAAGGTGAAGAAATTGAAGAATTTAAACCATCAGGTGCTTCGGAGATCAGACGTGCAGGTTACGAATTCGATAAAATGAGAAAAAGAATAATAAGACATTTAAATCAAAGATCTGAAATGTTATCGGGAATTAGTCATGATTTAAGAACTCCCCTGACCAGAATGAAATTACAAATAACTTTTATAAAAGATAAAGAACTTTCAAAAAAATTAACAGAAGATGTTGATGAAATGGAAAAAATGCTCAATGAGTATCTCCAATTTACAAGTTCATCTTTTGCCGAAAAAGATGAAATGTTCAATCTAACAGATCTGATTAATGAAATTATAGAAAAATATGATAACGATAATATTGCATTAGAACTTATGCCAAGAGTTTATTTTAACGGAAGAAAAAATTTAATTACTCGATGTATTAATAACCTTATAGATAATGCAATTAAATATGCCAAAAAAGTTAATATAGAGTTAAATAAAAATAACAATAATCTTTTTATCAAGATTGAGGATGATGGTCCAGGTATTCCTAAAACTGAGTATGAGAATGTATTTAAACCATTTTATAAAATTAATAAAGGAAGAGCAGACTCAAAATCTAGTGTCGGATTGGGATTATCAATAGCATCAGATATAATAAAATCCCATGGAGGTAATATTAAATTAGATAAATCTAAGATGAATGGTTTAAGCGTTAAAGTTTTTTTGCCCGTTTAGATTTAGGATTTTTTTTAAATTTAATTTTTTCAATTTTTTTTTCTAAAACTTCTACTCTTTTAGAAAGAACTTCGAACTCATCTTTGCTTGTTAATTTAAGTTTAAAAACTAATTCATCCCTTTTGGATTTTAGAATTGAGAATATCTCAGATGTAATATCTTTTGAAGAAACTATGCCTTGCTCAATTAACTTAGCAAATCTGTCGATTACAAATTTTGAGTTTTTCATATATTTATATAATAACTTATTATAGTTTAAATTATAATTATTATTTAAAATGTTTATTAATAATTTTGACCCAGTCGCTGTTCAAATTTTTTCACTCGAAATAAGGTGGTATTCTTTAGCTTATATTGTTGGTATTTTACTAGGATGGTTTTTAAGTAAAAAATTTTTTATTTCTGAACCAAAAGTAAATGAAAAATTTGATGATTACTTAACTTATCTAATTTTAGGTTTAATTATTGGTGGTAGATTAGGATATATTATATTTTATAACTTTGAATTTTATACCAATAATTTATTAGATATTTTTAAAATTTGGCAAGGTGGTATGTCATTTCATGGAGGAGTTATAGGAGTCATCATTGCAAGTTATTTTTTTGCAAAAAAAAATTCACAAAGTTCATTTAGTTATTTAGATATTGTATCTCTTGTAGCGCCCATAGGTATTTTTTTTGGTAGAATAGCAAATTTTATTAATTCAGAACTTTATGGTGTCGAAACTAATGTTCCTTGGGCAGTACAATTTATTCAAATAGATAACTTGTATCGACATCCCACTCAGTTATATGAAGCATTTTTTGAGGGTATAGTTCTATTTTCAATTCTAATATATTTTAAAAATAAGAGTTACTCTAAAAAACCTGGTTTTATCTCTGGTATATTTTTAGTTTTTTACTCAATTTTTAGATTTACAATTGAATTTTTAAGAGTTCCTGATGACCAACTGGGTTATTTATTATTCAACCTAACTATGGGACAACTTATAAGTATCTTTTTTTTAATAATCGGATTTTATTTATCAATTTCTAAATATGAAAACAGACAAAATAGTTAGCTTACCCTTAGACAAGTTTATCAGTTTCTCGATGTATAATAAAAAGTCTGGGTACTACATAAAAAAAAATCCATTTGGCAAAAAAGGAGATTTTATCACAGCTCCAAATGTATCAAGATTATTTTCTGAAATGATTGCTATTTGGGTTGTAAGTTTTTGGAAAAGTATAGGGTCACCAAAGGAATTTAATTTAATTGAACTTGGTGCAGGAAACGCTGCAATGATGAAAATTCTTATAGAAAGTTTTAAAAAATTCCCAGCGTTTTACAAATCCTGTAGGTTGGTAATTCATGAAATAAGCCCTACTTTGAAAAAGATACAAAAAAAAGAATTATCAAATTCAAATATAAATTGGATAAACGATTTAAAAAAGATTAAAAAAATTCCTAGTATATTTGTTGCAAATGAATTTTTCGATGCACTTGCAATTAAACAATTTCAAAAAAAGGGGAGTCTATGGTTTGAAAAATTTGTTAGTTTAAGTAAACAAAAGACTTTTTTCTTGGAAAAAAAGATAAATATAAAAAATTATGAAAAAAAGATTAATTTTAGAATATCTAAAAATCAAAAATTCATAGAATATTCAGAGCTTGGTATTAATTACCTGAAACAAATTTCAAAGATAATCAAAGTGAGATCTGGGGGAATCTTAATCATAGATTATGGGTACACTGAGGATAAAATGAAAAACACTTTACAAGCATTATATAAACACAAATATTCAAATGTTTTAGCTAAAATTGGAAGTTCTGACATCACACATAATATTAATTTCCGATTATTTGAAAAAATAATCAAAAAAATTGGCGGATTAAATCATAGTTTAACTACACAAAAAGAATTTCTTACAAAAATGGGTATTTATGAAAGAGCTGAGATGATAGCAAAAAATCAAAACTTTCTTAAAAAAGCAGATATTTATTACAGATTGAAAAGGCTAACAGATGAAAAACTGATGGGAAAATTGTTTAAAGTTATGTTAATAAAAAATCAAAATAACAATTTTAATTTAGGATTTTGATCTGATTACTTCTCAAAAATTATTAAAAAATAAAAATATAAGTCATGGTTTTTTTAATAAGAATGGAGGTAAATCAAAGGGAATATATAAAAGCCTTAATTGTGGAAGTGGTTCTCTTGATAAAAAAAATAACATTTTAAAAAATTTAGAAATTGTCAAAAATAAAATAGGAAAAAAAACAAAAAATATCTATTTAGTTCATCAAGTACATAGCAATAAGTTAGTTTTTCTCAATGAAAATTATAAATTAAAAAAAAAGATTAAAGCTGATGCAATTATAACTGACCAAAAAAAACTTCCGATAGCTGTTTTAACTGCTGATTGCGTGCCAGTGTTGTTATATGATTATAGAAAAAAAATTATCGCTGCTATACATGCTGGATGGAAGGGTGCATATAAAGGCATAATCGAAAACGTTATCAATTTTATGACTAAAAAAGGCTGTAATACAAAAAATATTATTGGAGCAATTGGTCCATCAATTACTCAAAAAAACTACGAAGTAAAAGCTGACTTTAAAAAAAAATTTATTAAAAAACACAAAAAAAACAAAATTTTCTTTAAAAATAAAAAAAATTTAATTTATTTTGACCTGCCAAATTATGTCAAAAGTCAACTTAAATCACAAAAAGTCAATAGAATTGATATGATTAAAATTGATACGTTTGATAAAAAAAATAATTTTTTTAGTGCAAGAAGATCATTAAAATTAAATCTTAATGATTATGGTAGAAATATTTCAATAATTATGATTAATTAAGCTTTTCATGAAATTATTAACTGGAAATAGTAATAAAATCCTAAGTAAAAATATTGCTAAATATTTAAAATCTAAACTTGTCAATTCCAGTATAAGAAAATTTGCAGATGGTGAAATTTATATTGAAATAAATGAAAACATAAGAGGAAATAGCATTTTTATAATTCAATCAATTTCTTCACCAGCTAATGATAATTTAATGGAATTACTTTTATGTATTGATGCTTTAAAAAGATCATCAGCAAAAAATATAACTGCTGTAATTCCTTATTTTGGTTATGCAAGACAAGATAGAAAAGTTGTACCACGAACATCCATATCAGCAAAGCTTGTCTCAAATTTAATTACTCAAGCTGGAGCAGACAGAGTCGTAACAGTTGATCTACATGCAGGTCAAATTCAAGGTTTTTTTGATATCCCAGTAGATAATCTTTTTGCAACTCCAATATTTGCGCGACATATTAAAAAAAAAATTAAAAGTAAAAATATAATCTGTGTTGCACCAGATGTTGGTGGTACAGAAAGAGCTAGAGCGCTTGGAAAAATTTTAAATGTTGGACTTGCAATAGTTGATAAAAGAAGACCTAAACCAGGCCAATCTCAAGTAATGAATATAATTGGTGATGTTAAAGGTAAAACTTGTATTCTTGTCGATGACATAATTGACTCTGGTGGAACGATAGTTAATGCAGCTAAAGCACTAAAAAATAGAGGTGCTAAGGATGTTTTTGTTTATATCACACATGGTGTGCTAAGTGGGGACGCAGTAAAAAAAATTAAAAATTCCGTCATTAAAAATTTAGTAATAACCGATACAATTGACAATTTTGAGAGAACAAAAAATGTAAAAAATATAGAAGTTTTACCAATTTCAGGCCTAATGGGTGAGGCGATTAAAAGAATTTCTAATTCAACTTCAGTTTCGGATTTATTTAAATAATTACCTTGATTATTTATCAACATGAGTTAAAACCCTGTGTTTTATGAATTCATTAGAAGCTAACATTAGAGATAATAAAACTAAGGGCGAATTAAATGCTATCAGAAAAAATGGAGAAGTGCCTGCAATTGTTTATGGTGGTAAAGACGAAAATCAAAAAGTTTCTATTTCAAAAAAAAAACTTAAATACTTAATTGAGAAAGAAAATTTTTTATCAAATATCATAACACTAAATGTTGGTGGTAAAAATCTTAATGTTTTACCCAGAGAAGTAAAATATCATATCTTAAGTGATGATCCTACCCATGTTGATTTTTTGAGAATTTTACCTGGTGTTAAAATTAAAATTGAAGTTCCAGTAAACTTTATCAATCATGAGAAATCTCCAGGACTTAAAAGAGGTGGTGTATTAAATATTGTTAGAAGAAAAGTTGAATTAAAGTGTCCTAGCGAAAAAATTCCTGAAAATATAACAATTGACCTAGATGGTGTGGATATTGGTGAAAGTTTTAAAATTTCTTCTGTAAAATTAGATAGTGAAGTAACTCCTACAATCCAAGGAAGAGATTTTGTAATCGCAACCTTAGCAGCGCCGACTGTAATGAAAGAGCCTGAGAAACCAGCTGAGGCCGAAACAACAGAAGGTGAACCAGGAACAGAGGGAGCGGAGGCAGCAGCAGCTGATGGTGAAAAAACACCAGCTGAGGGCGAAAAAAAAGATGCTGATGATAAAAAAGCTGCTGATAAAAAACCTTCAGAAGAAAAAAAATAATCTAATTAAATTGGATATAATTTCACAATAATTTATGCTTTTGTTTGTAGGTCTAGGTAATCCAACTCCAGATAGTGAAAATAATCGTCATAATGTTGGCTTTAAGATTATAGACAACATTAATAAAAAATTTGGTCTTTCTAAACAAAAACCAAAATTTAAAGGTCTTCTTACAACTGGAAATATCAACAATAAAAAAATTTACGCAATTAAGCCTCTAACATTTATGAACAATTCAGGTATTTGCATAAGAGAATTAATTGAATATTTTAAAATTGATGCTGAAGATGTGATAGTTTTTCATGATGATCTTGATGTTGAATTAGGAAAAATTAAAGTAAAATTTGGTGGGTCAAGTGCAGGTCATAATGGGATTGCCTCAATCGATAAATTCATCGGCAAAGACTACTCAAGAGTTAGGATAGGTATTGGAAAACCCAAGAATGGTATTGAAGTTGCAGATTATGTTTTACAAAATTTTGATGAAGATGAAACAGTTGGTATTAAAAAAATTTCAGATAGCATCACTGAATCAATTTCTATTTTAGTAGAAAAAAAATTAGATCTATTCTCAAGTGCTGTGAATAATAAATAATGAGCTTGAAATGTGGGATTGTTGGTTTACCAAATGTTGGTAAATCTACATTATTTAATGCTTTAACAAATTCAAATAAAGCTCAAGCTGCAAATTTTCCATTTTGTACTATTGATCCTAATATCGGTATTGTTGCTGTGCCAGATGATAGGCTTGATAGTTTAGCAAAAATATCTAAATCTAAAAAAGTCATTAATACAACAATCTCATTTGTTGATATTGCAGGATTAGTCAAAGGTGCTTCTAAGGGTGAAGGTCTTGGAAATAAGTTTCTTTCTCACATTAGAGAAGTTGATGCAGTCATTCATATGATAAGATGCTTTGAATCTAATGATATACAAAATGTTAATCCAACTGTAGATCCAGTAAGAGATCTAGAAATTATTGAAACAGAAATGATGCTTGCTGATCTTGAGTCGATACAAAAAAGGCTAGAAAAAAATAATAAAAAAAATATTGATGAAACAATAATTAAAGTTCTTGAGCATACTCTAGAGTGTATCAATAATGATGAAGATATTTCTACATTAAAAAACCAATATAACAAAAAGCAATTAAATCAAAGTGGACTATTATCTCTAAAACCTAAAATATTCGTTTGTAATGTTGATGAAAAAAGTGTTCAGAACGGTAACAATTACTCAAAAAACTTTATAAGTAAATTTGGTCAAGAAAATACATTGGTTATATCTGCAGATATAGAAAATCAGATTAACGAATTTGATATTGGTGAAAGAAAAAACTACATGGAAATGATTGGCTTAAAGAGTACAGGCTTAAGTCTTTTAATACAAAAAGCTTATAAGATTTTAGGATTAGAAACTTACTTCACATCTGGTCCAGAAGAAACTAGAGCGTGGACCATTCAGATGAATAGTACGGCACCTGAAGCAGCAGGTGAAATTCATTCAGATTTTGAAAAAGGATTTATAAGAGCTGAAACGGTTTCATATGATGATTTTATTAGCAATGAGGGTTGGGTAAATTCAAAAACGAATGGTAAAATGAGATTGGAAGGTAAAGATTATATTGTTCAAGATGGAGATGTTCTAAACTTTCGTTTCAATACGTGACCAAATTCTTTTCATGCTAAAATAAACTAAAACTGTGAGAATTATTAAATATACGATTGCTTTAAATCCCATTTTATGTCTAGATTCTAGGTGCGGTTCTGCTGCCCACATTAAAAAAGTAGTGACATCTTTTGACATCTGTTCAACAGTAGCCTTTGTGCCATCTGAATACTCAATTAATCCATCAGATAATTGGTTAGCCATTTTTATCTTATTACCATACATATATTTATTGTAGTAAACACCATCATCTAAAGTAACTCCTGCTGGTGGATCTTCATACCCTTGTAATAATGAATAAATATAATCTACTCCACCTCCTCTTGCTTTAACCAACACAGACATATCGGGTGGATAGGCTCCTCCATTGGCCGCTTGAGCTGCTTTCATATTATCATAAGGCATTACAAATTTATCAGACAATTTTCCTGGTCTTGTAAACATATCTCCATCAGAATTAGGACCATCAGTTACTTCAAAAGACGCAGCGATTGCCTTAGCTTCTGCCTCAGTAAATTCAGGGCCTCCTTTTTGAGATAAATTCCTATAACTTAAGTACTTCATTGAATGACAAGAAGAACATACTTCTGTGTAAACATGGTAGCCTCTTTGCAAAGCTGCTCTATCAAATTTACCAAATAAACCTTTGAAACTCCAATCAGTGGTCAAGTATTCAACCTTTTCTGCAGCATATACTTGGGGTGAAAAGGAAATTAAAAAGAAGATGTAAAAAAATAGTTTTAAGAATTTTTTCACTTTAACTTATCTAACCTAATATCATCTCTAGCGGCTGCTAAATTTGAAGAGCCACCTAGAACTGGTTCTGTAATGCTTAATGGAATTGGTAATGTTCTCTCCTTAAAGCCTAAAATAGGTAAAATAACTAAAAAATGTAAAAAATAGTACGCGGTCGCTACTCTAGCAATAAGCAAATATAAACCTTCAGCGGGCATTGCTCCTACGTATCCTAAAATTAAAACATCAGCTACCAGGATCCAATAAAATTGTCTGTATAAAGGTCTAAATACTGCTGATCTTATTTTTGAGGTATCCAACCAAGGTAAGGCTGCTAAAATAAAAATAGCTGAAAGCATTGCTATTACACCCATTAATTTATCAGGTACTGATCTTAAAATTGCATAAAATGGTAATAGGTACCATTCGGGAACAATATGAGCTGGCGTAACAAGCGGATTTGCTTCTATATAGTTGTCTGCGTGACCTAAAATATTTGGTGTATAAAAAACAAAAAAAGCAAAAACAATCATGAACATCAGTAAAGCAAAAGCATCTTTTATTACTATGTAAGGATGAAAAGGGACAGTATCTTTAGAAGGTTTTTTAACATCTATACCAATGGGATTATTATTGCCTGGAACATGTAATGCCCAAATATGAAGAACAACTAAACCTAAAATTAAAAAAGGAATTAAATAATGAAGAGTAAAAAATCTTGTCAATGTCGGATTATCAACAGAATACCCTCCCCATAACCATGTTACAATACCTTCACCAACTAATGGAATCGCACTAAACAAATTTGTAATAACAGTTGCTCCCCAAAAACTCATTTGTCCCCAAGGAAGTACATAACCCATAAAAGCTGCTGCCATCATTAATAAATAAATAATGATACCTATAATCCAGATTATTTCTCTTGGAGCTTTATAAGATCCATAGAACAAGGACCTAAATATATGTATGTAGACAGCTAGAAAAAACATTGATGCTCCATTTGCATGAATGTATCTTATTAACCATCCATAATTTACATCACGCATTATATGTTCAACACTATCAAATGCCATATCAGCATGAGCAATATAATGCATAGCAAGAACTAAACCTGTAACTATTTGGGTAACTAAACAAAAAGTTAAAATACCACCAAATGTCCACCAATAATTTAAATTTTTTGGTGTTGGATAATCAGTTAAGTGGTTTGCTAAAGTTAATAATGGTAATCTATCATTGAACCATTTTCCAAAATTTGACTTCGGTGTATATTCATGATCACTCATAGTTTTTATCCGATCTTAATAGTATTAGCGTTAACAAATTCATATTTAGGAATTTCCATGTTTGTGGGTGCCGGTCCTTTTCTAATTCTTCCAGAAATATCATAATGAGATCCATGGCACGGGCAGAACCAACCGTTGTAATCACCTTTTTGGTCTAAGGGTACGCAACCTAAATGCGTGCATACTCCAAGCATCACAAGCCACTCTGGATTTTTAGCTCTATCCTCATCTTTCTCTGGATGTTTTAAATCACCTAATTTAACGGCTCTTGCCTCATCAATTTCTTCTGGAGTTCTTCTTCTAATAAAAACAGGTTTACCTCTCCACAAAACTGTTATAGTTTTTCCTGGGTTCATTGAGCTCACATCTACTTCTGTACTAGCTAAAGCCTTAACTGAAGCGTCTGGGTTCATTTGATCTATCATTGGCCAAACTGTAGCCCCAACTCCTACAGCTCCAACTGCAGCTGTAGCTGTGAATAAAAAATCTCTTCTTTCAGTTTTTTTTTTAGACATCTTTAAATTTTATTAAATATACTCAAAATAGATTATTTCCACTTAAATATATGTTTCATATAATATAAAATATTCAATTTACTACTGAAAGAATGACACATAATAGTTCAATATTTACAGGGCCCAAAATTGCTTTATTTGAACCTGATATACCCCAAAATACAGCAGCTATAATAAGAACTTGTGCTTGTCTAGGCGCAGAATTAGAAATTATAGGGCCATGTGGCTTCTTGTTAAATGATAAGAGATTTAAAAGAGTTGTAATGGATTATATGGACAATAAAGAGATTAAGTTTTATCAAAGCTTCGATAGATTTTACAAGGATAAAAAGAATCATAGAATTGTACTAATGACAACTAAGGCTTCTATTTCATATACTAAATTTAAGTTTGAAAAGAATGATACTATTTTATTTGGAAGGGAAAGTGCTGGGGTGCCAGAAAAAGTACACGGATTAATTAAAAACAAATTAAAAATACCCATGAAAAATAATAAAAGATCACTTAATATCTCCTCATCTGTTGCTATTATTTTAGCTGAGAGCCTAAAACAAACAAATTTAATTTAATATGGATTTAGAAATTAGAAAAGATTTAACAAGTAATTGGTTTAAAACTTTACAAGATTCAATATGTCATAGCATAAGCGAGCTAGAAAAAAATAAAATTAAATTTAAATCAATAACATGGAAAAAAAATCAAAAAAAAGATGAAGGTGGTGGTGAATATAGAATACTTAAAGATGGAAGAATATTTGATAAAGTAGGTGTAAATTTTTCAAAAGTTTATGGAAAATTTCCAAAACATTTTCAAAAACAAATTCCAGGTGCTGAGAAAAATCCAAATTTTTGGGCATCAGGTGTTTCTGTAGTTATGCATATGAAAAACCCTCTAATTCCAGCGATGCATTTTAATACTAGATATATTTGCACATCTTATGATTGGTTTGGTGGAGGTATGGATGTTACTCCATCCAAAAAAGATGAAAATGAGAAAAAGGAATTTCACAAAATATTAAAAAGCATGTGTGATCGTCACAACAAAAAATATTATCCAAAATATAAAAAATGGTGTGACGAATACTTTTATTTACCTCACCGAAAAGAAGCAAGAGGTATCGGAGGAATTTTTTTTGATTACAAAAAAAATGATTTTGAAAAAGATTTTAAATTTATCAGGGAAGTTGGTACCACATTTGAATTAATATTTAAAAAAATTATCAAAAAAAAATTAAAAAAAAAATGGACTTTAAAAGATAAAGAAATGCAATATATAAAAAGAGGTAGGTATACAGAGTTTAATTTGCTTTATGATAGAGGAACAAAATTTGGATTGCAAACAGGTGGAAATGTTGAGGGTATTTTGATGTCGTTACCACCTATTGCAAAATGGAAATAAAATGGATAAAGAGCCAATCACTTTAAACGGTTTAAATAAACTAAAAGAGGAATTAATTTTTTTAAAAGAAAAAAAACGTCCTAAAATTGTTGCTGCAATTGCTGAAGCACGCTCACATGGAGATTTAAAAGAAAATGCTGAGTATCATGCTGCTAAAGAGGAACAATCCCATAATGAGGGAAGAATTACTGAAATTAATGACATAATCGCAAGAGCAAACATCATTGATGTCACAAAATTGAATAATGATGGCAAAGTTATTTTTGGATCAACAGTTTTTTTAGAAAATTTAGATACAGGTGAAAAAATAAATTATAAGATTGTTGGAAAGGATGAAGCAGATCTCAAAAGTAAATTAATTTATTATCAATCACCAATAGGAAGAGGACTTATCGGAAAAAATAAAAATGATCTAGTCGAAATTAGTACTCCTGCTGGTAAAAAAAACTTTGAAATTAAAGATGTTAAATATATTTAATTATTAATTATGTTTTCAATCTGTTGTTCTGATATTTGAAAATTATTTTCGATCCATTTACTCTCAATTAGTTTTAATTTTTCTCCTAAAATTTTGCCCTCTGGAATATCATATTTTGACATTAAAAAATCTGCTTTAAATGGCATTGTCGGTACCGATTTTATTTCAAATTTGCTAATTAATTCCAATATATTGTTATCTAATTTGTTAGTTTTTAATATCCTATAATTTAGAATATCCAAGACTGTCTCTTTACCTGAATGATAAAAGGTCAAATTTAAATTTTTTTCAGTAAAAGTTTTTGAAGTTATCTTTTTTTTATAAAAATCACTTATATTTCTAATCCTTTTTTGGTCCTTTTTAGATAAGTTAAATTTATAAATGAAATACTCCACATTATCAGTTTCATCGATAATTAATAATGAAATGATAAAGATAAAATCAACTTTGGAGAGCATATCCTTTAGATTAGTATTTAGCTTAGAAAAAATATTAAATTGTTTTAGTTGAGGAAAAACTGAGACTAAAATTTCTAAAATTATTTTATCTTTTGACAAACTTTCTAACACATTTGGTTTGAGAATCTTTCTTAGTTCATCAATCAGCCTTTCTTTAGAAAGATTTGCGATGCCCATAAGATTCATTTTTAAAGCTTTAACAATTTTAGGATCATGTGGTTGTTTAGAATAGTTTAAAAAAAATCGTAAATATCTTAATATTCTCAAGTAATCCTCTTTTATTCTTTTTTCTGGGTTGCCAATAAAATTAATTTTACCCTTTTTAATATCCTCATAACCGTTGTATGGATCAAATAAGTTGCCTTCTTTATCTGAATAAATAGAATTGATGGTGAAATCTCTTCGCGAGGCGTCGGTTTTCCAATCTTTAGAAAATTTGACTTTTGCATGACGGCCATCAGTCAAAATATCCTCTCTTAAACTTGTAATTTCAAATTTACTATCCCCTATTATTGCTGTTATTGTTCCATGATTAATTCCACTCTCATAGAATTCAACGTTGCATTTTTTGAGTGCAGAACAAACCTCTGTTGGATCTATATTTGTTGCTAAATCGATATCATCAAAATTTTCGTTATTTATTACTTTTCTTATGCAACCACCAACATATCTAAGTTCACTTGTAGATGAATAAGAATTGATAATATTAAATATTTGAGACACAGGGGTTTTTTTGGATATGTCCCTTATTTTCTTGCTTACCAGGTCTAGATTATTTCGTCTGAAAAAAAATTTGTCTATTAAACTTTTCATATTTGGCTGGGGCGCTAGGATTCGAACCTAGGATGCAGGTACCAAAAACCCGTGCCTTACCGCTTGGCTACGCCCCAATATAAAATTGATATAACACAAAAAAATAAAATTTATATAGTTTTTGAGCTTATACACCAATATTTTTTATATTCTTTGTTAAATTGTCTAAGTGCTTTGTCGCATTTTTTTTTGGAATTATAATAGGCAATAAAAGCTGATCCAGAGCCAGTCATTCTTACAAACTCAGGATTATATAAATTTGTTAAGTAAATTTTAATTTTTTTCAAAATTGGGTGTTTAACCAAGACAATTTTTTCCAGAGAATTACTCATTTTTTTTAAAAAATTAAGATTAAACATTTTCTTTCTCGGGATATTAAATTTGGCAGTCTCATAGTTTCTTACGTCTGCGTAAATAGCTTTTGTCGAGCAGCCAAAATTAGGCTTAACAACTAATGTATATAATTTTTTACAATTTTTGAATTTTTTAGTTTCGTTTTTAGAGGTTAAAACTTGATAATCATTAGTTAATCCTAAAATTACATCTGATCCTATATATCTAACTATTGAATGAATCTCTTCTTTATCTAAAAAAAATATTTTTTCCTTGATAAAATAATTAAGAATACTAGCGGCATTCATTGAACCCCCTCCTAACCCAGACTGTTGTGGTATATGCTTTACTATCTCGATATGAAATTTTTCTTGAAGTAATTTTTTTTTATCCAGAATTCTTAATAATTTAGTAACACTATTTTTTGAGCCAATATTTTTTGAAAATTTTCCTGTAAATTTTACAATATGGTTTTTTTTTTTAATTTTTTTTATGAGAATAAGATCACAGATATTTATAAAAGCAACCAGGCTTTCAATTTCATGAAGCTTCGATGATTTACCTATAACATTCAATGCTAAATTAATTTTAGCATATGACTTGATCTTCTTAAATTTCATTAATTATGATTTTTTTATGCCTCTTATTAATTTAAGATTAATCTTATCTTTCATTTCTTTCTCTGCTTTTTTCATTTTAAGCACATTTTTCCAAAAATATCTTGCTTGTATTTTTTGATCTAATTTCCATAAGATGTCACCATAGTGATCATTTACTATTGGATCTTCCGGCATTAATTCTACTGCTCTTCGCAAAAATTTTTCAGCCTTCGAATAATCCTCTATTAAATAATAGGCCCAGCCAATTGAATCAATTATATACGGATCATTGCTTTCTGACTCATAGGCTATTTTAAGCATTTCTAGTGCTTCATCTATTTTATAATCTCTTTCAAGCCATGAATATGCTAAATAGTTTAAAACATAGGCATCATTTGGTTCTATATTTAAAGACATTAACAAATCTTTATCTGATTTTTCAAATTTACCAATTCTCTCATAGCTTCCGCCCCTTCTGTAGAGTATATCAGCTTTAATTTTGTTATTATCCTCTAGATCCTCAATTACTTTTGAATAATATTTTATTGCATTTTCATAATCTTTGGAACTTTTATAAAAGTTAGCTAAATCAAAAATCATCTTATGATTATGTTTTTTAATTTTATTGAATTCAGACGTTATAAAAGCAACTGATCTTTTTTTGTTATTATCTTCCTCGGATATAATTTGTGCCTCTTTTTTAATACGAAACCAATAATAAATTTTGTCCTCTTTATCAAATCCTTTTAAAATTTTTTTAGCTTTAATGAAATCTTCATTGAAGTAATAATTTTCAGCTACCAAAGATAAATTATATATAAACTTCGGATTTAAATAATTTGAGAGATATAAGTAAAAGTTAGATTTTTCAAAATTGTCTTGGGATGAATAAAGGTTAGAAACTAAAAATAATAATTCACTAATTACATGATTATGATTTTTGCATGAAAATATATTCGTAAATTTTTCATATTTTCTATCTTCAACCCAGTTTTTAGATTGGGATATTAATAATTTAGAATTTATATAGTCATACTCAGATAAAACATCACGAAGAGTAGAGAATCTTCCTTTTTCAATTAAATAACTGGCATAAAAAAATACATATCTTGAGTAGTCAGAGTCACTTTTATTAACTACTTCTAGAAAATAATTTTCAGTATTTTTGTCGTCTAAATAACATTTTTGAAAAGCATCTGAAATTTTCGATAAATTTCCGTAACTTGTTCTGTTTTCAAAATAGTTTTTTTCTTTAAAAACATAAATGTATCCCTTTAAAATATTAAGAATTGCCAGTTTTAATTTTTCTTCATTAAAAAAATTTGTTACTCTATTAACTTGATCGTAAGCATCATTAAAATTACCACGTTTTAAACTATCGATAATTAATAATAAATATGCATCAAAAAATTTTGTATTTTGATTTCCTCTATTTAGCCTAATAATATTAATTGCTTGAGAAACTTTATTTTCTAGCACCAAACTGGTTACAAATCTTTTTAGGTATGGATCGTGCTGATTAATCAATATTTTTGATGAGTTATAAAAATTCAATGCTTCAGAATTTTTTTTGTTTTCGAAAGCAACTATTCCAGAAAAATAATTTGATAAATTTTTTGAATTAAGATTATTGAAACTATTGCTTTTAGAATAAAGATGAGTCTGATAGAATAGTATGAATATTATTACCGTTAAAACTTTTTTTAAACACATTAGTTTATTCTATGTCTAAAAAACCCCTAAATCAAAAGACTAAATTTACGCAAGATTTCATTAAAACTTTTGAGACAGATTTTATCTTCAATAATGAGCCACAAAATAGATATAAAGATTTAAAAAGTAATCGGATTGATTCAAACTCGCAAAAAAAACAAAAACTATCTGATCTTAAAAATCTAATAAATACAATTGAGGATTGTAATCTAAAGAAAGCTTCAAAAAATATTTTATTTGGTAGGGGAAATATCAATAGTTCTATAATGTTAATTGGCGATACACCTGGTGACGAGGAAGATGAGTCTGGGTTACTTTTTCAAGGTGAAGTGGGAAAACTTTTAAAAAAGATGCTCTTAGCCATCAATGTATCGATGGATAATATTTATTTAACTTATTCAATAAACTATAAGACAACTGATGAAAGAAAACCTAATACTAGTGATATAAAGAGATATTCTAAATTTTTGAAAGAACATATTTCTATAATTAATCCACAAATGTTAATTCTAATGGGTGGAACTGCAATGGAGGCTGTAACTGGGTTAAAGAGTAAAATTTCAGATGAAAGAGGGAAATGGAAAGAAATAATTATAGGAAATAAAACAGTCTCCTTAATGATTAGTTACAGTCCATCATATTTAATTAGATTCCCGGAGAATAAGAAATATTCTTGGGAAGATTTAAAAATGATTAAGCAAAAAATTCAAGATCTAAATATAAAGTTTTAATGAAATTAATTGCTGGAGTTGATGAGGTTGGACGTGGAAGTTTAGTGGGACCTGTATATGCAGCGGCTGTAATTTTAAATCTCTCGATAAACAAAAAACTATTAAAAGACTCTAAAAAGTTATCAAAAAAAAGGAGAGAAATTTTAGCTCAGTATATTAAAAAAAATTCTACATGGGCCATAGCAAAAGCATCAATCAGTGAGATTGAAAAAAAAAATATCTTACAGGCTAGTTTGATGGCAATGAAAAGAGCAATCCTTAAATTGAAAAAAAAACCCTCAATGATTTTTATTGATGGAAATAAATTACCAAAAATAGAAAACTACAAACTTAAATCTGTAATCAAAGGAGATCAAAAAATACCGTCAATTTCTGCTGCTTCAATTATTGCAAAAGTAGCTCGAGATGATTTTATTTCAAAGTTAGGCATCAAATATAAAAGTTACTCATGGGGTCAAAATTATGGGTATGGAACTAAACAACATTTAAGGGCTATCAAAAAGTTTGGGGTCACAATTCATCACAGAAAAACTTTTTCACCTGTAAATAAACTAAATACCTCAAAGTAATGAACACTAGATATTGATATTTCTAGAATTAGGTACACAAATTGAGTCTTCATAATTCAATCGTAGGTTGACCCAAGAATCTTTTTCGAGTCTAATTTATTTTTATAAAATGAGCTCAAGTTTCAAAAATAAATTAATTAATGGTGATAGTCTGAAGGAATTAAACAAGATTCCAGATGAGACCTTTGATTTAATTTTTGCTGATCCACCCTATAATCTACAATTAAAAAATGAACTCACAAGACCTGATAGATCGAAAGTTAATGCAGTAAATGATAAATGGGATCAATTTGAAAATTTTAAAAAGTATGATGACTTTACTTATTTGTGGTTAACTGAGTGCAAAAGGATTTTGAAAAAGAATGGAGCTATTTGGGTAATTGGTAGTTATCACAATATCTTTCGAGTAGGTACGGTAATACAAAATTTAGGTTTTTGGATTTTAAATGATGTTATTTGGAATAAAAAAAATCCTATGCCGAATTTTAGAGGGACACGTTTTACAAACGCTCATGAAACTTTAATTTGGGCTTCAAAATCTGAGAAATCAAAATATACTTTTAACTATCAATCTTTAAAGTGTTTAAATGATGATCTTCAAATGAGATCTAACTGGGAATTGCCAATTTGTAATGGTTCTGAAAGACTAAAAAAGAATGGTAAAAAGGTACACTCTACACAGAAACCTGAGGCTCTACTTCACAGAATTTTATTAGCAACTTCAAATAAAAATGATTTAATTTTAGATCCTTTCTTAGGGTCAGGAACAACGGCAACAGTTGCTAAAAAATTAGGGAGAAGTTATTACGGCATTGAAAAAGAAAAAACTTATTTTAAAGCTGCTGAGCAAAGATTAAGTAAAACTAAACCTATAGAAGATGATTATTTAGATACTCTAAAGAACGGTAGATCTAAACCAAGAATACCATTTGGCTCGTTAGTTGAATTAGGAATAATTAAACCAGGCTCCACTATTTTTGATAATAAAAAGAAAATCAGTGCAAAAATTATGGCTGACGGGAGTATCAAACATGCTCAAACCGAGGGCTCAATCCATAAAGTAGCAGCTACAATCTTAGGTGCTGAGAGCTGTAATGGATGGACCTATTGGCATTATAACTTGAATGGAAACGCAGTTCCTATCGATCATTTAAGACAAAGGTTGATTTCTAATAGCTAGTTCTTATATATTTTCCCGAGATAGCCCTCTAAAAACTTTTTATTTTTTACTAATCTTTTCAAAAAAATATTTCTTAATAATGTTGTTAAAGGATTAGATAAATGAAAAGCAAATTGATTAAATTTTGAGCGATTATTTACCATCTTTATTTTAGCAACTCTATTTCTAAAAAAATTACTCATAGTATTATTCTCTATATTCTCAAATAATTCATATGCACCTTCTATTGATTGTGATGCGCCTTGAGCAAATGATGGTGAAAAAGCAAAAAAAGCATCTCCTATTAGATGAATATTATTATTACTAATCTCAAAAAAATCATGACTTACAAATACTGGGTATATCTTTATATCATTAACACTATCAAAAAATTTCTTATTTAAGTGCGGAACTTTTTCTAAAATCTTTCTGATATAATTATCATCTTTAAACAAAGAAAAATCTTTTTGCTCATTTCTTGAAAGTTTGAATTTCATTACAGCTATAAAGTTTAAATCACCATTAGGAGAAACCGGATAAATAACATAATGGAAATTTGGACCTAAAAACAATGAGATATTTTTTTTATCAGCTATGTTTGAAGAATTTGGTATAATCCCTCTAATAGCTAATGTGTCATTAAATTTTGGTTCAATTTGCTTTTTTGATACCAGATTTTTACTCTTTGAAAAGACTCCATCTGAAATAATTAGATAATCAAATTCATAAATTTCATTATTTTCAAAAGAAATTTTAACGATTTGATCTTGTTGTTCTATCTTTGAAATAGTGTGATCAAATTTTATTTCTTTTTCTAAATCCTTTTTTAAAAAATTAATAAGTGATGATCTTTTAAGAGTAGTATATTTACAACTTTCAGTATTAAAATCTGATATATTTAACTCACATATCTTATTAGAATTCTTAATAGAGTAAAAATTAATTTTATCTGGATTAAATTTTTCACTGTTTTCTAATTTATCAAACTGAATTTTATTTAATATTTTGATGCTGTTAACAGATAATTGAATACCGTAACCTTCTTTTGAATTTATTAAGCTATTTCTCTCAAAAATATTTACTTGATACTTTTTGTTTCTCTTAAATAAATTGGCAATAAATAGCCCTGAAATTCCAGCACCAATTATAGCTACTTTTTTCATTAATTTTTTTCTAAATATTTAACAACTTTCTTAGTGAATGATGGAAGCATATAATTATCTAATTTTCTTCTATCAAACCAGTAAGATGAAGGAAATCTTTTTGCATTTTTGAGATATTGAATTTTTATGTTCATATTCATGTTTGACATTTTAAAACTAAGATTTTCATTAAAATTTTTTGGGTTAGATAGCTCTTCCATTGGAAAAATTGCTAAATTTTTAAGAAAACTAAATTTTGTGTTTTTTATAAGCAAATACCTTTGATCTTTTTTATAAACTTTAAGAACAAAGTATTTTTCTTTATTCTTTTTTGTAATTTTAGCTGAATCAAAATCTTTCTTCTTAAAAGACTTGCAATTTTTTGAGATTGGACAACCACTACATTTAGGATTTTTAGGTTTGCAAATAATTGCTCCCAATTCCATTAAAGCTTGTGCATAATCGCTTGCTCTTGATGAAATTCCAAAAATAGATTTTTTTTCTATTAGATTGTCTTTTTGAATTTCCTCATCTTTTTTTAAATAAAGATATCTCTTTAAAACTCTTTCAATGTTTCCATCTAGAGGAATACAGGATTTATTAAAGGCAATAGCTAAGATTGCATTAGCAGTGTAATTGCCAATACCAGGTAAAGATATCAAATCCTCATAATTATTTGGAATTTTTCCATCGTATTTACTAATTATAATTTTAGCAGTTTTTTGTAAATTTCTTACTCTTGAATAATATCCAAGACCTTCCCATAATTTTATTAATTCATTTTCTTTTACTTTAGCAAGGTCCGCAAGAGTGGGTAATTTTTTTAGAAATCTATTAAAAAAAGGAATAACAGTTACAACTTGTGTTTGTTGTAACATAAACTCACTTACCAATGTATAATAATGCTTTTTATATAAAGGTACTTTTTTCCGCCATGGTAAATTTCTTTTATTTAAATCATACCATTTAAGAACTTTTTTTGTTATTATCTTTTCTGTCATATGTATTTCAAAAATAATACTAAGCAGAGATTAAGATCCATTCAAGGCTTAAGATCTTTTAAAGACACCTTACCAACAAGTGTTAAAAAAGTTATCAACAAAAGAGGCCATATTTTTTCTGAAATACTTAATAATTGGAAATTTTTGGTAGGAGAAAGTCTCTTTAAAGTTTGTTTCCCAAAATCATTTAAAAATTCAAATAAATTTGGAGTTAGTATGTTATTAATTATGGTTAAGAGAGGTCATGAAATAGATTTAGAATATTCAAAGAAAGAAATCATGGATAGAGTAAATAATTTCTTTGGAAATATAATAATTGAAAAAATCAAATTTACTACTTTTGAGGAAGAACGAAAGCAGGTAATCATTGACAAAATAGAGAAAAAAGCTGTGACAAGAAAAACATACCACAAAAAAATCGAGAGTGTTAAAAATGAAAAAATCAAAAAATCCTTAATAGAACTAACAAAAGTATTTAGAGAAAAATGAAAAAAACTATTTTATTAATTTTGATTTTTCTAGGATTTTCTCTGAAAGTAAATGCTGAAAATAATCGTATTGTTTCCGGACAAGATGATGCCAAAATAACAATTATTGCTTACGAGTCCCTGACTTGTAGTCATTGCGCAGATTTTCACAATAATATTTATCCGTTACTTAAAAAAGAATTCATTGATACTGGTTTGGTAAAAATAGAATTTAGGCACTTTCCCTTAGATATTGTCGCTCTTAATGCATCAAAAATTTCGCAGTGCAAACAAGATCAAAGTTTAGAAATTATGATGAGTTTATATTCTGATCAGCAGGCTTGGATAAAAGGTAAATCAATCGAGGAGGCTAATGAAAACTTAAAAAAATTTATTGAAAACAAAAATTTTACTTTAGATTTTGAAAAGTGTATAAGTGATAAAAAAATTGAAGATTTTGTTTTAAGTGATCGAATCGAAGGCACTAAAAAATTTGAGATAAATTCCACTCCTACGATAATAATTAATGGAAAAAAGTTTGAGAAAACTCTTAATTATAAAAATTTAAAAAAATCTCTAGAAAAGCTGATATAAGCTAATTAATGGAGTTTAAAAAAATCCAACTAAATGGGTTTAAGTCTTTTGCTGATAAAACCAATTTCTTAATCGAAGATGGTTTAACTGGTATAGTTGGACCTAACGGGTGTGGAAAATCAAATATTGTAGAATCCATTAGATGGGTTATGGGCGAAACATCTGCCAAAAGTTTACGTGGCTCAGGAATGGAGGATGTAATTTTTTCTGGTACTTCAAATAAACCATCTAAAAATATCGCTGAGGTGTCTATTACAGTTAAAAATGATACTGGTGAGGGACCTATTCAATATCGAGAAGTTAATGAGGTAAATGTTAGAAGAAAAATTGAAAAAGATAAAGGATCCAAGTTTTACATCAATGATAAAGAAGTAAGAGCAAGAGACTCACAAATGTTTTTTGCTGATTTATCCACTGGAGCTCATTCTCCATCGATGATTAGTCAGGGTAGAATTGGAGCCCTAGTGACGGCTAAACCCACTGATAGAAGAGCAATTCTTGAAGAAGCAGCCGGTATCTCTGGTCTACATGTAAGACGACATGAAGCTGAATTAAGATTAAGTGCAGCTGAAAATAATCTTAAGAGAGCAGATGAATTAAGGAGACAGCAAGAGAGGCAATTGGCAAATCTTCAAAAACAAGCGGAAGAAGCCACAAAGTATAAAAACATAACAGATGAAATCAAAAAAATTGAAGCTGGTCTTTACTATCTGAAATTAATAGAAATTGATAAAGAAATAACAATTGAAAATGAAATAAACACAGAGGCCGAGGGTGAGGTTAGCGGATTTAATGAAAGAATTGCAGAAATTGAAAAGTTAATCAAACTAGAAATAGAAAAAGTTAGTCCGTTAAGAGAAAAAAATATTGAAAATTTGTCTAAAATCCAAAGATTGAATTTAGAACTTCAGAGTTTGGATAAAGAAAATACTAGGACTCAAGAAGAGATTGAGAATATTAAAAAGTCATTAACAACACTTGATGAAGATGTTTCAAGAGAAAGAGGAATTATTATAGATGCTAATTCTAATGAGAAAAGACTCAAAGAGGAAAAAAGTGACCTAATAGAAGTTGATTCAAAATATTTTGAGACAGAAAAAAAATCAAATGAGGATCTTGATAATTCAAAAAATTATTTAATTGATGAAATAGGAAAAATTAAAACTTTAATAAGTTCAAATCAAAATGATAGTGCAATGGATAGTTTAAATGGTCTTGAAAAAATCATTGATAAATATGCTGATAGCTATAGTAAAAATCAAAATATCAAAAAAGAATCTATTAAAAGAAATGAAAGAATCAAAATAATTGAAAAAGAAATTGAAAGCTGGAAAAATTTACTTTCAAATTCTGAAAAAATGGTAAATGAATTAACTGGTAGAAAGAATAATCTAACTAATCAATTAGAAATACTTGATAACCAACCAAAAATACAAGCTGAAAAAAAGGGACAAATTTCAGAGAATTTAAGAAATTCAGAGGAAGAAAAAGAAGAAAATGAAAAAATTATAAGTGATACTGATGAAAAAATTGACCTATTAAGAACGAAACTGAATGAAATACAAGAGGAATCTATTCAAATAAGAGAGAGAAAAGCAAGTTCTGGTGCAACTGTCGAAGGATTAAGAAAAAGAAAAAATGATCTAATAGATCGGATTACTTCTGAGCTTAATTTGACTGAGGAAAATATCTTAGAAAATTCAAATTTAAATGGTGTTGAAGAATTACCTGATGCTGTTAATCAAGAAGATTTATTAGATAAAAAAAAACAGGAAAGAGAAAAACTAGGATCTGTTAATTTAAAAGCAGATGAAGAAACTAATAAATACGAGACTGAAATTAAAAAAATGGAGTCAGACCGGGCAGATTTAGTAACAGCAATTGTAAAATTAAAAGACAGCATTAGTGAGCTCAACCAAAAAGGTAGAGAGAGATTGGTTGAAGCCTTTGAAAAAGTTAATAGAAAATTCAATGAAGTCTATACAAAATTATTTAATGGTGGTAATGCAAAACTTGAACTGGTTGACTCAGAGGACCCTCTAGAAGCAGGTTTAGAAATGTTGGTTAGTCCACCAGGAAAAAGACTTCAATCAATAACTCTATTATCGGGTGGAGAACAAGCTTTAACTGCACTTTCACTTATCTTCGCAGTTTTTTTAACTAATCCTTCTCCTATTTGTGTGCTAGATGAAGTAGATGCTCCTTTGGATGACGCTAATGTCACAAGATTTTGTAATTTATTAGATGAACTTACAAAAATAACAAATACAAAATTTATCATAGTTACACACCATGCACTGACAATGTCAAAAATGAATAGATTATACGGTGTAACCATGCCTGAAAAAGGAATAAGTCAGCTGGTAGCAGTTGATTTACAAAAAGCGGAGAGTATGGTTGCTTGATTAAAATAATCAGATGTCTAAAAATCAGTTCAAAACTCGCTTAGAAATTGCAAAAAAAAAACTCTCAAAGAGAGACAATGAAAAAAAAAAGCAGAATTCATCGCCTATTGGCTCAGCTTTTAAGCTAAGTACAGAGTTAGTATCTGCAGTTGCCGTAGGGACAATTATTGGGTTTATTTTAGACAATACCTTTGGTACTAAACCATGGTTAATTTTAATTTTTTTTTTTGTAGGTGTAATCGCAGGTATTACAAATGTGATTAGATCTGCCAAAAATATGCAAAAATAGATATAAAATTTATGGCAGCAAATCCAATGACTCAATTCGAAGTTTACAGAATTGGTCCAGAAATAAAAATCGGAGCTTTTGATATCTCATTTACAAATGCAAGTTTGTTTATGGTAGTCAGTTCTCTTGCAATTCTCTTGATCTTTAATTTAGGGGCTAAAAAAAATTCTATGCTACCTAATAAGATTCAACTATTAGCAGAATTAAGCTACACATTCGTATCTAAAATGATCAGTGATACAGCGGGATCTAAGGCAAAACCTTATTTTGCGTTTATATTTTCATTATTCATGTTTGTTCTTTTTTGCAACATGTTTGGAATGATACCTTATACCTTCACAGTCACTAGTCATATAATAGTTACATTTGTTTTAGCTGCATTCATATTCATTGGTGTGACAATTATTGGTTTTATAAAACATGGATTTGGTTATTTGAAGCTTTTTGTTCCAAGTGGAGTTCCTATTGTTTTATTGCCTCTGATAGTCGTCATTGAGATAATTTCATATCTTAGTAGACCTATTAGTTTGTCGGTAAGACTTTTTGCTAATATGATGGCAGGTCACACTATGATGAAAGTTTTCGGAGGCTTTGTTATAAGCCTTGGGATAGTTGGAGGATGGCTTCCTTTAACATTTTCTGTTGCATTAACTGGTTTGGAGATCTTAGTTGCTTTTCTTCAAGCTTATGTTTTTGCAATTTTAACATGCATTTATTTAAATGATGCATTAAATTTACACCATTAATTAACAAAGGAGGATATAATGGAATTAGAAGCAGCAAAAATGATCGGAGCGGGTTTAGCAGCAATCGCTTTAGCTGGTGCTGGTGTTGGAATTGGGATAATTTTTGGTAATTATCTTTCAGGGGCAATGAGAAACCCTTCTGCAGCACAAAAACAATTTCCTAATTTGCTTTTAGGATTTGCTCTTGCAGAGGCAACTGGGTTGTTTGGTTTGGTGGTTGCATTAATCATTCTATTTGCGTTTTAAATTTGATGATTAGAAAATATTTTTTTCAGTTAGTATTTTTATACCTCTTTTTTTCAAAAGAGGTTTTTGCAGCTGAAAGTGGTGGTATGCCTCAATTAGATCCTGAATTTTGGGTTTCACAGATTTTTTGGCTTACATTGGTTTTTGGTACTTTGTATGTTGTTTTATCTAAGCTTATACTACCAAAAATTAGTGCAAACTTAGAATTAAGGAAATCTCAAATACAAGAAAACATTGAGGCTGCTGATAAGCAGAGGAAAGATAGTGAATTAAAACTCAAAGAATATGATGATATAATTTTAAAAAGTAAACTTGAATCAAAAAATCTTTTTAATGAGACTAGAGAAAAGACACTAAAAAATATTAATATTAAAAGAGATACTTTGGAAAAACAAATTGACGAAGAAGTTAAGAAAGCTGAAACTGAGATTGACCAGCTTAAGAAAACTGCTCCTGAAAAAATAAATAATATCGCAATTGAAACATCTTCAGAGATACTTAAAAATTTGATAGGCACTGAGATTAATAACAGCAGTATTTCAGCAATAGTTGATGATTTATATAGGAAAAATGGAGGCAAATACTATGGTAATTGATTCAACGTTCTGGGTGGCAGTTTCATTTTTTATTTTTTTTGGTGGGTTGGTTTATTTAAAAGTGCCACAAAAAATAAATGAAATACTAAATAAACTCATTACTGATATAAAGAGTGAAATTGATGAGAGTGAAAAACTTCGAAAAGAGGCAAAAAATTTATTAGATAATGCTCAGAGTAAACTTGATACTGCACAATCTGTAAGAAATGAAATTTTGGAACAGGCTAAAAAAGATAGCGATAGATTAATAATTGATCTTAATGACAAATTCCACAAGTCTTCAGAAATTAAAAAAACATCTGCTGAAAACAAAATTGTTCAAATGAAAGAAGCAGCGATTAAAGAAATAAAGGACGCATCAGTAAAAATCGCAGTAGACTCTGTTAAAAAAATTATTACCACATCCGTTGATAAGTCTAAACTAGATAACTTGTTCCAAAAAAATTTAGAAGAGACTAAAGAAGAGTTAAAAAAAATTAATTCATAATTTTCTTACAATTTTTTAAAAAAACTATAGATTATTAAGATGAATTCTATTGTGGTAGGCTCAGGTTTTGGTGGTATTGCTGCAGCTTTAAGATTAAAAGCTAAGGGTCATCAAGTAACATTAGTTGAAAAACATCCTGATCTTGGCGGTAGAGCAAGAGTTTTTAAAAAAAATGGTTTTACTTACGATGGTGGACCCACCGTTATTACTGCACCCTATTTAATTGATGAATTATTCAAATTATTTAAAAAAGACTCAAAAAATTACATAGAACTTTCACCTCTAAAAATTTGGTATCAATTTATTTTTGAAGATAACTCAAAATTTAATTACTCAGGTGATGAAATTGAAATGAAGAAACAAATTGCAGAAATTAGTAAAGATGATGTTGAGGGATATGAAAGATTAGTAAGTTTTACAAAAAAAATTTTTGACAAAGGTTTTTTAGAACTTGCAGATGTTCCTTTTGATAAACCTTTTTTTATGATGCGGCAACTTCCTTCACTTCTAAAACTTAAGAGTTATAAATCAGTTTATTCATTAGTTTCATCTTTTATAAAAAATGAAAAACTAAGAAGAATGTTAAGCATGCATCCTCTTTTGGTTGGCGGAAATCCTTTTACAACTACTTCTATTTATGGACTAATTTTATATTTAGAGAAAAAATGGGGAATTCATTACTCAATGGGTGGGACAGGTAATATTATTAAAGGTTTTGAGAAACTGATGAATGAAGTTGATATTAAGATCATAAAGGGCCATGAGGTAAAAAAAATTATTTCAAGTGGAAATAAAATAACTGGAGTCAGACTTGATAATAATACAGATATTTTAGCTGATAATGTTATTTGTAATGCCGACCCACCTGCAGTTTATGAAAAGTTGCTTAATGGAAACTCAAAAAATTCAATTATGTTCAAATGGAAAAGAGAAAGGATGGAATACTCTATGGGATTATTTGTTTATTATTTTGGAACAAAAAAAACTTACCAAAACGTTGAACATCACACAATAAAATTTGGAAATAAGTATAAAGAACATCTCGATGACATATTTGAGAATAAAAAATTAAATGATGATATAAGTTATTATCTTCATAGACCCTCTGCTACCGACAAAACTATGGCTCCTGCTGGACAGGATTGTTTTTATGTTCTTGTTCCAGTTCCCAATAATCAATCTGAAATTAATTGGTCTGTTCAGGGAGAAAAGATGAAAAATTTGGTAATTGAAAAAATGGAAAAGGATCTTATGCCAAACTTAAGAGAGAATATTGTTGAAGATTTTTATTTAACACCAGACTATTTTGAAAAAGATTTAAACACAAAGTATGGGTCTGGCTTTTCAATTCAACCAAAATTTACACAATCCGCTTATTTTAGATTTCACAATAAATCTGAAATGTACGATGGACTCTATTTTGTTGGAGCTGGGACACATCCAGGTGCTGGTGTGCCCGGCGTACTATCCTCAGCTAAAGTGTTAGATAAAATTTTATAATGTCTGATAAAAGTTACTTATCTGTTTATGCTAAGTCATTTAGCTGGGCTGGTTTTTTTTTACCAAGGAAAACACTCAAAAAATGTTCTGTATTATACGATTTCTGTAGAGTTGCAGACAATATTGCGGACGATAAAAACAAGATAGAAGTCAAAGAAAAAAAATTTGCTGAATTTGAAAATGACTTTAATCAAAAAAAATTTGATAACCTTGTTATAAAGAATATGTGGGGTATCATGGAGGAATTCAACATATCCATAAAAATAGTTCAAGATTTATTGGCTGGTATTAAATCGGATATTAAAGAGAGAGTTGAACTAGATTCAAAAAAAGATTTATTAATTTATTCATATAGAGTAGCTGGGACTGTTGGCTTAATGATGGCTAAAATTTTAAATGTAACAAAAAAAAATTCTCTTAAGTCAGCTATTGATTTGGGTATAGCAATGCAATTAACAAATATATCTAGAGATGTTCTAGAAGATTCAAGAAATAACAGATTTTATATAGAGGAAAATTTTGAAATAATCTCATCAACTATTAATCTTGCGAACCGTTATTATCAAGATTCTTTCTATGCAATAAAAAGCATACCAATAAGTTTCCGTTTTTCTATATTGGTTGCTAGAAGAGTGTATAGAAAAATAGGATATAAAATTTTAAAAAAAAAAACCTTGGAGAATTACCGAAAATCAGGGAAGATTTATGTCTCAAATATTGAAAAAGTATTAGAGACTTTTTTGTCAATTTTTGACTTAATCAGTCTATATTTGATAAATAAAAATGAAGATCAAATTCAACATGATCACATTCTGATAAATGAGGAAATTAATTTAAATGAAAGAATTTGATTATGTAATTATTGGTGGTGGCTGTGCAGGATTATCTCTTGCTTATGAGTTAGAAATTCATGAAAAATTAAAAGATAAAACTTTAGCAATTATTGAACCTAGGAAGGAATATAAACGAGATAAGACTTGGTCTTTTTGGAAAGTAGCTCCTCATAACTTTGACGATTGTGTAAAAAAAAATTGGGAGAATTTTTCAGTTAATATCCCAGGTAAAACAAATTATTTAGAATGTAAAAATTTTCCATATCAAAGCATTGATAGTGGTTTATTTTATGAAAAAATTAAGAACAAACTAAAAAAAAATGAAAATATTTTCTTTTTTAAAAATATAGAGGAAATTAACAAGCAAAATTCTTTGGTTTTTAATAGTGTGCCAAATATTAAAAAAAACCATCTAAATCTTTGGCAACATTTTTGTGGTGTAGAAATAAAAACATACAATGATATTTTTGACGAAAAAATTTTTAACCTTATGGATTTTGATTGTGAACAAAGAGAAAGCGTGCATTTTTTTTATACATTACCATACGAAAAAAATAGAGCTTTAGTAGAAACAACTTGGTTATCAAAAATGAATGACAATTCACAAAAGGATTATGAAAATCAAATCAACAATTATATTAAAAATAATTTAAGAATTAAGAATTATGAAATTACTTATAAAGAAGAGGGGGCAATACCCCTATTTTATCCACTAAATAAAAACGAAAAAAAAA
>CACCBF010000006.1 GCA_902544135.1 uncultured Pelagibacteraceae bacterium | reverse complement strand
ATCGTATTGGTTTAAAAGATTAAATGTAGGGCTTGTCACCTCTGTAATTTTTACTTTATTCTTTTGTTGAAAAGCATTCACGAGATATTTTATAAAAGTAGTTTTGCCTACTCCCATTTCACCGTATATAAACACTATATAATTAAGCTTAATCTTACTTAAAAAATTCTTAGCGAATTTTTTGGTATCTTCTTCAGAGTTTAAAATTATTTTATCGCTGTTAGTAGCGATAGGCATTTGGTTTGAATGGACCATTAACTCCAACACTTATATAGTCTGCTTGATCTTTTGACAGTTTAGTTAATTTTGCTCCAACTTTCTTTAAATGTAGAGTGGCGACTTTTTCATCTAAATGTTTTGGCAAGACATATACTTTATTTTCATAATTTTTGTGATTATTCCAGAGTTCTATTTGTGCAATTACTTGATTGGTAAATGATGCACTCATCACAAAGCTTGGGTGACCAGTTGCACATCCTAGATTGACTAGTCTACCTTCCGCTAAAAGAATTATCCTTTTTTTACTTGGTAATTCGATTTCATGAACTTGAGGTTTAATCTCTGTCCATTTATAATTTTTTAAAGCATCAACCTGAATTTCGTTATCAAAATGACCAATATTACATAGTATTGCTCTATCTTTCATTTCTCTCATATGATCAGCAGTAACGATATCTTTGTTACCAGTGGCTGTAACAATAATATCTGCTTGGCCAATAGCATCCTCCATTAAAACAACCTCATAACCTTCCATAGCCGCTTGTAGTGCACAAATTGGATCTGCTTCAGTGACCAAAACTCTAGCACCACTTTGTCTGAGTGAGGCGGCACTACCTTTTCCCACATCACCAAAACCTGCCACAATAGCGACTTTTCCAGACATCATTACATCTGTTGCCCTTCGTATTCCATCGACTAAACTTTCTCTACAACCATAAAGATTATCAAATTTTGATTTTGTAACAGAGTCATTAACATTTATGGCTGGAACTAACAGTAATTTGTCTTTTTCCATTTTATTAAGCGCTTTAATTCCAGTTGTAGTTTCTTCAGAAACACCTTTAACGTCTTTTAATAAATCTTTATATTCTTTATGCATTATTGCAGTAAGATCACCACCATCATCTAAAAGCATGTTTGGTTTCCAATCTTTATTTCCTATGATTGTTTGTTTAATGCACCATAAATATTCCTCTTCCGTCTCGCCTTTCCAAGCATAAACGGGTATTCCTGCTTTAGCTATAGCAGCAGCTGCATGGTCTTGAGTAGAAAAAATATTGCATGACGACCACCTTACTTCTGCACCTAAATTTGCTAATGTTTCAATCAAGACTGCTGTTTGGATAGTCATGTGCAAACAACCAATAATCTTTGCTCCTTTAAGGGGAGATTTCCCTTTATATTCCTCTCTTAATGCCATCAACCCAGGCATCTCACTTTCAGCTATTGAGATTTCCTTACGACCAAATTCTGCTTGAGATATATCTTTAACTTTAAAATCTGACATATTGTGGATCTTCTAACAACAAAGTTTTAATTAATCAATAGAACTTTGTAACATTGGAAAAATGACTTCCATTCTTGCACCCTTTTTATCAGTTCGATTTGATGCTTTAATGGAACCATTATGTAGGTCGACTAAATTTTTAACAATATTCAATCCTAAACCAGAATGTTGGCCAAATTTATCTGGTCTATTACTGTAAAATCTATTGAAAATTTTGTTAGTATCTTTCTCCTTAAATCCATTCCCTTCATCTAAAATATCAATATAAATTTTTTTGTCCTCCAATTGTGACACTTTTACAATTATATTTTTATTATCCTCGCTAAATGATATTGCGTTATCTAAAAGATTTGCAATTATTTGTTCTATTCTATTTTCAATACCGTTAATGTTGTAATTTTTTTTACCATCATTTTCATAAGAAATTTCTATTCCTCTTTTCACTTTGTAAATATTATTAAAATCATCAACAACAGACTTTATGATAGGTTCTATATCTAATTTTTTTATCTTTTCTTTACTTAATGCCACCTCATCTTTTAGCATTTGAGAATAATCTGTGATCAATCTCTCTATTCTCTGAACATCATGACTTAGGATATTTACCAGTTTTACTCTTTGATCTATATCATTTGTATCTTGTAAGATTTCTGATGCGCTTTTAAGAGAGGCTAATGGATTTCTGATCTCGTGTACAAGATCTGTTGAAAAATTCTCAGCTTGTGAAATTCGTTTCTGTAATTCTAAAGTCATATCATCTAGAGAACTTGAGAGTAATCCAAGTTCATCATTTCTAAGTTTTAAATTCTCAATGTTCGTTATCTTTGAATTTTTTTCTTTAATTGTTTTTGTGTAAGTGACTAAATTTTTAATTGGTTTCAAAAAATACCTATTTAAAACAAATGAAAAAATTAAGATTACTATTCCAACAGCTATGGCTGTTCTGATAATAAATGTTTTTCTCTCGTCAATAGCGGCTTTAATATCATTTGCGTTTTCGCTAATTGCTAGATATCCGATATTTTTATCGTTTTTCATTACATTTTTAATAGTTGTTAGTTTAAATTTATTAAATTCATCTTCGGTAAACGTAAAGGGTATTCCATAATTTTTAGACCCAACATAATTAGACAAGATATCTTTTAGTGATACATTACTTTCATTACCCATATTTATATTCTTATCCTCAGTAATTTCTTTTGTTTTATCTTCATTCAATATATCTAATTCTACTATATCTAATCTTGTTGAAAATGATCTTGGGTCAAGGTCTAGAGTATCTGTGTCGCCAATTAAGTTTAATTCATTATCAAAAAAAATCACTCGATCTAAATTTTGAAAAAGAAATCTTGTAGAAAACAAAAATTTTCTTATATCTTCCTCGATAAACTTAACGTTAAGTCTATTAAGATTATCAATAGTGTTATTTATAATTTCGATATGATTAGAAGATTTTTTCTTTATTAAGTTTGGCTGAACATTTTCCAAGTATATAAATGTAAACAATCCAATTATTGTAAAAAAAATTAAATTTATGAATAAAAATTTTTTTAATATGGAAAAATTTTTAAGAAGTTTGCTTATCATTAGCTAACATTCCATCTGTACCCACTTCCATATCTAGTCTCAATAGCTGAAAAATCTGGATCAACTTTTTTAAATTTTTTTCTTATTCTCTTCACATGACTATCAATAGTACGGTCTTCAATATCTGTATCCTCTCTATAAGCAATATCCATCAATTGTGCTCTTTCTTTTATAATACCAGGCCTTTTTGCCAATTCTTTTACAAGTAGGAATTCTGTAGTAGTTAATTTATCAGGTAATTGTTTGCCATTCCATTCACATTCCAATTGTGAGGGATCTAGTTTTAATTTTCCATGAGAAATAATACTCTTATTTTCCTCAATAGTATCTTTTGTATCTTTTTTTCTCAGTTGAACTCTAATTCTCTCAATTAATACTTTTATTGAGAAACCTCCAGATTTTTTGACAAAATCATCTGCCCCTAATTTCAAACCAAGCAATTCATCTATCTCGTCATCTTTGGAAGTTAAAAATATCACTGGCAATGAAGTTTTTTTTCTTAATTTTTTTAATAATTCTTCTCCATCCATTTTAGGCATTTTTATATCGATAATCGCTAAATCTGGAGGAGTTCTTGTTAATCCAATTAACGCGCTCTCACCATCTATATATGTTTGAACCTTAAAACCTTCTTTTTCTAAAGCTATACTGAGGCTTGTCAGGATATTTCTATCATCATCAATCAAAGCAATTGTTTGTTTAAGCATACTACAATATAAAAATACTAAATTGTTCTAATTTGGGCAATCAAATTAAATTAATGAAGTGAACCCCAATTATCGCCGGTATTTAAATCTACTGTTAAAGGTATCGAAAATGAATGGTGGTCGCTATTAACAACACTAGTCATTTCATCAATAATTATTTTACTTATTCTTTTTACATCTATTTTTGGAGTTTCAAAAATCAACTCATCATGAATTTGTAAAAGTATTTTTGTATTTTTATTCTTTTCCTCTAATAGTTTTTTTTGCAATCTTATCATTGCTAATCTCATAATTTCAGATGCAGATCCCTGTATTGGAGCATTTATAGCTGCTCTTTCTTGAAAATTTCTCACATTATAATTCTTATCATTAATGCTAATGAAATGTGATTTTCTTCCAAAAATATTATTTACGAAACCGTTTTTTCTGCAAAATTTAATAGTGTTATCCATATAAACTTTAATTTCAGGAAATTTTGCAAAGTACGAATTCAAAAATTCCTCTGCTTCATGGTTGGAGACGTTAATTTGTTTTGCTAATCCATATTGTGAAATTCCATAAATTATACCAAAGTTAATTGCTTTTGCCTTTCTTCTCTGGTCTTCATTAACTTTTCTAATATCAATATTGAAAATCTGACTTGCTGTCAAAGAGTGAATATCTTCATTATTTTTAAAAGCTTTTTTAAGTTCTTTTACATCTGCAATATCTGCTAAAATTCTCATTTCAATTTGATTGTAGTCTGCAGAAATCAAAGAATTTTCTTTCTCTGCAATAAATGCTTTTCTGATATCTTTTCCATCCTCAGACTTAATTGGAATATTTTGTAGGTTTGGTTCACTAGAGGCTAATCTTCCTGTGGTAGTAGCAGCAAGTAAAAAAGAGGTGTGAACCCTTTTTGTTTCAGGATTAATGTGCACTGGTAGAGTATCTGAATAAGTATTTTTTAATTTTGATATTTGTCTCCAATCTAAAACTAATTGTGGAAATTTATGACCCTTAAAAGCTAAATCCTCTAAAACCGCTGCGCTAGTAGCGAAACTACCCTTTTTAGTTTTCTTAAGATCTGCAATTTTAAGCTCATTATACAATATTTCCCCAAGTTGTTTTGGTGATGCAATATTGAATTCTTTTTTTGATATTTTAAAAACTTCTTTTTGAATTTTTAAAATTTTTTTTTCAAAATTTGAAGATAAAATTTTAAGAAATTTATTATCTATTTTAATTCCCTCTATCTCCATATTTGCAAGAATTGTTATCATTGGTTTTTCAAAAAGTTCATAAACATTAATCATTTTTTCATCTTTAAGACTTTTATGGAATTTTTTATAAAGTCTATATGTAATATCAGCATCTTCAGCAGCATAATTTTTTGCTTTTTCAAGATCGACCTCACTAAAATTTATTTCTTTTTTTCCAGTTCCTACTAAATCTTTAAAAGCTATTGTTTTATGACCTAAATGGATTTCAGATAATGTATCCATATTGTGCCTATTTTTTCCCGCATCGAGAACGTATGACATAAGCATTGTATCCTCCATTGAGGTAAGTCTTATACCTTGCTTAAGTAGCACTATAAAATCAAACTTTATATTTTGACCAATTTTTTTAATACTAGGATCTTCAAGTAAAGGTTTTAATTTTTTTAGAACAAGGTCTTTATTAATATTTTTTTTAGTATTATGGTTAATAGGTATATAACAAGCTTTACCAATTTTTGAACTTAATGAGACTCCTATTAAGTCTGCTTGATGAGGATCTAACGAACTTGTTTCAGTGTCAACAGCAAGCTCTCCAACCTCCTCGGCTTCTTTAATCCAATCGTCTATTTCTTTTATATCATTAATTAAAAAATAATTCTTATTTGAAATTTTTTCTTGAGTTTCAATAATTTTGATATCTTTTTTTTTATCCTCAAAATTTGGCTCACCATAAGTTGAAATAGCTGAGCTAAGTAATCTATTGAATTCCATTTCCCGTAAAAATTTATAGAGCTTTTCTTTATTTATTTGTTTTAATTGAAATTCCTCTGGATTTTTTTCAATTGGAGCATCATTTTTTAATGTTACTAATTTTTTGCTGATTATGGCTTTGTCTTGATTTTCGAGTAAAGTTTCTCTTCTTTTGTTTTGTTTAATCTCACTTGCAGATTTTAGAAGGGTTTCCAAGTCTCCATATTTATTTATCAACTCAGCTGCAGTTTTTATACCAATTCCAGGGACACCGGGTACATTATCACTACTGTCTCCAGCTAATGCCTGTACATCTATCACCTTATTAGCTGTAACACCAAATTTTTTTTGAATATCTTCATCGTTAATAAATTTATTCTTCATTGGATCATAAATTCGAACTCCTTTTTTATATAATTGCATTAAATCTTTGTCTGAAGAAACTATTGTCACCTTAGCCCCAACTTTTAAAATCATATCTGTATAGGTTGCTATCAAATCATCTGCTTCATAGTTAGTTAGCTCAACTGATGGTAAATTAAATGCTAATACAGACTTTCTAATATAATCAAATTGAGGTGCTAAATCGTCAGGTGCTTCTGCCCTATTAGCTTTATAATCTTTATAAATTTCATTCCGAAATGTCTTTCTGGCTGAGTCAAAAATAACTGCAAAGTGAGATGGTTTTTGTAAATTTTCTTTTGACTTAGAATCTTCAAGAAGTTTAAAGAGCATACTACAAAAGCCACTTACGGCTCCAGTTGGCAATCCATCACTTTTTCTTGTTAAGGGCGGAAGTGCATAGTAAGCTCTAAATATATAGCCGGATCCATCAATCAAGTAAAAGTGATCTGTTTTTTGAATCTTACTCATTATAAATTAATATAGATTATTAAAAAAATAAGAGTATTATTATTTTATGGAACTTACTAAAAACATTATCAACAATTCGAAAATAATCAAATCAGCTATTTTGGTGATAATTGGGACAGCTTTACTGGCTATATCATCTAAGATACAAACTCCATTTACTTTAGTGCCCGCAACTATGCAAACTTTTATAGTTATGTTTCTTGGGATTATATTGGGATATAAATTAGCAACACTAACTGTTATTTTATATTTAATTGAGGGATCTTTTGGACTACCAGTGTTTGCTAAAGGTGGTGGCATTGGATATCTTTTAGGTCCAACCGGAGGTTACTTAGTTGGTTTTATTTTTACTGCATTTTTTGCAGGTCATATAAATGAAAATAAAGACCCAATAATTGTGTTTTTATATTTATTATTTTCGGTAAGTTTAATTTATATTCTTGGATTAGGAGGTCTGTGGAATTATATGGGGTTCGACAAGACTTTTAATGGTGTTTTCTCAGTTGGAGCAAAACCATTTTTATTAATAGAAATCTACAAAATCTTGATTCTCACGGTGCTATCAAAACAATTACTAAAATTTAGGAAATTTACTTAGGAGATCTTTTAGATAAAATTCGTTGTAAAGTTCTTCTATGCATTTTAAGTCTTCTTGCTGTTTCAGAGACATTTCTGTTGCATAATTCAAAGACCCTATGTATGTGTTCCCATTTTACTCTGTCAGCTGACATCGGGTTTTCTGGTGGAACTGCCTTTTTGTTTGGATCAGCTAAAAGAGCTTTTTCGACATCATCGGCATCTGCAGGCTTAGCCAAATAGTCGATGGCACCTTCTTTAATTGCTGCCACAGCAGTAGGAATATTTCCATAACCAGTCAACATTATTATTCTGCTTGATGAGTTATTTGATTGTATTTCTTTCACTACTTCTAATCCATTACCATCATTCAACCTTAGATCAACTACAGCAAAACCAGGTTTTTTAGATTTTACTGATTCTATTCCTTTTTGCACACTCTCAGCTTGAAATACCTCAAAACCTTTTTTTTCCATTGCCCTAGCCAATCTCTCTCTAAAAGGATTGTCATCATCGACAATTAATAGTGATTTGTTCTCAAAATCACTCAAATTTTTCAATGTGGCGTCTACTCTCATAAGCCTTATATGGTGTTTTTTTTCCACGATTCAATAGGGTATTATTTTCTTTACATTGCCTTACTATTGGATTAATTGCTCGATTTATTAAAGTTTTTTAAATAAAAAGCTTTTTTTTTGTTAAATTTTTTTTGAGGGGGCATTTATATGCAAAAATTTACATCAGTTGAAAATTTAGTAAATCAGCTGAAACCAGATAAACCGGTCTATTGTATAAGAAAGAAATCAATTCTTTCTGCATCAAAGTTTTTTCAAAAAAAATTTCCCGGTAGAATTTTATATGCCGTTAAAACAAATCCTCATCCAGAAGTAATTAAAACTCTCGTAAAAAGTGGTATCAGTGAATTTGATGTTGCATCAATATCAGAAATTAAGTCTGTTAGAAAATTTAGCCAGAGTGCAAAATGTTCTTTTATGCACACGGTGAAAAGTCGTGAGGATGTAGAAGAAGCTTATTTTAAGTATGGCGTAAAAACATTTGCACTAGATACTAAAGAAGAATTAATAAAAATAATTGAGAGTACTAAAAATGCTAAAGATCTTGAAATTTTTGTAAGGGTTGCAGTATCAAATGAACACGCAGAAATAGACTTATCAAAAAAATTTGGAGCCATTAACAATGAGGCTACTGGATTATTGAGACTTGCAAAACAATATGCAAAAAAAATTGGCTTGAGTTTTCATGTTGGATCACAATGTATGCATCCAATTTCTTACACAAAAGGAATAGCTGAGATAGGTAATATAATTAAGAAAACAAAAATTGTACCAGAATACATAAATGTTGGTGGAGGATTTCCAACTATATACCCAGATTTAATTCCGCAATCATTAGATAATTATTTTCAAGAAATAAAAATGAGTTTAGATAACTTAAAATTAAATAACTTACCTGAAATCATATGTGAACCAGGAAGAGCATTAGTTGCTGAAAGCGGATCAACAATTGTTAGAGTAAACTTAAGAAAAAAACAAAAGCTTTATATTAATGATGGTACTTATGGCACTCTTTTTGATGCTGGAACACCAAATATAGTTTTCCCGTCAAAATTAATTAAAGAAAGTTCTAATAAAATAATTTCTAAAAAGTTAACAGCCTTTGATTTTTATGGTCCAACTTGTGACAGTATGGATTACATGAAAGGTCCTTTTGTTTTACCCAATAATATTAAAGAAAATGATTATATCGAGCTTGGTCAGCTTGGTGCATATGGTCTTACATTTAGAACAGAATTTAATGGTTTCTTCTCTAATGAAATTTATGAAGTTGAAGATAATCCAATAATGAGTCTATATGGGAAAGACGCTAATAAAGCTATATTAGTTGCTTAATGTCTGAAAAAAAAAATCTTGGCCATAATAGCAAAAAAGATTTTCTTAAAAGCCCAGTTGAACATATAAATATTACCTCATTTGACTCTAGAAAAATCATTTCTTCAATGAAAAAAATGTCTTTTGTTTCAAGAGAAACAGCAAATGCATCTGAGATATATAATGAGATGTTGAAAGATAAGGATTGTACAATATTTCTAACCTTAGCTGGATCTACATCTGCAGCCGGATGTATGCATATTTACCGAGATATGGTGAAGTATAATATGGTCGATGCAATTGTAGCAACTGGTGCATCAATAATTGATATGGATTTTTTTGAGGCACTTGGATTTAAACATTATCAGGGTTCTCAATACCAGAATGATAATGAATTAAGAAATAACTACATAGATAGGATTTACGATACTTACATTGATGAAGAAGAACTTCAAATGTGTGATAAAATAATAGGTGAAATAGCTGACAAGTTGGAACCTAAAGCTTATACATCAAGAGAGTTTATAAAAGAAATTGGAAAATATTTAAAATCAAATGCAAAGAAGAAGGGTTCTTTGATAGAAACTGCATATGATAATAATGTTCCAATATTCTGTCCAGCATTTACAGACTCCAGTGCAGGTTTTGGTTTAGTAATGCATCAAGAAAGAAATCCTAATAATCACATCACAATAGACTCTATTAAAGAATTTAGAGAATTAACCGAAATAAAGATTAAATCTAAAGGTTCTGGATTGTTTATGATTGGTGGTGGAGTTCCAAAAAATTTTATTCAGGATACTGTTATATGTGCTGAACTTTTAGGTAAAAATGTAGATATGCATAAATATGCTGTGCAAATTACAGTTGCAGACTCAAGAGATGGCGCTTGTAGCAGCTCAACACTCAAAGAAGCAAGTTCATGGGGCAAAGTCGATACAACTAAAGAACAAATGGTTTTTGCTGAAGCAACATCTGTTTTACCGTTGATTGCAAGTAATGCTTATCACACAGGTGAATGGAAAAATAGAGATAGAAAAAACTTTTCCAAAATATTTTGATTGATGATCAAAAAAGTAAAAATTGGAATTATTCAGAGTAAAATTTCAGATAATTTTAAAAAAAATTTAATTTCAGCTATAAAAAATATAAAGAAAGCAGCATCAAAAAAAGCTAAGATAATTTGTATGCCAGAACTGTTTTTATCAAGTTATTTTTGTCAAACAGAAAGTCATTCTAATTTTAAGCTAGCAGAAAAAATACCGGGTAAAACTACAAAAATATTTTGTGAGTTAGCAAAAGAATTACAAATAGTATTAATGATTTCATTATTTGAAAAAAAAACGCACGGTTTCTATCATAATACTAGTATCGTTATTAGTGAAAAAGGTAAAATTTTATCCAAATATAGAAAAATGCATATTCCAGATGATCCTGGTTATTATGAGAAATTTTATTTCACTCCTGGCGATTTAGGTTTTAAATCTGTAAAAACTAAGTTTGGTAAAATTGGACCTTTGATATGTTGGGATCAGTGGTTTCCTGAAGCTGCAAGATTGACTGCACTAAAAGGTGCACAAATAATTTTTTACCCTACTGCCATTGGTTGGCATCCTAAAGAAAAAAGGGAATTTGGAAAAACTCAATTAAACTCTTGGGTCACAATGCAAAAATCTCACGCAATTGCAAACGGTACTTACGTTGTTGCAGTAAACAGAGTTGGTGTTGAAAAAAAAGGAAATAAAAAAATAGAGTTTTGGGGAAACTCAATGATAATTAATCCAAGTGGAGAAATAATTGGAGAACTAGGCAATAAAAAAGGGGGAATATTAATCTGTGAAATAGATTACAAAAAAATTGATACTACGAGAGAACATTGGCCCTTTTTAAGAGATAGAAGAATTGACTTTTATAAAGGCATACTAAAAAATCCTGTAGATGAGTGAGGAGCTTAAAAAATTCAGAATGCCTGCTGAATGGGAACCTCAAAAATCAGTTTGGATTGCTTGGCCATATAATAAAAATGATTGGCCAGGTTTATATAAATTTGTTCCTAAAGTAATTTTAGAAATTATATTTATTATTTCAAAAAGTCTTAAAGTTAATTTGATTGTTAGCAAAAAAATAACAAATATTAAAAAGCTAATAAATTCTAATAAAATCACTAATATCAAATTTCATAATATTAAAACTGATAGAATATGGTTAAGAGACTCCGGGCCAATATTTATAACAAATAGAAAAGAAAATAAAAAAATGATTTTAAATTTTGGTTTTAATGGATGGTCAAAATACAGTAATTACAAAAATGACAATAAAATTAATGAAAATATCAGTAAAATTTCTAATTTGGAAAAGATTGATCCAATAATTAAAAAAAATGGAAAAACTAAAAAAATAATAATGGAAGGGGGTGCATTTGATATAAATGGCTCAGGATCAATTCTATTAACTGAGGAGTGTTTACTTAGCAAAACTCAGGAAAGAAATAAAGATTTTATCAAAAAAGATTACGAGGAACTATTTAGAAAATATTTAAATATAAAAAACTTTATATGGCTTAAAAAAGGGATTGCAGGTGATGATACACACGGACATGTTGATGACATAACGAGATTTGTCTCTAGGAATACAATTATGACCGCGATTGAGACTAATAAGAAAGATAAAAATTACAAAAACTTAAGCGAAAATTTGAAAATTTTAAAAGAAAGTAAAAATGAGAAAGGAAAAAAATTTAAAATCATAAAGGTACCGATGCCATCGCCTATCTATATCAAGAACACAAGAGTCCCTGCAAGTTATTTGAATTTTTATATTTGTAACAAAAAAGTACTACTTCCAATATTTAAAGTTAAAGAAGATATTATCGCTATTAAAATATTCAAAAACTTTTTTAGAAAAAAGAAAGTTCAAACAATTGATTGCAGTAAATTGATATGGGGATTTGGTGCTATTCACTGCATGACCCAACAAGAACCTAAAATTTAGTTAGGCTGCTTTTAATGTGCCCAATAGTAGTCTAAAAGGTATAAGCATAACTAAGGCAACAAAAATTTTAACTGCTAAATCTCCTAATGAAAGAGTGGTCCAAGGTATTCCTGTTCCATAAAATGATATCGAGAAGAACAGAAAAGTATCTACTGTTGAGCCAATTAAAGACGATGTTAAAGGAGCTATGTACCATTTTCTTTTTCTCAACTGATCAAAAATTTGAACGTCTAAAAGTTGGGCAATTATAAATGCTGTCCCTGATCCTATTGCAATTCTTATTGAAATCAGATCAGTAAAATTTGTCGAGAATATCAATGTAAATAAAATTCCTATCGTAAAACCAATATATACAATCTTTCTAGCTACAATTTTTCCAAAAGATCTATTGGCCAAGTCTGTGATTAAAAAGGCAATGGGATAACTAAAAGCACCATAAGTTAATAATTCTTCTAAACCATAATAGTTGATTGGGAACTGAACTAAGTAATTTGAAGCTAAAACTACAACCCCCATAATTAATGAGAGTAACAAAAATAATTTATTCATTAGGCGTTTTTAGATTGAATTATTTTTTTTTGAAATGGTGACTTAATCAAAAGGCTTTTTTTTAATTTTTTCAATCTTGGTGATAAATTTTTATTTTTTACAGTCTTTAAAAATTCGTCAAAACTACCTTTTTTATCAACTGACCTTACACCAGCATTGCTAACTGTTAATTTTAAATTTCTTTTTAAAAGTTCACTTGTAAACTTAACTTTTTTTAAATTTGGTAAAAATCTTCTTTTTGTCTTATTGTTGGCGTGACTAACATTATGACCTTTCATTGGAATTTTTCCAGTAAGTTCACATTTTTTTGACATAATAGATCGACTATATAAGATTAGAAAATGCTTGCGTCAAGTTTATAAAATTTTAATCTTATTTTTTTCCTATAATTTCTGAGAAATTCTTAACACCGTCTTTTATCAGTAATTCTTTAAGCTCTTTTTTAATTAAATTTACAATATTAGGCCCTCTGTAAACCATTCCTGTGTAAAGTTGAACATAATTGGCTCCCGCTAAAAATTTTTCATAAGCGCTTTTTCCTGAGTCAACTCCACCAACCCCTATAATTTTAATTCTTCCATTGAGAATTTTGTAAAATTTATTAATTAAATTAGTGGATTTTTCCTCAATTGGTTTTCCGGATAGACCCCCTTTTTGATGCCTTTGTATATTATTTAAACTATCCCTACTTGAGTCTGAAGTATTTGAAATAATAATAACCTCAATGTTATTATTTAATAACACATCTGAAATGTTATTAATTTCTTTATCTTCTATATCAGGAGAAACTTTTACTGCTAATGGAACTGATGAATTTAATTCTTTTTTTTCATCGTCTATCTCTTTTAACAATTCATTTAACTTTGATTGATCGTGAAAATTTCGTAGATCTTCAGTATTTGGTGAAGAAATATTTACCGTAATATAATCAGCAACATTATGGAAAGTTTTAAGACACTTTAAATAGTCCTCAAGTCTATTTTCAGAATCTTTATTTGGTCCAATATTTATACCTAGTAAACCAATTTGTTTATTAGATTTAATTCTATGGACTATATTTTCTGCACCTGAGTTATTAAATCCAAGTCTATTTATTAATGCCTCATCCTCTTCTAATCTAAATACTCTTGGTTTAGGATTTCCGTATTGCTTTAAAGGAGTTATAGTACCTACCTCTACAAATCCGAATCCCAATTTAAATAATGAATTATATACTTCGGCATTTTTATCAAAACCTGCTGCCATACCAATAGGATTTTCTAATTTTTTATTAAATAATTTTGTTTCAAACAAAGGATTATTTTTTTCTCGATCTAAAATATTTGGAATAAAATTAAATTTTAGTGATTTTATAGCCAAATTATGGGCTGTCTCTGGATCTAATTTAAAAATCAAAGATCTTAAATTTGAAAACATCATTTTACTCTTTTTTGTATAAGATCTTTTGTTTCTTGGACACCAAAAAAACTTATAAAAAATCCCATTCGTGGTCCATTTTGGTCACCGAAAACGACTTCATAAATCAATTTAAACCAGTCTCTTAAATTTTTTGAGTATCCATTTTCTTTACCAGTTGAATAAATTAATGTTTGGATATCCTCCGGTGACATTTCATCATTACAATTATCTAATGTACTAACCAAAGCCTTAAGTGCAATTTTTTCATCATTATTGGGTATTTTATATTTTTTTTGTTTTTTTATGACATCGTTAAAATATTTAATTGCATATCCTACTAAATCATTAAAAATTGGATAATCTTTTTCCTCAATATCTTTTTTATATTTCTTTACAAATTTCCATAGAAGCTCTTTATTATCAGCATTACTTGTTTCAACAAGATTTAAAAGCATTGAAAAGGACATTATCATTTTTTCTTCAGGAACTTTACTATCATGTACATGCCATACAGGATTCATTAACAACTTGAAATCATCTTGATTTTTCGCCTTATCCAATAATTCTAGATATTCATCAACAGTTTTTGAAACAATTTCTTTATAAAGTTTTTTAGCTCTTTTAGGATTTTGATACATATATAAAGAAAGACTTTCTGGTGAAGCATATTTTAGCCATTGATCAATCGTAATTCCATTTCCCTTTGATTTAGAAATTTTCTCCCCTTTTTCGTCCAAAAATAATTCATAAGCGAATCCAGATGGGTTTGTTTTTCCTATTAGTTTTATTATTTTTGAGGATAAAATTGCACTCTCAATAAGATCTTTTCCATACATCTCAAAATCTACATCTAAAGCATACCATCTCATTGCCCAATCTACTTTCCATTGAAGTTTACAATTGCCATCTAGAATACTCATCTCTAAATCTTTCCCATTATTATCAAAAATTATTATCGATTTATCTTTATTTATTTCTTTCATCGGAATTTCTAAAACATGACCTGTATCGGGACAAATAGGTAAAAAAGGACAATATGTTTTCTGACGCTCCTTTCCCAAGGTTGGCAATATGATATTCATAATTCCATCATAATTTTTTAAAATTTCTTGAAGTGATGAATTAAAAAAACCTGACTTGTAGAGTTTTGTTGAACTTTTAAAACTATATTTAAAGTTAAAATTATCTAAAAAATTTTTAAGCATTTGATTATTATGCTCTCCAAAACTATCAAATTTTTTAAAAGGGTCAGGAACTTTAGTTAGCGGTTTATGTAAGTTTTCTTCAAGCAAATCTTTATTCGGTACATTATCTGGAACTTTTCTAAGTCCATCCATATCATCAGAAAAAGTAATAATTTCAGTAGGAAGATCGGTAAGATGTTTCAAGGCATTAACAACCATTGAGGTCCTAGCAACTTCACCAAAAGTTCCTATATGAGGAAGTCCACTAGGGCCATAACCTGTTTGTAGAGTAATTTTACCTTTTTTTTCTATTATGGACTTTCTTTCTCGAAGCATTTTTTTTGCCTCAACAAAAGGCCATGCACTTGTTTTGTCTAAATTTTCTTTTTTTATCATTAATAAACTTAATAAATTCTCTAAATTACGAACAACTTAATTCTTATAGAGTTGAAATTTATTTACCATAAAATAATGTTCTTTCAAAATGTCTAATTATAAAACTGTTTTTTTCACACTTGGAATTCTGCAAATAATACTCGGAATTTTTATGTTCATTCCACTTGGTGTGCAATTTTTATATAATGAAATTGACTCCTCCTTTTTTGGTGCTTCAATAGTAACAATTATTTTTGGAACTTTATTTTTTTTATCAAACCTAGATCACAATAAAAAATTAAATCTTCAGCAGGCCTTTTTATTAACTGCTTTGTCTTGGTTAAGTATTGCTATATTTGGTTCACTTCCATTTTTGTTCTCAAGTATTAATTTTTCATTTACAAATGCATTTTTTGAGAGCATGTCTGGTATCACTACTACAGGCTCTACTATTATTTCTAACCTTGAGGATATGCCAAGAAGTATTTTATTATGGAGAGCGTTACTTCAGTGGTTGGGTGGTATTGGTATAATTGTGATGGCAATCACATTGATGCCAATTATGAATGTTGGTGGTATGCAACTTTTTAAAATTTCAAATAATGACTCATCTGAAAAAATTCTACCTAAATCAAAAGAAATAGCATTAAGATTAATACTTGTTTACACAACACTAACAATATTTTGTGCAACATCTTACAAAATCTTTGGGATGAACTTCTTTGATAGCATAACTCACTCTATGACGACAATAGCTACTGGTGGATTTTCTAACTATAATGAGTCGTTAGGTTTCTTTAATAGTAGATTTATCGAAAGTTCAGCAATAATTTTCATATTATTGGGGAGTATTCCTTTTATTTCCTACATAAAATTTTTAAATGGTGATAGAGAAATTTTTTTCAAGGATATACAAATCAAAACTTTTTTAAAAATAGTCTTTTTTTCAATAGTAATTTTATCGATTTATCTGAATTTTAATGGGTCAATTAAATTTGATTTTATTGCAGTGTTATTTAACGTAATTTCAATATTAACTGGGACAGGTTATGTTAATGCTCAATTTGATAGTTGGGGAAGTTTTTCACTCGTATTATTCTTAATATTAATGTTTATAGGTGGTTGCGCAGGTTCGACAACATGTGGTGTTAAAATTTTTAGAATCCAAATTTTATACTCTTTTGTGATTAATAATTTAAAGAGAATTATTTATCCAAAAGGAGTTTTTATTCTTAAGTATGATCAAAACCCAATCGATAACAAATTTATTTCGTCAATAATTTCTTTTATTTATTTATATCTAATTATATTTTTTCTTCTGGCTGTTATGCTATCTTTAACTGGACTAGATTTTGTGACTTCAATTTCTGGAGCAGCTACATCAATATCCAACGTTGGACCAGGTTTAGGTTCAACTATAGGTCCCAATGGGGATTTTTCCTCAATACCAAACATATCAAAATGGATATTATGTTTAGGAATGATTTTAGGAAGACTAGAATTATTTGCAATATTGGTTTTGTTTTTGCCCTCATTCTGGAGAAATTAAATTATGAAAAATATTAATATTTTTTTTGAAAAAAAACCTTTAAAGATGATTTGTTTAGGATTTTCATCTGGGCTTCCAATATTACTGGTTTTTTCAACTCTTTCGGTTTGGCTCGTTAAAGCAGGAATAAGTAGAAGCACTGTAACATTATTTAGCTGGGCAGGATTTGCGTATGCATTTAAATATCTATGGTCACCACTTGTAGATAATTATAAATTACCAATCTTTAAAAAATTTGGTCATAGAAGAAGCTGGCTCTTATTTTCTCAATTTTTAATTATTACTGCATTAATATTAACTGCATTTACAGATCCCAAAGAAAGTCTTTTTTTTACTGCTTTATTTATTACAATTTTAGCCTTTTTTAGTGCAACTCAAGATATTCTAATTGATGCTTTTAGAATTGAGTCCGCTCCACAATCTTTGCAAGGTCCGTTATCATCTATGTATATCGCTGGTTATAGAATTGCAATGCTTGTCGCAGGTGCTGGAAGTTTATGGTTAGCATCCTTTTTTGGGACAGAGATCTATGACCAAAATGTATGGAAAAAAGTTTATCTAATTATGTCTTTGTTCATGTTTATTGGAGTTTTTGCAACTTTCATCTCAGATGAGCCAAAATTAAAAAGAAATTTAAATTCTGACAATCATGTAAAATTTCTAATAACTATCTTTATTGCTGTTTTAGGTTTTATTTTTTTGTACTCAGTTATAGATAGCCCTTTTGAAAAAAAGGATGTTTTAATAAATTTTTTATTTTCATTATCAAGATTAATAATCTGCTTTGTTTTTTCGTATTTGATAATTTCCTTACTTATATTGATTCAATTTGCTCCCAAAAATAAAATTTCAAAGAGTTATATGGGTCCAATTTTAAATTTTATTAAAAGATATGGAAAATTTGCATTTTTAATACTTATTTTAATTTCGCTATATAGAATTGCTGATATCGTAATGGGAGTTATGGCAAATATATTCTATTTAGAAAAAGGTTATAAAATTTCAGACATTGCAACTTATTCAAAATTTTTTGGGGTTTTTGCTACAATATTTGGTGGATTTGTTGGAGGTTATTGCTCATATAAATTAGGTACTATGAAATGCTTATTCTTTGGTGCCTTGATTGCTGCTTTAAGTAATTTGTTGTTTGCATGGTTAGCAGTATCTCCAATCAGTATTAACTTTTTAATTGCGGTGATAACAGCTGATAACATATCTAGTGGATTTGCTGGAGCTGCCTTTGTAATCTATTTATCGGGCTTAACTTCAATAAAGTTTACTGCAACACAATATGCTTTATTCAGCTCTATCATGTTGTTTTTACCCAAGTTAATTGCGGGGTATGCTGGTAGCTGGGTTGATATTATGGGATATCCATATTTTTTTTCTTTAACTGCTCTTTTGGGATTACCTGTTCTCATTTTGATTATTTGGATCAGTAAAGTAGCCCCAGTAAAAAATTGAATGAGATATAATTTCTTAAATACATCCATATCTAACTTATATGCTAAACCATCTAGTAAGGCAGAGGTTAATTCACAAATAATATACGGAGAAAAATTTAAGATATTATCAAAGAAAAAAAGTTGGGTAAAAATTAAAACTAGTTATGATAACTATGTAGGCTTTATAAAAAATAATGATTTTAAGAAAAAATTTAAACCAACAAAAAAAGTTTACAAGTTAAAAGCAAGAATTTACAAAAAAGTAAAAAAAAAAATTTTACCGACTAATCAATTTTTATATTTTGCTTCAGGAATATCTGTAATTAGTAAAAATAAAACTTTTATTCAATTTGAAGATAATAAATGGTTGAGAAATAAGGATTTAAGAGAAATTACGCATTTTGAAAAAAATTATAAAAAAATTTTAAGATTATTTCTAAATTCTAAATATAAATGGGGTGGTAAAACAGCTGACGGTATTGATTGTTCCGCATTAATACAAATATACTATTATTACAATAGAACTTTTTTTCCAAGAGATTCAAAAGATCAAGTGAAATATTGCAAAAAAAAAATAAGTAAAAATTTTTCAAAGGGAGATATCGTCTTTTGGAAAGGACATGTTGGAATGTGTCTTAATAAACATCAATTTATTCATGCTTATGGTCCCAGAAAAAAAGTTGTAATAATGCCAACAAAATTTACCATCATGTTGATTGATAAAACAGCGAGCTTGAATATTATAAAAATAAGTAATATTAAAAATTATTAATTTCTACCAAAATCAGGTTTGCTGGTATCTTGTTTCAATTTAACGATTTTAGATCTTACTTTCTTAGTTTGAATTAATTTTTTAATAACTGATTTACTATTACCTGAGATAATGTCTCTCTTAAAAGAATGGAGATTTTTCACAAAAATATCAATTGCTTTTGATACATTTGTTTTATTGTTAAAAAAAATATCTCTCCACATTATTTCATTTGATGCAGCTATTCTTGAGAAATCTCGCAAACCACCTGCGCTATATTTAATTAAATTGTATCTCTGTTTTTTTTCAAAATCTTGTGCAGATTTTACGAGATTATAAGCAATTAAATGTGGTAAATGACTTGTCATTGAAAAAATCTTATCATGTTTTTCAGAATCCATTACAACAGTTTTAGAGCCTACCTTTTTCCAGAAAGATCTTAAAAAATTTAAATGATTAATATTAGTTTTTTTATCTTTTATTAAAACACACCATTTATTTTCGAACAAATCTTCTTTCCCATTTTCAGGCCCGCTAACCTCAGACCCGGCAATAGGGTGACTTGAAGTCCAGAATATTTTTTTTTTTAAATTTTTTCTAATTATTTCATTAGATTTTAGTTTTGCTGAACCAATGTCCGTAATTATATGATCAGACGAAAGATAATCATTTATTTTTAAAATTATTTTTTTATATTCACTCATTGGTGTACAAAAAATAATAAAACCTGTATGAGGTACTACATCCTTTAATTTTTTTACAATAGTGCCTTTTAATTTAAGTTTTTTTATTTTTTCAATATTTTTTCTGGATTTTTCGTAAATGAAAATTTTTTTTGAAATTTTTTTTTTGGAAATTTTTCTGACCAAAGATGAACCTAGTAGACCACAGCCAATAATCAATATATTTTTCATCTTTTAAATATACTTTGAGCTGCATTCATAAATTTTATATTATCAGTTTTTGATCCCACTGTTAATCTCAACATATTTTTTATTTTATACCCATCCTCTGTGGATCTTAAAATTATTCCTTTATTTTTTAGTTTTTCATAAAAATATTTAGCTTTAATTCTACATTTTGAAAAATCCAAAAGTAAAAAATTAGCTGAAATTTTATTAGAATTAATTTCATAGTTTTTCAAAAAATTTTTTATTTTTTTCGCATAAAAAATATTATGGCTAATTGAACGAGATAAAAATTTATTATCTTTAAGAGACTCTACTGCTGCTTTTTGAGCTACCTCGTTAACATTAAATGGAGGTTTGATAATGTTGAGGGACTTTATAATTTTTTTTGACCCATATCCCCATCCTATTCTTAATGAAGATAATCCATAAATTTTTGAGAATGTCCTTAAAATAAAAACATTCTCTTTTTTCTTAAATAAATCTAAACCTGATTTGTAATCGCGATTTTTCATATATTCTGCATAAGCATCATCTACTACAAGTAAAATATCTTTTCTAAGTTTTTTTCTTAATTCGATAAGTTCAATTTCAGTTAAATAAGTTCCTGTCGGGTTATTTGGATTTGCTAAGAAAACAATTTTAGTTTTTTTTGTAACTTTTTTAATTATTTCTGAAATTGAGATTTTATAATTTTTTTCTTTGGCAAATATTACTTTTGCGCCTACTATTTTTGAATAAATTCTGTACATTAAAAAACTAAATTGAGGAACAATTACTTCATCTTTTGGTCTTAAAAATAATTGACATAACATCTGAATAACCTCATCAGATCCAGCCCCACAAATAACTTTGTCTTTATCGCATTTAAATTTCTTTGAGATTTGAGACCTGAGCACCTTAGATTTTCCATCCGGGTATCTAAAAAAATTAAGTTTTTTATTTGATATTATTTTCTTTACTTTAGGGCTCATGCCAAGAGCAGATTCATTAGCTGATAATTTAATAACCTTTTTCAAATTATTAACGCTAGATTTACCTGGCTCATAGGCATCGATATTGAATTTTTTAAATCTCATAATATTTTCTTTTTTTTTTAATTTTTATGCTCTTTATAGATAAATTAAGATTTTTTTACATAGTTTAAGTTAAAATATATTAAAATTGACATAGCTCAAAACTTCTTGTACAAAATTTCTGCGCTGATTTATCTGAATTGCGAGCGCAATAAAAAAACCGCTAAAAAAGTTTTTTTCTCACAATTCAATTTTCAGCAATAATTATGAATATAAGAGAAAATATAAAAAAATTGTTAATTGAAAAACCACTTAAGTTAGACTGTGGTAAAACTATTAGTAAATTTCCTTTGGCATACGAGACCTATGGCAAATTAAATGAAAATAAGGATAATGCAATTTTAGTCTTTCACGCCTTAACAGGTGATCAATTTGTAACAGGTGTAAATCCAATAACTAAAAAAGATGGATGGTGGTCTTATGCGGTAGGCCCAAAAAAATCTATCGACACAGATAAATATTTTGTAATTTGTGCTAATGTGATTGGTGGTTGCATGGGGTCTTTTGGTCCAAGTCACGAAAATCCTGAAACAAAAAAAATATATGGAACAGATTTTCCAGTTATTACGATCAATGATATGGTAAACGCCCAAGTAAATTTATTAGATTTTTTTAATATCAAAAAGCTTTTTTCTGTAGTTGGTGGATCAATGGGAGGGATGCAAGTCTTACAATTTGTGAGTAATTTTCCAGACAAAGCTAAAACAGCTGTCCCTATTGCTTGTACATCTAGCCATTCAGCCCAAAATATTGCATTCAATGAACTGGGTAGACAAGCAATAACTGCTGATCATAATTGGATGGATGGAAAATATAATTCTAAAAGCACGTTGCCAGATAAAGGGTTAGCTGTAGCAAGAATGGCTGCTCATATTACCTATTTATCTAAAAAGGGACTTCAAGAAAAATTTGGTAGGAATCTCCAGGAAAGAGATGATCTTAAATTTGGATTTGATGCTGATTTTCAAATAGAAAGTTATTTACGCTATCAAGGTTCAGTATTTGTAGATAGATTTGATGCTAACAGTTATCTTTATATAACTAGAGCAATGGATTATTTTGATTTGGTTAAACAATTTAATGGCAATCTATCAAACGCCTTCAAAAAAACCAAAACTAAATTTTTTATTATGTCTTTTACATCAGATTGGCTTTATCCAACTCAAGAAAATAAAGATATAGTTATTGCTTTGAACGCAATTGGTGCGAATGTAGGTTTTGTTGAAATAGAGTCTGATAAAGGGCATGACTCCTTTTTGCTTGAAGTTCCAGATTTTTTAAATGCACTTAAAAATTTTTTAGATAAATCTTATATAGAAGGTAATAATGAAAACTGAATATAATTTTATTGCAAATATAATCGAAAAAAACTCAACTGTATTAGATGTTGGTTGTGATGATGGAACTTTGATGGAATTTTTGAGAAAAAACAAAAATGTGAATATAAGAGGAATTGAAATTTCTAAAGAAAAAGTTCAAATATGTATAGCTAAAGGATTGACAGTTATTGAAGGTAATGCAGAGCTTGATTTAAAGCAATTTCCGAAAAATTCTTTTGACTATGTTGTTTTGGGTCAGACACTGCAAGCTTTTATAAATCCAGAAATTGTCATTAAGGAACTTTTAAGAGTTGGCAAAAAAGCCATTGTGACTATTCCGAACTTTGGAAATTGGAAGGTAAGGTTAGACTTACTTTTTAAAGGAACTATGCCAATTACAAGTTCACTACCTCATGAATGGTACAACACACCAAATATTCATATGTGTACTATTAAAGATTTTGTAAGATTTTCAGAAACTATTAATTTTAAAATTGTTAAATCTTTAGCTTTAATAAATAAAAATATCTCGAATATAAGTAAATCAAATATTTTTTTGAAAAATTTATTCGGAGAGCTTGGAATATTTTTGATTGAAAATAAATGAAAATAAAAATTATTAAATGTCTTCAAGATAATTATAGTTACGCAATAATTGATGAAAATAGTCAATCTGCTTGTATAGTTGACCCAAGCGAGTCTGAACCAATAATTGATTTTATAGATAACAATAAGATTGATCTTAAATATATTTTAAATACCCATCACCATCACGATCATATCGGTGGTAATCTTGAACTGAAAAAAAAATATAATTGTGATGTTATTGGATTTAAAGATGATAAGAATCGAATTCCAGGAATAAATATTCTTGTAGAAAATAATCAAATCTGGCAAAAAGGTAACTTTGAAGCAAAAATTTACCATACGCCGGGTCATACATCAGGTCATATTGCTTTCCATTTTTTTAAAGAAAAATTAATTTTTACAGGTGATACTTTATTTTCTTTAGGTTGTGGTAGAATCTTCGAGGGAACTTATGAGCAGATGTTTAACTCTTTAAAAATATTTAAAAAATTACCTAAGGATACTCTGATCTATTGTGGTCATGAATATACACTAAAAAATTCTGAATTTTGTTTATTCAATGACCCAGACAATTTAAAACTAAAAAAAAAAGTTTTAAAAATTAAGAATAATCATAAATTAAATTCACCAACTATTCCTTCTGTATTAGATGATGAATTAGAGTGTAATATATTTTTAAAAGCTGAGGATATTAAGACTTTTTCAAAACTGAGAGATTTAAAGGATAATTTTTGATTTATTGAGCTTGACTAAAGTTTCGCTCAGATTATATTGCGATTATTAAAAATTGAGATCCTTATGTCTTATGCAGTAATACAAACTGGTGGAAAACAATATAAAGTAGTATCAGGTGAAATCCTAAAAATCGAAAAGCTACCAAATTCAAAACCGGATACTAAAATAGAATTTAAAGAAATTTTAGCTTACGGAAATGAAAAAGAGATAGAAATCGGATCTCCTACGGTGCAAGGCGCAAAAGTTGAAGCAAACCTAATAAAAAATAGCAAAAATAGAACTATTTTAATTTTTAAAAAAAGACGAAGACAAAATTCAAGAAGAAAGAATGGCCATAGACAAAAATATTCTATGATCAGAATAAATAAGATTTTTTCAAAAGATGGTAAGGTTTTATCTGAAGCTAAAGAAGTTTCTAAAGTAACTAAAACAGCAGCAAAGGATACAAAAGAAAACAAAAAGTAAGGTAAAGTTATGGCAACAAAAAAAGCAGGTGGATCATCAAGAAACGGGCGTGACAGTGCTGGACGAAGACTTGGTGTGAAAAAATATGGTGGAGAAACCGTGGTGCCAGGAAACATAATCGTAAGACAAAGAGGAACAAAAATTTTTCCCGGTGAAAACGTTGGTATGGGTAAAGACCATTCAATTTTTTCTGTTATTAAGGGTAAAGTTGTTTTTAAAAAAACTAAATCAGATAAAACTTTTGTTTCTGTAAAACCCAATTAATAGTACAACTTAAAATAACGTTGTATTATGAAATTCTTAGATCAAGTAAAAATTTATATAAAAGCGGGGAATGGTGGAGATGGTTCTCCTAGTTTCAGAAGAGAAAAATTTATTGAATTTGGTGGACCAGACGGCGGTGACGGTGGAAAAGGAGGTTCAGTTATTTTAAAAGCTGAGCAAAATTTAAATACATTAATTGACTTTAGATATCAGCAACATCACAAAGCTGAAAGAGGTGAAAATGGTTCAGGTCAAAATCGTACTGGAAAAGGTGGGGAAGATTTAACTCTCAAAGTTCCTCTCGGAACACAAGTCTTCGAAGAGGATAATAAAACACTTTTGTATGATTTTACCAAAATTGGAGAGAAGTTCATTGTTGCCTCTGGAGGAAAAGGAGGTTTGGGTAACACAAGATTTAAAAGTTCAACAAATAGAGCGCCACGAAAATATACTAAAGGTATGGTCGGTGAAGAGTTTACAATTTGGCTTCAATTAAAAACTATTGCTGACATAGGCATTATCGGATTACCAAATGCAGGAAAATCAAGTTTGTTGGCAGCTATAACAAATGCAAATCCAAAGATTGCTAATTATCAATTTACTACTTTAAATCCAAATCTTGGTGTTGCAAGTTATGATGATAAAGAAGTTACCCTAGCAGACATACCTGGTTTAATAGAAGGAGCACATGAGGGAACTGGCCTTGGTACGAAATTTTTAAAACATATCGAGAGATGTAAATCTCTTTTGCATTTGATAGATATTACAAATGATGATTTAAAAAAATCTTACAATCAAGTCAAAAAAGAACTCCGAAATTATAGTAAAGATCTTATTAAAAAAAAGGAATTGATTGTTTTAAATAAAATAGATTTATTAGATAAAGATATTGTTAAAAAAACAGTAAAAAATTTTTCAAAAGATAAAAATTGTGAAGTTTTAACTTTGTCAACATTAGAAAAAGACTCTATATCTAAAATTAAGGCTAAACTTATTTCATATGTCTCTTAAAAACTCAAAAATAATTGTAGTTAAAATTGGATCCTCTTTGATAGTTGATAATGACAAAAAAATAAGAAAAAAATGGTTACTGAGTTTTGCCAAAGATATAAAAAATTTAAAATCTAAAAATCGACAGGTTGTAATAGTAAGTTCTGGAGCTATTGCTCTTGGTTGTAAAAAAATGAATTATACTAAATCAAGTTTAAAACTAGATAAAAGTCAAGCAATAGCCTCTATAGGACAAATAGAATTGATGAATTTATTTTCAGAAACTTTTTCAAAATATAAATTAAATATTTCCCAAATTCTACTTACATTAGAGGATACTGAAGAACGAAGAAGATCGATAAATGCGAAAAGGACTTTTGAAAATTTATTTCAACTTGATTATATACCTATCGTAAATGAAAATGACACTATTGCTACATCAGAAATAAAGTTTGGGGATAATGATAGATTGGCCTCTCGAGTGGCTCAAATTACTAATGCAGATACGTTAATTTTATTATCGGATGTAGACGGTCTTTATACAAAAAATCCTAAAAATTTTAGAGATGCGAAGTTAATTAGAAATATTTCTAACATCAATAAGGATTTAAAAAATGTTGATATTAAAGGAAGAACAGAATTTGGAAGTGGAGGTATGGATACTAAAATCGAAGCTGCAAGAATATGTAATTTAGCTGGTTGTAATATGGTAATAGCTAATGGATTATATTTAAATCCAATTAATCAAATAGAAAAGAAAAAAAGTTCAACATGGTTCATCTCTAAAGTTCCGAAATTAGATGCTAGAAAAAAATGGATTATTAGCTCCGTTTCACCAAAAGGAGAGTTAATTATTGATGATGGTGCCAAGAAAGCATTAATAAATGGAAAAAGTCTATTGGCAGCTGGTATCAAGAAGGTTAATGGTGATTTTAAAAAAGGTGATCATATAAAAATTTTAGATAATAAACGTAAGGAATTTGCTAGAGGCTTGAGTTCATTCTCATCAAATGAGATAAATAAAATTTTAGGATGCCACTCTAATGAGATAAAAAAGATTCTTGGCTACATTTCAAAATCTGAAGTGGTCCATAAAGACGATATGGTAAAAATATGATAAAAAAAATTTTAACCAATATTGGGAAAAAATCAAAAAGCGCCTTGGCACAACGGGTGGATACTAAAAAGAAAAATAAAGTATTAATAGATTACTGTTCACTTATTAAAAAAAATCAAAAATTAATCCTTAGTGCCAATAAGAAGGACGTTAATAGATCGATAAGTAAGGGAGTCAAAAAAAATTTAATTGAACGTCTTATTTTAAATGAAAAAAAAATAGATAATATTATTAGTTCAATAAAATCTGTAATAAAACTTAAAGACCCAACAAATAGAGTTTTGGAGAAATGGAATAGACCAAACGGGTTAAATATTTCTAAGATCTCAATTCCTATAGGAATAATTGCTGTTATTTATGAGAGTAGGCCAAATGTTACCTCGGACGTCGCATCATTATGCTTTAAATCTGGAAACCCAGTAATTTTAAGAGGTGGATCAGAGGCTTTTTTTTCAAATAAAATTTTGTCAAAGCTTTTTAGAGACTCATTAAAAAAAAATAATATTAACGAAAATTTTGTTCAATTTATTGATTCAACTAATAGAAATATTGTCGATTATCTATTAAGTAAAATGGATAAATATATTGATGTAGTTATTCCAAGAGGAGGAAAAAATTTAGTAAAAAAAGTTCAGAAGTTATCTAACTTACCAGTGATTGGTCATTTGGAAGGAGTATGTCATACTTATGTTGATAAGAACGCAAACTTAAATACAGCAAAAAAGATTATTTTTAATGCAAAATTAAGAAATACAGCAATTTGTGGGGCTACAGAAACGATTTTGGTTCATCAAAAAATCTTAAAAAAATCATGTAACATTATTTTAAAACACTTAGAAGATCATGGATGCAAAATTATTGGAGACAACAGAATCAAAAAAAATTATAAAGGGAAAATTATTAGAGCTACTGATAAAGATTGGTCAAAAGAATATTTGTCAGCTACAGTTTCTGTAAAATGTGTCAGAGATATAAATGATGCAATCAATCATATTAATAGATATGGGACAATGCACACTGACTCGATTATCACCATCAATAAGAAATCAGCAAAAAAATTTTTAAATGAAGTTAAAAGCTCAATTGCCATGCATAATACATCGACTCAATTTGCAGATGGTGGAGAATTTGGTTTTGGTGGCGAAGTTGGTATTTCAACTAATAAGCTTCCTCCAAGAGGCCCTGTTGGACTTAATCAACTAGTGTCTTATAAATATCAAATATCAAGTAATGGGAGAATAAGGAAATAATTTGAGATTTAAAAATAAAATTGGTGTTCTTGGTGGGTCGTTTGATCCTGCTCATGTTGGTCATTTAGCAATATCAAAAAAAGCTGTAAAAGAATACAAATTAAAAAAAATAATTTGGGCAATTACTTTAAAAAATCCTTTAAAGAAGAAAAATAATACAAACATTTCTGAAAGAATCCAAAGTTGTAAAAAGATCATAAAATTAAATAATTTTATAAAAATAAAATTTTATGAAAAGATGATAAGATCTAATAAAACTATTGACTTAATAAACTTTCTAAAAAGAACTACCAAAGCCGAAATTTATTTTCTAATGGGGGCAGATAATCTTATTAATTTTCACAAGTGGTATAAGTGGGAAGCTATTTCAAAAAAATGTAAAATTATTGTTTTTGATCGTCATGGCTATAAAAAAAAATCATTAAATTCAGTCTCATATAAAAGATTAAATGGAAAAAGTTTAAAGTTCATTGAATTTAATAAAGTTAATATTTCATCTTCTCAATTAAGGAAAATTTGATAAGGTAGATGTAATTAATGGATAAAATCTTAAGCTTAAAAAAAATTATCATTGAAACTCTCGACATAAATAAAGCTCAAGACATTGTAAGTATAGACTTAAAAGATAAAAGTTCTATGGCTGATTATATGATTATAGCTAGTGGAACTTCATCTAGACATATTCAGGCATTGTCTGAGCAAGTTTTAAAAAAACTTAAAGAAAGTGGAATAAAAGACTCTAAAATTGAAGGTAAAGATAGTAATGAATGGAAATTGGTAGATGGTATTGATCTTATAGTACATATTTTTCACCCTGAAAAAAGAGGTTTTTATGAGCTTGAAAAGATGTGGTCTGAGTTAATACCCAAAGAAAAATTAATTATATGAAAAAAAAAACAATAATAAATTTTTTAACTTTTATTTTAATTTTATTTTTATTTAGTCAAAAAGTAATTTCTTCTGAAAACGAAATATACGAAAAAATAGATGTTTTTGGTGAGGTTTTAGAAAAAATAAATAAGGAATACGTTGATGAAATTAATCAATCTGACAGTATGGACTCTGCTATCAACGGTTTACTTCAATCTTTAGATCCATATTCAGGCTACATGTCTCCAGAAATTTTTAACGAAATGCAAACTGAGACAAGTGGAGAATTTGGAGGGCTTGGTATTGAAGTTACAATGGAGTCAGGAGTTGTAAAAGTTATTTCTCCAATAGATGATACACCTGCATCCAAAGCAGGAATAAAAGCTGGAGATTATATCGTTAAAATTAATGACAACCAAGTACAAGGTAAATCTTTGAGTGAAGCAGTCGAGTTAATGAGAGGGCCCGTAGGTTCTGCTATTGAATTAACAATAAGAAGGCGAGGAGAGAAAAAAGCTTTAACTTTTAATGTCACAAGAGAAATAATTCAAATCAAATCGGTCAAAGCAGAATTGCTAGAAAAAAATATTGGGTATATACGATTAACTTCCTTTAATGAAAATAGCGCCAGACAAATAAAAAAAGAAATCAATGAATTTGAAAAAAATAAAAATTTAAAGTCTTACATTTTAGACTTAAGAAATAATCCAGGTGGACTATTATCACAAGCTATAAAAATTTCTGATTTCTTTTTGGATAATGGTGAGATTGTCTCTACAAAAAGCAGACAACAATCAGAAAATCGAAAATGGTTTGCAAAAAAAGGAGATCTTACTAAAGGAAAAACTATTCTTGTTTTAATAAATTATGGCTCTGCTTCTGCGTCTGAAATTGTGGCTGGAGCTTTAAAAGATCATAAAAGAGCAATTTTGATTGGTGAAAATAGTTATGGAAAAGGATCTGTTCAATCTATTATTCCTCTAAAAAATAAAGGGGCTATAAGATTAACTGTAGCTAAGTATTATTTGCCTTCAGGCAAATCTATTTCTGAAGTAGGTGTTTCACCTGACATTGAAATCGATGAGACAAGTGATAATTTTAAAATTAAAACTGAAACCGACAATCAATTGAATTACGCGATTAAATTACTTAATGGTTGAAATTCAGGAAAAATATAAAAATCTACCTTATAGAGTAGGTGTTGGGATAATTGTCTTAAACAAAGAAAATAAAATTTTTGTAGCAAAAAGAATCGACAACCCAAAAGGTTTTTGGCAAATGCCACAAGGAGGTGTTGATGAAGGTGAAGATTTTTTATCTGCTGCCTACAGAGAACTAGAAGAAGAAACTAGTATTAAAAACGTCGAGTTAATAACTGAAATAGATGAAATAACCACTTATGAACTACCTAACCACCTTCTAGGTAAAATTTGGAAAGGTAAATTTAAAGGGCAAAAACAAAAATGGTTTTTAATGAGATACCTTGGTAGTGATAATGAAATAAATATTAACACAAGCAAACCAGAATTTTTTGAATGGAAATGGATAGAACTAAATTCTATTACAGAGATAGTTGTAAATTTCAAACTTAATGTTTACAAGATACTTCAAAAAAAATTAGAAAAGATTATTAATTAATAGTTCTTAAAACTTCAATTTTCTGATCAATTAAGTATTTTGCTTGATCACTTATGTTATCCTTAGCTGTCTCTTCTTCGGCAACTCTCAACATTTCATCTATTTTGTTTTTTTCTATATCTTTAATGTTGAAAATAGTGCTGGTAAGAATTGATAGATTGTTATTTTTGAATTCAATTATTCCATCTTCAACATAATATTTTTCTTCACCTAATTTTGAATAAATTTTAATTATGCCAGGTTTTAAAAAAGAAATTATAGATATATGATCCTTAAGTATTCCCATCTCTCCCTCAAATGCTGGGACTACCACTTCAGTGACATCATCTTTTGAAAGAAAAGATTTTTCTGGGTTGACTACTTCAAGTTTAAATTCTTCGCTCATTAAGCGGCATCTTTTTTCATTTTTTCAGCTTTTTCTATAGCCTCTTCAATTGTACCGACCATATAAAACGCAGCCTCTGGTAGATGATCATACTCACCTTTACAGATTGCATCAAAACCTTTTATTGTAGACTCAAGTTCAACTAGTTTACCTGGGGATCCTGTAAATACCTCAGCAACAAAGAAGGGTTGTGATAAAAATCTCTGAATCTTTCTTGCTCTGGCAACTATCAATTTATCTTCCTCAGATAGCTCGTCCATACCCAAAATGGCTATTATATCTTGCAAAGATTTATAAGTTTGGAGTATTTTTTGAACTTCTCTCGCAACCCTATAATGTTCATCTCCAACTATCCTAGGATCAAGAATTCTTGAAGTAGAGTCAAGAGGATCTACTGCAGGATATATTCCAATTTCAGCAATTTGTCTTGAAAGTACTGTTGTTGCATCTAAGTGAGCAAATGATGTAGCAGGTGCTGGATCAGTTAAATCATCAGCAGGAACATAAATTGCTTGTACTGATGTAATAGACCCTTTGTTAGTGGTTGTAATTCTTTCTTGTAAGTTACCCATATCCGTTGCTAAAGTTGGTTGATATCCAACAGCAGAAGGAATTCTTCCTAATAGAGCTGACACCTCTGAACCCGCTTGTGTAAATCTAAATATATTATCAACGAAAAATAAAACATCTTGTCCTTCTTGATCCCTGAAATATTCAGCAACCGTCAAACCTGTTAAAGCAACTCTTGCTCTTGCTCCTGGAGGTTCATTCATTTGACCATATACCAAGGCAGCTTTAGATCCTGCTCCTTCTTTTTTAATAACTCCAGACTCTATCATTTCATGATATAGATCATTTCCCTCTCTTGTTCTTTCACCCACTCCAGCAAAAACAGAAAAACCTCCATGAGCCTTAGCAACATTGTTAATTAATTCCATAATTAAAACAGTTTTTCCAACACCTGCTCCTCCAAATAATCCAATTTTTCCACCTTTTGCATAAGGAGCTAACAAGTCTATAACTTTAATACCAGTAACAAGAATTTCAGTTTCAGTTGATTGATCATTAAATTCTGGTGCCGATCTATGGATTGGCCAATTTTCTTTTGTTTTAACGTCTCCTCTTTCATCTATTGGTTCGCCAACTACATTGATAATTCTTCCTAAAGTTTCTGGACCAACTGGAACTTTAATTGGAGCTTTTGTGTTAATTACTTCGTCACCTCTTTTCAACCCTTCTGTAGCGTCCATTGCAATAGTTCTTGCGGTTGACTCTCCTAAATGTTGAGCGACCTCTAAAACTAGACGATTATTTCCATTTTTACATTCTAATGCTGTTAAAATTTCTGGAAGTTCTCCTTCAAATTTAACATCAACTACTGCACCTATAACTTGTGTAATTATTCCTTTGCTCATAATTATAAACTTTCTGCTCCTGATATAATTTCTATTAGTTCTTTTGTAATTGCTGCCTGACGACTTCTATTATACTCAATAGTAAGTTTATCAACCATTTCACCTGCGTTTCTAGTTGCATTATCCATAGCACTCATTCTTGCACCTTGTTCGCTAGCTGAATTCTCTAACATCGCTTTAAATATTTGTGTTGATATATTTTTGGGTAATAAATTGGTTAAAATCTCATCCTCATCAGGTTCAAATTCATAATTATCCTCTAATTTTTCCTTGTCATCAATATCTGTTTTTAATGGTATGATTTGTTGAGCTTGAGGTATTTGTGTAATAACATTTTTAAATTGATTAAAAAAAATCGTGCAAATATCAAATTCTTCTTTTTGAAACTTCTCAATAATTATTTTGCTTACTTTTTCGGCATCAAAAAAATTGGCATTTTTTGAATTTTTAAATGAGATATTTTCAATTATTTTATCACCAAAAACTCTTTTTAATTGATCATTGCCTTTAGAGCCTACAGTTATTATCTTTAATTCTTTACCCTCACTAGATAATCTAGAGAAATAACTTTTGGCTTTTTTAATAATATTAGAATTAAAGCCACCACATAAACCTCTATCTGAAGTCATTACAACACACAAATGAATTTGATTTTTTCCTGTTCCAGATAAAAGCTTAGGTGCATTTTCTTTATCAGAAATTCCCTCCGACAAATTTAAGATTATATTATTCATTTTTTCTGAGTATGGTCTTCCTTTTTCTGCGCTGTCTTGAGCCCTTTTAAGTTTAGCTGCAGCAACCATCTTCATAGCTTTAGTAATTTTTTGTGTAGACTTGACACTTGCAATTCTTTTTTTTAAATCATCTAAACTAGCCATAAGTATTTTATGAATTAAATGTTTGTTTTAGCTGTTTTATTACTTCTACTAATTTTTGTTCAGAGTCTTCCTCAAGCTTACCTGAACTTAAAATAGACTCTATGATTTCTGGCTTTTCAGATTTACATTTTTCAATTATTTTATTTTCAAAATTTGCAATTTCTTTTAGCTCTATGTCATCAAGATAACCTTTAACACCACAAAAAACTGAAATTACTTGCTCAGCCACAGTCATTGGAGAATATTGTTTTTGTTTAAGTAACTCTGTAAGCTTTGATCCTCTATTAAGTAATTGTTGAGTTGATGCATCTAAGTCAGAACCAAATTGCGCAAAAGCTGCCATTTCTCTGTATTGTGCCAATTCTAATTTCATTGAACCAGAAACTTTTTTCATAGCCTTTGTTTGTGCTGCAGATCCAACTCTTGAAACTGAAAGCCCTACGTTTATAGCTGGTCTTATACCTTGATTAAAAAGTTCAGTTTCTAGAAAGATTTGTCCATCTGTAATTGAAATCACATTTGTGGGTATGTAGGCAGAAACGTCTCCACCTTGTGTTTCTATAATTGGCAATGCTGTTAAAGAACCGCCGCCGTGTTCATCACTTAGTTTTGCTGCTCTTTCAAGTAATCTGCTATGAAGGTAAAATACATCCCCAGGATATGCCTCCCTTCCTGGCGGTCTTCTTAAAATCAAAGACATTTGTCTATAAGCAACAGCTTGCTTTGAAAGATCATCATAAATAATTAGTGCATGCATTCCATTGTCTCTGAAATACTCTCCCATAGCACAACCAGTGTACGGTGCTAAAAATTGCAGAGGAGCTGAGTCTGATGCCGTGGCAGCAACAATAGTAGTATACTCCATTGCTCCAGCCTCTTCTAAAGTTTTTTGAATTTGTCTTACAGTTGATCTTTTTTGACCAACAGCTACATAAATACAATATAACTTTTGTTTCTCATCCCCTGACTCATTAATTTTTTTTTGATTGATGATTGCATCAACAGCAACTGCTGTTTTACCTGTTTGTCTATCTCCAATAATTAATTCTCTTTGTCCTCTTCCTATTGGCACTAAACTATCAATAGATTTTAAACCTGTTTGCATCGGTTCGCTAACAGATTGACGAGGTATTATGCCTGGTGCTTTTACCTCTACCCTGCTTTTTTTAACACCTTTATCTAAAGCACCTTTTCCATCAATAGGGTTACCTAAACCATCTACTACACGACCCAGTAATTCTTTTCCGACTGGAGTATCAACGATGCTTCCTGTTCTCTTTACTATATCTCCTTCTTTAATATTTCTATCATCACCAAAAATAACAACTCCAACATTTTCGCTCTCTAAATTAAGAGCCATACCTTTTGAACCATCAGTAAACTCAACCATTTCTCCTGCTTGAACATTGTCAAGTCCATAAATTCTAGCTATACCATCTCCGACTGACAAAACTTGGCCTACTTCAGATACCTCAGCTTTTTCTCCAAAGTTTTTAATTTGTTCTTTTAATATTTTTGTTACTTCTGAGGGATTTATTTCCATATTATACCTTCATCATTTTATTTTCTATTTGCTGTAATTTATTTTTAATAGAAGTATCAATCATCATGCTGCCCACTTGCACTATCAGTCCTCCAATTAAACTTTCATCATATTTATAATTAAGTTTTATTTTTGAAGTGAAATGTTTTGATAATTCATCTTTGATCTTATTAATTTCATCTTTTGATAGATTTTTTGCTGATTTTATCTCTGTCTTTAACTCACCTCTTTTTTCTGAGCAAATCTCAATAAAATTATTCAATATTTGCTGCACAAAGAAAAATCGCCTTTTTATTACTAAAAAATTTATGAAATTTTTTAGTAAATTTTCAATTTTCAAATAATCAAAAATTTTATCAATTGCATTGCTTAAATCATTCTGACTTACTGTAGGATCTTTGATTAAGTTTTTAAAATCTTTACTTTTTTCAATTAAATTAATTATTGATAATACATTTATCTCTATTTTAGAAAGCACATTTGCCTCCTCTGCTAATTCGTACAAAGCTAGAGAATATCTGTTAGCTGATGTGCTGGAAAAACCTTTATTTTTACTCAATTTATTACCTTTTAATGTACATGATTAATTTAAAAAATCAGGATTTAATTAACATATGCGATAATACTCTTCAAGTAACACGTTGACAAAAAAATGTTTTTTTTAGGCGTTAATTGAAGCTTATTGGGTCAACATCAACTGAAAGTTTTATTCCTGGTAAAAATTTATATTTTGTTATTAAAGTAGATAAAGTTTTCTGTAATCTTAAATCCTTAGGTCCTCTAATTAACAATCTAATTCTGTACTTACCTCTTAACCTAAATATTGGTGCATTTACAGGACCTAAAACTTTACCAATTATTTTATTTTCCAAAAATAATTTGAATTTAGTAGCTTCTTTTTCCAATTTACTCTCATTTTCTCCTGTTAAGATTAGAGAGATAAATCTTTGAAATGGAGGTAAACTATTCTTTTTTCTTATTTCTACCTCTTTTTCTAAAAAAATATTTGGATTTTTATTGGTGATGTCATTAATCATTGTTGAATTATGACTATAAGTCTGAAAATAAACGTTTGAGGGTTGTCCTGTACGTCCCGCTCTTCCAGATAATTGGTGATATAGTTGTAAGTTTTTTTCTGCTCCTCTTAAATCGTGGCCATAGGATGATAAATCAATATCAACAACAACTATACAATTAAGATGTGGAAAATGAAATCCTTTAGAAATTAATTGTGTTCCAATCAGTATTTCAATTTCATTATTTATAATTTTTTCTAGTTTTTCCTTTGAGTTTTTTTTATTCATGGTGTCACTTGAAAAAATTTCAATTTTTTTATGTGGAAAGTTTTTTTTGACTTCCTCTGAAATTCTTTCTACCCCTGGTCCACTAAATATAAAATCACAATTTCCATCTTGAGAACAGTTTCTAGTTAAAGAGGTTTTAAAACCACAATAATGACACAATAAGTTATTTTTAATCTTATGGTAAACTAAATTTATTGAACATTTTGGACATGAGAAACTACTTAAACATTTTTTACATAAAGCATTTGGTGAAAAACCTCTTCTGTTCAAAAAAAATAAAACTTGATCTTTCTTTCCTAAGTGAAAATTAACTTTCTGGATTATCTCTTTTGATAGCCAAGATTGCTTCTGCATTTTAACACGATTTAAGTTTATAATTTCAAAATTTGGCAAAGAAGCATTTAGATACCTCTGCTCAAGTCTTGAAGACTTGTACTTCTTTTTTTTTATATTTACATATGTTTCCAAAGAGGGAACAGATGTTATTAAATTGATTGGAACTTTTTCAAATAATGCCCTAGAGATAGCCATGTCTCTGGCATTATATATTACTCCTTCATCTTGTTTATATGATTGGTCATGCTCTTCATCAACAATAATTAATCCTAGATTTTTAAATGGCAGGAATAGAGATGATCTCGCACCAATTACAACACTTATTTTTCCTCTAATGATACCTTCCCATATAATTTTTTTATTTTTTTTTGTAATACCAGAATGCCAAATTGCAGGTTTAAAATTAAAAAATTCTATGAATTTTTTTTCAAATTGAGTGGTCAAACCAATTTCTGGTAAAAGAATTAAACCTTGAAAACCCTTTACCAAAACATTTTTTAAAGCCTCAAAATATACAAATGTTTTACCAGATCCGGTTGTGCCCTGCAAAACATGTACATTGAATCTCTTATTAGAACTATTTATTTGCTCCAGAGATCTTTTTTGATCATTTGTTAATTCAATAAGATTGTCATAACAATTAAATGTTAAACTATCATAAAATTTTTGATCAATACCTTTGAGCTCCTTACCACCTGTTAATAGAAGCTTTAGAGCCATACCTTTTGGAACAATGTTGTATTCTGAAAACCAATTTAAAAAATCTAATGTGTTCTTTTTTAAACTTGGAATATCTAATTTATTTATAACTTTTTTTATTTTAAATTTTTTTGAATTATTTTTTTCAAATTCATCCCATACAACACCTGTTACTTTAGTTTTGCCAAAAGGAACTTCAACAAAATCCCCAGCTTTTAATTTGATATCACTCTCATAAGTAAACGGGTGGTTAAACACATTCGGCAACAGAATCGGGAATTTCATTTTTAGATAATATGAATTTTTTTTAAGAGTGTATTGCTCTTTTATCAACAGATAAAGCCGCTTCTTTAACTGCTTCCGAAAATGTGGGGTGAGCATGACACGTTCTTGCTATATCTTCTGAGCTAGCTCCAAATTCCATTGCAACTCCAATTTCAGCAATTAACTCACCAGCATGAGGGCCAATTAAATGAGCTCCTAAAACTTTATCTGTTTTTTCATCTGCTAAAATTTTAACAAAACCTTCAGTATCATCTATTGCTTTTGCTCTTGAATTTGCCATAAATGAAAATTTTCCAATTTTATATTTAATATTAGACTCTTTCAATTGTTCCTCGGTTTTGCCAATTGATGCAACTTCAGGTGTTGTATAAATTACACCCGGTATAGTATCATAATTAACATGTCCTGATTGTCCTGCAATATTTTCTGCAACGGCAATACCCTCATCTTCAGCCTTATGCGCAAGCATTGGTCCTGTGATAACATCGCCTATAGCATAAATATTTTCTAAATTTGTTTTAAAATTTTTATCAGTTTGGATTCTATTCTTATCATCTAAATTTAAACCAATCTTTTCTAAATTAAGTCCCTCGGTATTAGGTTTTCTTCCTACTGAAACTAGAACAACATCACAATCAAAATCTTTTCTGTTACCATCTTTATCTATTGTCAAAACAATCGCACTAGAATTTTTTTTTGTAATTTTTTCGACCTTATGTTGCATATGAAATTTTATTCCCTGCTTCTTTAAAATTTTCATAAATTCATCAGAGATTTCTTTATCCATTCCAGGGGTGATGTGATCTAAAAATTCAACGACGTGAACTTCAGATCCAAGCCTAGACCAAACAGATCCCATTTCCAGACCGATATAGCCACCCCCAACAACCATTAACTTTTTTGGAACTTTATCTAATTTTAATACACCTGTTGATGAGACTATTATTTTTTCATCAAAACTAATTCCTGGTAAAGCTACTGGAACTGAACCAGTCGCAATTATTACTTTTTCAGAAAATATCAAAGTCTCATTATTATCTGTGTCTATTATAGAAATTTCATTTTTAGATTTAAAACTTCCAACACCCTTGTAATAAGTCACTTTGTTTTTTTTTAACAAAAACTCAACACCTTTTGTCAAAACTGTTACCGCCTTTTCTTTACTTTTCATCATTTTATCTAAATTGAGTTTAACCTCGCCTACTTCAATACCTTTATTAGATAAATTTTTTACTTTATGAAATTCTTCTGATAAGTTTAACAAGCTTTTCGATGGAATACATCCAACATTCAAACAAGTACCACCAAGAGATCCTCTTGACTCTATACATGCAGTTTTTAGACCTAATTGTGCAAGTCTAATTGCACATACGTAACCTCCAGGGCCTCCTCCAATTACTACTGCTTGAAATTTATCTGGCATTTAAATATCTAAAAATAACCTTCTTGGATCCTCTAAATTTTCTTTTATCATTTTTAAAAAAGAAACAGACTCTTTACCATCAATAATTCTATGATCATAAGACAAGGCTAAATACATAATTGGTCTAACCATAATTTCACCCTCTATTACAACAGGTCTCTCAACTATATTGTGCATACCTAAAACACCTGACTGTGGTAAATTTAATATAGGTGTTGACAACATAGAACCATAGACCCCTCCATTACTAATTGTAAAAGTTCCACCCTGAAGATCTTCAATAGTAAGTTTTCCACTTTTTGCTTTATCCGAGATTTCTTTAATATTTTTTTCAATTTCTGCAAATGACATAACGTCAGCATCTTTTAAAACAGGAACAACAAGACCTTTATCTGTGCCAACTGCAAAACTTATATTGTAATAATTTTTGTAAATTATCTCATCACCCTCAATTTCGGCATTTACAGCTGGAAAGTTTTTTAATGCTACGATAGAGGCTTTCACAAAAAAAGACATCATTCCTAGCTTTATTCCAAATCGATTTTGAAAATCATCTTGATTATTTTTTCTCATCTCAATTATGTTAGTCATATCTACTTCATTAAAAGTAGTTAATAACGCAGCATTCTCTTGAGCTTGTTTTAATCTTTTTGCAATAGTTTGTCTCAATCTAGTCATTTTTATTCGTTCTTCCTGACCATATTTTATTTTTCTTTCTGATGGTGATGGACTCTTGCTCATTAAACTAATTAAGTCTCCCTTTAATAATCTTCCATCTTTTCCAGACCCTTTTATATTTTCTAAGTTAATTTTGTTCTCAGCAACAATTTTCCTTACTGCAGGAGACAAAACTTGATCATTTGGTTTTTCTTTTATAATTGGTTTAGTCTTTACTTCTTTCGTTAAAACAAGTGGTTGCTCTTGTTTGTCTAATTTATCAGCTAACTCAGTTTCTAAAAGTTGAGGCTCATTTTGCTGGGGTTCTGAATTTTCAATATTTTCTCTCTTTACAGTTGGCTTAATTTTCTCAATTTTTTGACTCTTTTTTTGAGTTATCCCAATTTCTTCTATTGATCCTAAATGTGCTCCAACTTCTACAACAGATCCATTTTTTGAAATAATTTCTGTTAATTTACCCGATATAGGTGATGGAACCTCTAAATTTACTTTATCAGTTTCTAGCTCAACAATTGGCTCATCAGTTTTAACTTCATCACCTTCATTTTTTAACCATTTTGAAACTGTTGCCTCAGTTATACTCTCACCTAAAACTGGAACTATAATTTTTTCACTCATGTCTTGTTAATCAAAAACTTTTTTAATAATTTCTTGTTGTTGCATAATATGTCTTTTAGCATATCCTGTAGCGGGTGATGCATCAGGACTTCTTCCAATATAAGAAACATAATTATTATTAGCTTTTATATTATCTAATGTCCATTGGATATAGTCTCTAACTGAAAACCAAGCCCCCATATTTTTTGGTTCCTCCTGACACCAGTAAAAATTAGCATTCTTGGCATAGGGTTTTAGTTCCTTTGCAAGAGCTTTGACTGGAAAGGGATAAAGTTGCTCAACTCTATAAAATACAATATCATCTTTTTTAAATTTTTCTCTAGCATCAAGTAAATCAAAATAAATTTTTCCAGAGCAAATAATCACTTTTTTGATTTTTTTGGATTTCTTTAATTTTATAAACCCTTTAGTTTTTGGATCTATAGCATGATCCCATAAAACTCTATGAAAAGAATTTTTTTTATTAAAATCATCTAAATCCGAAATACAATGTTTATGTCTTAATAAAGATTTAGGTGTCATAATTATTAAAGGTTTTCTAAAATCTCTATGCATTTGTCTTCTTAAGGCATGAAAATAGTTTGCTGGAGTTGTGCAATTCATAACTTGCAAATTATCATTTGAACATAATTGTAAAAATCTTTCCAACCTTGCTGATGAATGCTCTGGTCCCTGTCCTTCATACCCATGAGGTAATAACATAACTATCCCAGATGCTCTATTCCATTTTCTCTCTCCTGATGCAATAAATTGATCAATTACTACTTGAGCACCGTTTGCAAAATCACCGAATTGAGCCTCCCAAAGAGTTAGAGTATTTGGTTCTACAAGACTGTAACCATATTCAAAACCTAAAACCGCAAGTTCTGATAAAAAACTATCCACTACTTCAAATTGCTTTTGATTTTTAGAAATATTATTAAGAGGAACATACCTAGTATTATCTATTTGATTTCTTAAAACAGAATGTCGTTGACTAAATGTCCCTCTACCAGAATCTTGGCCTACAAGTCTGACTGGATATCCTTCCTCAAGCAAAGATCCAAACGCAAGAGCCTCCGCAGAAGACCAATCAATTCCAGCACCTTTTTCAATCCTTTCTTTTCTGAGATTGAATATTTTAGAGATAGTTTTGTGAATATTCTTTTCCTTAGGAATGACATTAATTTTATTTGAAATTATTTTTAGTTTATTTTCGTCATAACCAGTTATACCCCTCTTATCTTTACCTTTTTCAGGCTTATATCTTGACCATGTTCCCTCAAACCATTCTATTTTAGGTTTATAATCTTTTGCACTTTTATATTGTTCATCAAGCAAATTCTTGAATGATTTGACGTTTTGGTCTAACAATTCTTGTGTAATTGAGTTTTCATTTACAAGTTTACTTCCATAAATTTTATAAACACTAGGATGCGATCTTATTTTTTTATACATTAAAGGTTGGGTAAATGAAGGCTCGTCTCCTTCATTATGTCCAAACCTTCTGTAACAAATTAAGTCCACCACTACGTCTCTGTTAAACTTTAATCGAAATTCTGCAGCTATTCTGGTCGCATAAACAACAGCTTCTGGATCATCTCCATTAACATGAAGTATCGGTGCCTCTACCATTTTTGCAACATCTGATGGATAAGGCGAGGACCTAGCAAATCTCGGACTAGTAGTAAATCCTATTTGATTATTAACAATAATATGGATTGTTCCGCCAGTGTTATGACCTGGTAATCCGGACATAGCAAAACATTCAGCTACAACGCCTTGACCTGCAAAAGCTGCATCTCCATGAATGAGAATAGGTATTACTTTATTTCTCTCTTTGTCTTTATGAAAAAATTGTTTAGCTCTTGTTTGTCCTAAAACCACTGGATTGACAGCCTCCAAATGAGAAGGGTTATCTGTTAAACTTACATGAACTGAATTTCCGTCAAACTCTCTATCTGATGATGCTCCAAGATGATATTTAACATCTCCAGCACTATCTTTGGTATCAGAACTAAACTCACCAGCAAATTCATTAAAAATTCTTTTATAAGATTTTTGTAAAACATTTGCCAAAACATTCAGTCTACCTCTATGAGACATGCCTATCTTAACTTCTTTTATATTGTTTTGCCCGCCAATTTTTATTATTTGTTCAAGGGCAGGAATTAAACTTTCTCCACCATCTAAACCAAACCTTTTTGTTCCAACATATTTAGTAGCTAAAAATTTTTCAAATCCCTCTGCCTGAACTAATTTATTTAAAATTGCCTCCTTGCCGTTTTTTGTAAACTGAAGTGCATTCTTATCTTGCTCTATTCTGTCTCTAAACCACTTTCTTTCTACTGGATTTGAAATATGCATAAACTCATAACCTATTTTTCCACAATAGGTCCTCTTCATAAATTTAAGTATCTCTCTTATATTTGCATATTTACGATTGATCACTCCATTTAGAAAAATTTTCTTTTCATAATTTTCTTTTTTAAAGCCATAGAATTCTGGGTGAAGTTCATCCAAATATTCTGACTCTCTCATTTCTAAAGGATCAAGATCTGCTAATAAATGACCTCTTAATCTATATGCTCTAATTAATGCTACAGCACTTATAGAATCTTTGTTTGAGTCAGCAAGTAATTGAAAATTAAATTTTTCTGATGAATCTGGTTTAGTATTTTTAACATAACTTTTATCTTGATCTTCTATTTTCTTTTGTAATTCTTCTAGATTTATCTTTTTTTTGGTTGGTCCCCAAGATGGACCATTAATTTCTTTTGCAATTACATTTAATTCTTCACCAATCCCCTCAAAATAATTTGTCCAACTTTCTGGAAGATCTACATCTTTATTAATAAATTTTAAATACATCTCTTCTATGAACGCACTATTAGACTTATTTAAAAATGAAGTTTTTTCGAAATCAAGATTTTTTGATGAAGACATCTTTTTAATTCAATATATCTCTCTAATATTATTTTTCAATTAGACAGTTTATTAAATAAAGTTTTTCCAATAATTGATGGTGATTTAGCAACAGTAATGCCGCTTTCTTCCATTTTTTTTATTTTATCTTTGGCTCCACCTTTGCCACCTGAAATTATAGCACCAGCATGCCCCATTCTTCTGCCTGGAGGGGCAGTAATTCCTGCAATAAACCCAACTATAGGCTTTTTGATTTTGTGATTTTTTATAAATTCAGCAGCTTCTTCTTCAGCAGTTCCTCCAATTTCACCAATCATTAAAATAGACTCTGTTTCATCATCATTTAAAAATAAATCTAAACAATCTATAAAATTTGTACCGTTTATAGGATCTCCACCAATTCCTATGCAGGTTGATTGACCAAGTCCATTTTCAGTAGTTTGAGCCACTGCCTCATATGTTAATGTGCCTGACCTTGATACAATTCCAACACTTCCTCTTTTATGGATATTCCCTGGCATAATTCCTATTTTACATTCATCTGGTGTAATTATTCCTGGACAATTAGGTCCGATCAATCTGCTACTTGATCCGCTTAATTTTTGTCTGACCTTAATCATATCCTGAATTGGAATTCCTTCCGTAATACAAACAATAAGTTCAATTGATGCATCAATAGCTTCAATTATTGCTGCTGATGCAAATTTAGCAGGTACATAAATCATAGTTGCATCTGCACCTACCTCGTTTTTTGCTTCTAAAACACTATTAAAAACTGGTCTGTCTAAATGTTTTTGTCCACCTTTATTTGGTGTAACTCCACCAACAAGATTGGTTCCATATTTTATGGCCTGCTCAGAATGGAAAGTTCCGTGTGAGCCAGTAAATCCCTGACAAATTACTTTGGTATTCTTATTTACTAAAACTGGCATATTATTTTATTGCCTCAACAATTTTTTTAGCCGCATCATCTAAATTTTCTGCAGAAATTAATTTTAATCTAGAATTATCAAGTATCTCTTTGCCTTCTTTAAAATTTGTACCTGCTAATCTAACAACTAAAGGAACATTAATATTCATTTCTTTAGCTGCATCAACTACTCCTTGAGCAAGAACATCGCATCGCATAATTCCACCAAAAATATTTATTAAAATACCTTTAACATTTTTATCTGATAGAATTATCTTTAATGCAGCAGATACTTTTTCTTTAGATGCTCCACCACCTACATCTAAAAAATTTGCTGGCTCTTTTCCATATAATTTAATTATATCCATCGTCGCCATCGCTAATCCTGCTCCATTCACCATACAGCCGATACTTCCATCTAGCTTAATATACGCAAGATCATGCTTGCTAGCTTCTATTTCGGTAGGATCTTCCTCATTTAAATCTCTTAATTCAACAATTTCTGGATGTCTGAATAAAGCATTTGAATCAAAATTAACTTTTGCATCCAAACAAACAATTTTTTTTTCTTTTGTCAAAATTAATGGATTTACCTCAACCATGTTTGCATCCGTGCTTATAAACATTTTATATATTGATTTTATTAGTAATACTGCTTGTTTTTTTAAGTCCTCTTTTAAATTAAAAATTTTAATTATTTTTTCACATTCTGAATTGGAAATTTCGTTACCCATATCTACTTTTGTGGTTATAATTTTTTCAGGTGAGCTGCTTGCAACTTCTTCGATATCCATTCCTCCTTGATCGCTTGATATGAATGCAATTTTAGAACTTGCTCTATCAACTAGACACGATAAATAAAACTCTTTATCTATGTTTGAAGACTCCTCTACATATAGTCTTTTTACCTCTCTACCTTCAGGACCAGTTTGATGGGTTATTAGTATTTTTCCAAGTAATTCTTTGGCCGCCACTGTAAGTTCCTCTATTGAATTTAAAATTTTTACACCACCTGCTTTTCCTCTACCGCCAGCATGAATTTGGGCTTTAAGAACATATTTATCAGTTTTTAATTCTTTTACTTTTTCAACAAGCTCATCAACACTGAGTGCAAATACCCCATTTGGAACTACAGCTCCATATTTTTTTAATATTTGTTTCGCTTGATGCTCGTGAATATTCATTATTATTTAGATAAGTCAGGATCTATTTTAGATGCAGCTTCCCATAAAGCTTTTACAGCATCTATTGAATGCATAAATTCTTTTTTTTCTTTTTCATCTAAATCAATCTCTTGAATTTTTTCTACCCCATCTTTTCCAATTACAACAGGAACACCTGCATAAATATTTTTCACACCGTATTCTCCATTTAACTGCACAGCACAAGGTAATAATTTTTTCTGATCATTCAAATATGCTTCTGCCATTTGAACACCTGAGGCTGCTGGTGCATAAAAAGCTGATCCTTTTTCTAAAAATTTAACTATCTCTGCACCACCATCTCGTGTTCTTTGATTAATTTCCTCAATTCTTTCTAAAGAGATCTTTCCATCCTTTACAAACTCTAACAATGGCTTACCTGAAATTTTTGTAAATCTTGGCATAGGAACCATGGTGTCACCATGACCACCCATAACAGTTGCCTCAATTTCTCTGACCGGCACATTTAATTCTAGTGATAAAAATAATTTAAATCTTGAGCTATCTAAAATACCTGCCATACCAACAACTTTATTTGATGGCAAACCTGAAAATTTTTGGAATGCCATAACCATAACATCTAAAGGATTAGTGATACAAATCACAAATGCGTTTGGTGCATTTTTCTTTACCCCCTCAGCTACCTGTTTAATAATTTTTAAATTAATTCCAAGAAGATCATCTCGGCTCATTCCAGGTTTTCTTGGGACACCTGCGGTAATTATAATTACATCTGAATTTTTTATATCCTCATAATTATCAGTTCCAGAAAACCTAACATTAAATCCATCTACAGATGAAGATTGTGCAATATCTAATGCCTTTCCTTTTGCAATACCACTAGCCACATCAAATAGAACCACTTCATTAACCAGTTCTTTTGTTCCTATTAAATGTGCAAGAGTTCCACCAATTTGTCCTGCTCCAATTAAAGATATTTTGCTCATTTTTTATTTCATTGTTGGCATCACAAATTCGGCATTAGACCGAATACCTGAAGGCCATCTAGATGTTATTGTTTTTAATTTTGTATAAAATTTAATTCCTTCCATGCCATGCATTGCACTATCACCAAATAAAGATCTTTTCCATCCACCAAAACTATGAAAAGCCATTGGCACAGGAATAGGTACATTAATACCAACCATACCTACTTGAATTTTACTTGCAAAAGTTCTTCCGGCATCACCATCCCTTGTGTAAATACTTACTCCATTTCCATATTCATGATCATTGATTAATTTTGCTGCTTCTTCGAAAGTTTTAACTCTCACAACAGATAAAACAGGCCCAAAAATTTCTTCTTTATAAATTCTCATATCTTTTTTAACATGATCAAATAAACAGCCACCAATATAAAAACCATTCTCATATCCTTGTAATTTTAAATTTCTTCCATCAACTATTAGTTTTGCACCTTCTTTTTCACCCAGGTCTACATAACTTTTTACTTTTTCAAGATGTTCTTTTGTAACTAATGGGCCCATCTCAGAGTCCTTATCCATCCCGGGCCCAACTTTTAAAGCTTCAGCTTTTTTTGATAATCTTGACACTAATTCATCTCCTATATCACCCACTGCAACTGCCACCGATTGAGCCATACATCGTTCTCCAGCAGACCCATAAGCAGCCCCCATTAAGCCATTTACTGCACCATCCAAGTCACAATCGGGCATAACAACTAAATGATTTTTTGCACCACCAAGTGCTTGAACTCTTTTTTCATTTTTAGCTGAGTTTTCATAAATGTATTTAGCAATTGGAGTAGAACCAACAAAACTTACTGCTTTAATGTCTTTGTTTGTTAAAATTGCATCAACCGCTTCTTTATCACCATTTACAACATTAAAAACTCCATCAGGAAGTCCAGCTTCTTTTAATAATTCAGCTAACTTAATCGAGCATGATGGATCTTTTTCGGATGGCTTTAAAATAAAAGTATTTCCACAAGCAATTGCTATTGGAAACATCCACATAGGGACCATTGCGGGAAAATTAAATGGTGTGATGCCAGCAACAACTCCTAAAGGCTGTCTCATAGACCAACTATCAACGTTGGTTCCAACATTTTCTGAAAATTCTCCTTTAAGCAAATGAGGAATACCGCACGCAAATTCTACAACTTCTAAACCTCTAGTAAGAGAACCTCTTGCATCCTCATAAACCTTTCCATGTTCTGAAACTATTAGTTTTGTTAACTCGTCTGAATTTTTTTCTATAAGCTCCTTAAATTTGAACATTATTCTGGCTCTTTGGAGTGGAGGTTTTAAAGACCATTCTTCAAAGGCCTCTCTAGCAATTAAAACTGCTTTATCCAGATCATCTTTAGAGCCTAACCTTACTTCTTTTTCTTGTTCACCTGTAGCCGGATTAAAAACTTTGCCTTTTTTATTTGAAGTGCCAGAGGTTATTTTTCCACCAACGAAATGTTCAATTAATTTCATGAATAGGGTGTTTTAGATTAAAAACTCTTATTAGTCTATTGTTTAAATATTGGCAGTTGCTAACATTTTTTTTATTTCAGCAATAGCTTTTGCGGGATTTAAACCTTTAGGACAAGCACTAGTACAGTTCATAATTGTATGACACCTGTAAAGTTTAAGTTCATCTGCCACTTTTTTTAGTCTAGCATTTCTTTCCTCATCTCTGCTATCAACTATCCATCTATATGCCTGTAAAAGAACTGCGGGACCTAAATATTTATCACCATTCCACCAATAGCTTGGACATGATGTTGAACAACAAGCACACATAATACACTCATATGCACCATCTAGTTTAGCCCTATCTTCTTTTGATTGAATAATTTCATTTGTTTCGGATTTGGAATTATTTTTTAGCCAAGGCTCGATTGACTGATATTGTTTATACAATCCATCTAAATCTCCGATTAAATCTTTTTTAACTTTTAAGTGTGGTAATGGATAAATATCTATATCACCATCTATTTCTTCATGTGGTTTTGTGCATGCTAAACCATTTTTGCCACCCATATTCATTGCACATGAGCCACAAACCCCATGGGCACAGGATCTCCTATAAGCTAATGTTGGATCTATCTCATTTTTAATTTTATTTAAAATATCTAACACTTTGGATGGACAATTATCCATATCAACCTCATAACTATCAATACGAGGATTATCACCAGTTGAAGGGTCCCACCTATAAATATTTACTTTTCTTAAATTTTTTGAGCCAGTTTTATCTTTAAAATATTTACCTTTTTTTATCTGTGAGTCGTCAGGTAAATTAATTTGTACCATCAATATACTCTTTCCTGAGGTGGAAAATATTGAACATCATTGGTTAAAGTTGACTTGTGAACCTCTCTATAACTAATTTTAGTATCTTTTCCATTGCACCAAGCAAGAGTATGTTGCATAAATTTTTCATCATCTCTTTTAGGGTAGTCCTCTCTTGCATGAGCTCCTCGACTCTCTTTTCTGTTATACGCTGAGTCTACTGTTACGACTGCTTGTCTTATTAAATTATCAAATTCAAGTGTCTCCACTAAATCTGTGTTAAATATTAAAGATTTATCTTTTACTGATATTGAATCTAATCCATCATATGTCTTTCTGATTTCGTTAACACCCTCTTTTAAAGTTTTTTCTGTTCTGAAAACAGCACATTTTGATTGCATTGTTTTTTGCATTGATTGTCTCAATTCTGCTGTACCAATATCTCCTTCTGCATTCCTTAATTTATCAAAACGGTCCAAACATTTTTGTGTTTCTGTCTCACTAATTTCTTCATGAGGCATTCCTGGTTTAATTAGCTCTGCTGCCCTTTTAGCTGCTGCCCTTCCAAAAACAACTAAATCAATTAACGAATTGGAACCAAGTCTATTAGCTCCATGCACCGATACACATGCAGCTTCTCCAATTGCCATTAATCCAGGCACAGTTTTTTCTGAACCGTTGACAGTTAAAACTTCTGCTTTGTAATTTGTTGGAATACCACCCATGTTGTAATGAACAGTTGGTACTACAGGAATTGGATCTTTTGTAACATCAACATTTGCAAATAATCGCGCAGCATCAGTAATACCTGGCAACCTACTTTCAATTATATCTTTATCTAAGTGGCTTAAATTCAAATGAACATGATCTTGATCTTTTCCAACACCTCTTCCTTCATTTATTTCAATTGACATTGATCTACTTACAACATCTCTTGATGCCAAATCTTTTGCTTTAGGTGCATATCTCTCCATAAACCTTTCACCTTTAGAATTTGTTAGGTAGCCTCCTTCACCTCTGGCACCTTCAGTTATTAGTGTACCATGTCCATAAATTCCTGTAGGATGAAATTGAACAAATTCCATATCCTGTAATGGTAACCCTGCTCTTAAAACCATAGCATTTCCATCTCCAGTGCATGTGTGTGCTGAGGTTGCTGAATAATAAACTTTTCCATAACCACCTGTTGCGATAATTACTGTATGGGCTCTGAATCTATGGATCGTTCCGTCATTCAAATTCCAAGCAATTAAGCCTTTGCATGCTCCATCTTTCATCAACAAATCTAATGCAAAATATTCGATAAAAAATTCTGTTTTGTGTTTTAAAGCTTGTCCATACAGAGTATGCAAAATTGCATGTCCAGTTCTATCAGCAGCCGCACAAGTTCTTTGGACGATTCCATTTCCATAATCTTTGGTCATACCACCAAACGGTCTCTGATAAATCTTTCCATCCTCCGTTCTACTAAACGGTACACCGTATTTTTCTAATTCAATTACTGCTTTTGGAGCTTCTTTACATAGGTATTCGATACTATCTTGATCACCTAACCAATCTGCACCTTTGACTGTGTCATACATATGCCAACGCCAATCATCTTCTCCCATGTTACCAAGCGCAGCTGATATTCCTCCTTGCGCAGCAGAAGTATGACTTCTGGTAGGAAACACTTTTGAAATACATGCAGTTTTTAATCCTGCTTCACTTAAACCTACTGCAGCTCTTAGTCCGGACCCACCCGCACCTAAAACAACAACATCATACTCATGATCAACTATTTTATAAGAACTCATATATAATTAATTAATATAATTGTAATTAGAGGAATTACCACTGCCGAAATATATAAAAGCCTATTTGCGACATTTTTGATTTTATCTTTCTTAATATAATCCTCAAAAACCTCACTTATACTTAATGCAGAAAAGAAATAAGCATTAACAATAAATATACTGAACAAAAACTTAGTTAAAGGGTTTGAAAAAAAGCTTACAAAATTTAAGTAATCTTGGTCATAGATTTTTATAAAGTTTAAAATGAACCACAGCATCAGTGGAACTAGTAATCCACCACTTATTTTTAGAAAAATCCACTTCTTCGTTGCATTTATCATGTTAAATTAAATTTTTCCCAATTATATAAAATATCACTGTTAAAATTAAAGAACCAAACATGACTAACAGACCTGTAATTTTAGAAGTCTTTAACTCAAATCCATAGCCCAAATCCATGATTAAATGTCTTATTTCACTTAATATTTGAAATGAAAAAGACCATGTTAGACCTAAAATAATAAATTTACCAATTTTAGAACTTAATAATGAATTAATCATCTCGTAATTATTTTCACTAATAAAAATTAATGATACCCACAAACAAATTAGAGTGATAGCAATGATATTTATAATTCCTGTGATTCTATGTGATATGGATACTAAAGATGAGACATGCCATCTATAAATTTGAATATGTGGTGATAATGGTCTTTTATTTTCCATAATAATTATTTTTTATCAACGTTTCAGCTATTTCTACGGCGTTCAAAGCCGCACCTCTCAATAAGTTGTCGGAAACAATCCAAAGATTTAATCCATTTTTTATAGATTTATCCACTCTTATTCTTGAAATAAAAGTTTCTTCTTTTCCCTCTGCCTCTAAAGGTGTTGAATATCCGCCATCCTTTCTTTCATCAATAACTTTACAACCTTCAAAGTTATTTAATGCTCCTCTTACCTCTTCAAGCGAAAAATGCTTTTCAAATTCTAAATTTACAGACTCTGAATGTGAAACAGTAATTGGTAACCTTACACAGGTTGCTGTTAGATCAATTTCATTATCTAAAATTTTTTTTATTTCATTGCTCATTTTAAGTTCTTCTTTCGTGTAACCATCATCAGAAAAATCATCAATGTGAGGAATTGCATTAAATGCTATCTGTTTGGTAAAATTTTTTGATACAATGTTTTTGCCTTGTAAGATTAACTTTGTTTGCTCAATCAATTCATCCATAGGAGCTTTCCCACCCCCAGAAACTGATTGATATGTAGATACAACTACTCTTTTAATTTTAAATAAGTCATGTAAAGGCTTTAAAACGATTACCAATTGAGCTGTTGAGCAGTTTGGATTTGCGACAATATTTTTTTTTATATCGTTTAAATGATTAGGATTTACTTGAGGAACTATTAAAGGTACGTCAGGATCCATTCTAAAAAAACTTGAGTTATCAATTACAATACAGTCTTTTGCAGCTTTTAATGCAAATTTTTCTGAAATTTTTCCTCCAGCTGCAAAAAAAGCAATTTTAACTTTTGAAAAATCAAAACTCTCTAAATCAGAGACCTCTAATTCTTTACCTTTAAAATTCATTTTTTTTCCTGCACTTTTTGATGAAGCCACCAAATATAAATTATCGATAGACAGTTCTTTTTTTTCAAGAACTTCGAGAGTTTTTCTACCTACATTTCCTGTAGCTCCGACTAATACGATATTCATGATGTAAGTTTTATACTAGATGAAAGGTAAATCGCAAACTTTTACAGTAAATGAATTTCCCTCAATTTCCAGCTTTCCAGCCATAGAAGCTTTACAATATGGCTCTTTTATCATTGCTATACCTATAACTTTTTTAAAATGAGGTGAATAACAGGCTGACCTAAGTTCACCAATAAAATTTCCATTTTCATCTTTAATATCTAAAGATTTAGTTAAATCAATTTTATTAGTATCTAATTGAATACCCATTAATTTTTTTTTGATACCATCTTTTTTAATTTTGATTAATTTTTCTTTTCCTAAAAAATTGACATCAGAATCTAGGTGAACATATTTTTCAAATCCACATTCAAATGGATTATCTTGATTATCAAAATCATTACCGTAAGAAAGTAAGCCACTTTCAATTCTCTCAATCAAATTTGGACAACCTGGTTTAACATCAAATTCTTTTCCGACTTTAAACAATTCATCATAAAGATCTAAACCAGATTTAGTATTTTCTACATAAACTTCAAAACCGCCTTGTTTTGACCATCCCGACCTAGCAATTAAATGTTTTATACCTTTAAAATCAAAATAATCGAAACCAAAAAATTTCAATTCTTTTATTTTTTTGCCAAAAATTTTTTCCATTAAGTCAAAAGATTTTGGGCCTTGAATTGCTAAAATATCTACATTGGGCTCAAATATTTCTACATCAAAATTATTTCCAGAAGCTAGTCCTTTTGCAAAAAAAATCACATCTGAATCTGCAATAGAAATCCACCATCTATCTTCTGCCAATTTTAAAATTACTGGATCATTTACTAATTTACCGTCACCATCAATTAAAGGACAATAATAACATCTTCCTATTTTTGATTTAGATAAGTCTCTACAGGTCATTAATTGAACAAGTTTTGAGGCGTCTTTTCCTGAAATTTCAACTTGTCTTTCTGCAGCAACATCCCAAACTTGAACATTCTTTTTTAAATGATTACAAGAATCTTCTAAAGATCCAAATGCTGCGGGTAAAAGCATATGATTATATACTGTGTAAGCTGTTACACCTTGCTTTTCAATCCTTGAAGTATATGGCGAACTTCTTACTCTTCTAGATTTTACTATAGGGAAACCTTTCATTTATTTTTCTAAAACTTTTTTCTCAATTCAAATTTTTGAATTTTACCTGTTGATGTTTTGGGTAAATCACAAAAAACTACTTGTTTTGGAACCTTAAACCCTGCTAAAGTTTCTTTACAAAAACTAATTAGTTCTTTTTCAGTCACTGGTTTGTCCTTAACCATTTCAATAAATGCGCAAGGTACCTCTCCCCATTTATCATCTGGTTTAGCAACTACAGCTGCAATGGACACTGAAGGATGCTTAGCTAAAGTATTTTCTATCTCGATTGAAGAAATATTTTCACCACCTGAAATAATAATATCTTTGGACCTGTCTTGGATTTTTACATAGCCATCTGAATGCATTACCGCTAAGTCACCTGAATGAAACCATCCTCCATCCATTGCTTTGTTGGTAGCATCTTTATCTTTAAAATACCCTTTCATCACAACATTCCCTTTAATCATAATCTCACCAATAGTTTTTCCATCTTTTGGTACTTCTTTCATGGTCTTAGGATCCATAACAGCTATTCCCTCGGTGTTTGGATATCTAACTCCCTGCCTTGCTTTAATTTCATTCTGTTTTTCTTCATCAAATTTATTCCAAGATTCATTCCATGCGCATTGAGTAACATGACCATAAGTTTCTGTTAATCCATAAACATGCATAACTTCAAATCCGAGTTCTTTCATTTTTTTAAATATTATACTAGGCGGGGGGGCTCCAGCAGTTAAAACAAAGACTCTTTGTTTTAATTTTTTTCTATCAGACTCAGGTGCGCCAGTGATCATGTTTAATACAATTGGTGCTCCGCCAAAATGGGTTATATTATGTTTGTCTATTAATTCAAATATCTTCTTCACATCAATATTTCTTAAACAAATAGTTCTTCCATTTAACATAGGCACTGTCCACGGGTAACCCCAGCCATTACAATGAAACATTGGGACGATGGTTAAGAAATTTAACCTATTTGGCATATTCCAAGCAACTGCACTTCCTGTAGACATCAAATAAGATCCTCTGTGATGATAAACAACACCTTTTGGATTTCCAGTGGTTCCAGATGTATAACTTAATGAAATCGCCTGCCACTCATCCTCGGGCATTTTCCAATCAAAATTTTCATCTCCAGTATTTAGAAAACTTTCATATTCTAACTCTCCAATTTTTTCACACTTTGATTGATCGGCAAATTTATCTACAATATCAATAATAATTATTTTCTTATTTAGTGTGTTCAATGCTTTCTTAACTTCACCATGAAGCTGCCTATCAACGACTAATACTTTTGCGTCACTATGATTTAAAATGTATGCAATAGTCTTAGCATCCAATCTAATATTGATTGTGTTTAAAACTGCACCAGTCATTGGTACAGAGTAATGACCTTCAAAAATTTCTGGAGTGTTAAAAGCTAAAAATGAGACAGTGTCACCTTTTTTAACACCAATTTTAGTGAGAGCACTTGCAAATTTTACAGTACGCTTATAGACTTCACTCCAAGAGTATTTACGATCCTCATAAATAACCGCCTCATAGTCTGGATATATATCTTTGGCTCTTTTTAAGAAAGTTAGGGGTGTTAAGGGTATATAATTAGCCTCGTTTTTATCTAAATTTGTGTCGTAATTACTCATTTTAATTAAATTTAAAATTCATGATATTTGAACTTCCCGAGATGGCAGATTTATAATGTTGTTCAGCTCTCGGCAAAACTTTTTCAAAATAAAATTTTGCAGTATTTATTTTATCTTCATGAAACTTTTTATTTTCCTCAAAATCTTTAAAACTTACAGTTAAAACTTTTACCCATGAAAAAGCTAGAGATATATAACCAAGTGTCTTCAAATAATCATTAGCGGCTGCACTGACATCATCTTTGTTAGTCTTTATTTTATCAATAGTCCAGTCACTAAATTTTTTTAAGATTCCTAAATTATAATTTAATGTATCAACAAATGGCTTCATTTTTTCATCATCTGAATTAGTTTCAGATTTAATTAAATTCATAAATTTATCGACTATGTTTCCATTCTTAGTTAACAGTTTTCTAAAAACTAAATCAGCTGCTTGTACTGAATTAGTTCCTTCATAAATCGGCGTAATCCTGTTATCTCTGTACAATTGCTCTATACCTTGATCTTTTGTATAACCATATCCACCAAATATTTGCATTGCATCACTTGTTATTTCCATTCCTAAATCAGAAAATAACGATTTAACAACTGGTGTCATTAAGGAGACCATATCCAAGGCCTCCTGTTTGATCTTTTGATCATCATGATTTAAACTAACTTCAGTTTGTTGAGACAACCAGAAACATAACGCTCTTTCTCCCTCAATTATAGACTTCATGTTCAACAAAGTTTTTCTAATATCAGCATGCTCAATAATTGAATCTGCTTTTCCATTTTCAGACTTATTATTATTGCTTTTTCCTTGTTTTCGCTCTTTTGCATAATTAAGAGAATTTTGATAAGCAATTTCTGAAATTCCTAAACCTTGAATACCTACAACGATTCTCTCTAGATTCATCATTGTAAACATTTGACTCAATCCCTTGTTTTTAGGGCCAATCATTATTCCTGTGGCCTCATCAAAATTTAATACACATGTAGCTGAACCCTTAATACCCATTTTTGTTTCTATTGATCCAGTGGAAATCCCATTTCTTGAGCCAACAGTTCCATCTTCTTTTACAATAAATTTTGGAACTAAGAATAAGCTTATTCCCTTAGTCCCTTTAGGCGAATCTGTTGCTCTTGCTATTACCAAATGTATAATATTTTCTGTTAAATCATGATCACCAGAGGTAATAAATATTTTTTGCCCTGTGATTTTATATGTTCCATCTGGTTGTTCTACCGCCTTTGTTTTTAATAAACCTAAGTCTGTTCCACAGACTGGTTCGGTTAAACACATTGTGCCACTCCATTTACCTTCCACCATTTTAGGAAGGTATTTGTTTTTTATTTCATCTGTGGCATGGTGATGAATACAATTATAAGCTCCTAAAGTTAATTCGCTGTAAAGTTTAAATGCTAGACTTGCAGATGATATCATTTCATCAAAAAATGCACTAACAGTTCGAGGCATGCCTTGTCCTCCGTATTTTGGATCACAAGATAAAGAAGTCCAACCGTCCTCAATATATTTTTGATAAGCCTCTTTGTATCCTGGTGGAGTTCTTACGACTCCGTTTTCTAGAATTGCAGGATTTTCATCTCCAGCTTTTGCGAGTGGCAAAATCAAATTTTGATTGATTTTTGCGGCTTCTTCTAAAATATCTTTTACTAGCTCTGGACTTACATCTTTATATTTTTCCAGTTCATTATAATTTTTATTGTCCCTTAATTTCTCAAAAAGAAACATCATATCATCAACTGGTGCTATATAGCTTGGCATATTTAAAGTTTAAAATAATTAATTAATTATTGCAATTTTGAAATGATCGCATCACCCATTTTAGATGTTGATATTTCTTTCATTCCCTTGGATAGAATATCTTTGGTTCTTAAACCATCATTTAAAACATCCTGAACAGCTTTTTCTAAGCCCTCTGCCTCTTTATCAAGATTCAAGGAGTATCTCAAAGCCATTGCAAAGCTTAAAATTGTTGCTATCGGATTTGCCAGACCTTTCCCTGCTATATCAGGTGCAGACCCATGAATAGGCTCATACATCGCTCTCATTTCTCCATCTTTATTTTTTGCACCTAATGAGGCTGAGGGTAATAATCCTAATGAACCTGTTAACATTGAAGCTTGATCTGAAAGCATATCCCCAAAAAGATTATCTGTAACAATGACATCAAATTGTTTCGGATTTCTTAATAACTGCATTGCACAATTGTCGGCAAGCATATGACTTAATTCCACATCCTTATATTCCTTTTCATGAAGTGCTTGAACCTCCTCTTTCCATAATTGTCCAGCCTCCATTACATTAGATTTTTCACAAGATGTAACTTTATTTGATCTTTTTTTTGCTAAATCAAAAGCTACTCTTGCTACTCTTGTAATTTCACTACTTGTGTAAGTGTGAGTATTTATTCCTTTTCTTTCACCATTTTCAATTGGTTTAATACCTCTGGGTTCACCAAAATAAATTCCACCAGTCAACTCTCTCACGATCATGATATCTAATCCTGAGACGATCTCAGGTTTTAATGTAGATGCTTCAACTAATTGTTTGAAACATATAGCGGGTCTTAAGTTTGCAAATAATTTTAATTCTTTTCTCAATTTTAAAAGTGCTCTCTCAGGTTTTTTTGAAAATTCAACATTATCCCATTTAGGTCCTCCAACTGCACCAAGCATAACAGCTTCACTTTCTAAGGCTTTATAAAAAACTTCATCAGTAATCGGTGTCCCATGTTTGTCATAAGAACAACCTCCTGCTAAATCCTCATCGATTTCAAAATCTAAAGATTTTTTATCATTGAACCAATTTATAATTTTTTTAACTTCACCAATAACTTCTGGTCCAATCCCATCCCCCGGCAATAAAAGGATTTTTCTTTTTTTAACTTTAATCATTAAAGATCCAAGGCTTTTTATTTTTTAGATCTTTTTCGAAATTTTCAATTTTGTCAGATTTTTTTAAAGATAAAGCTATGTCATCTAATCCCTCTAAAAGACATTTTTTCTTAAATGGGTCAATTTTAAATTTAACCTCGTTATTTCCGTAAACAATTTTCTCCTCGTTGAGATCCACAAAAATTTCCTCTTTTCTATTGGTATACTCTGATAACTCCTTTATTTTTTCATCATCTAGAGTGATTGGTAAAATTCCATTCTTAAAACAATTATTATGAAAAATATCAGCAAAACTTGAGCTTATAACACAAGTAATACCAAAATCTAATAATGCCCATGGTGCGTGCTCTCTTGATGAACCACAGCCAAAATTTTTTCCTGCAATTAAAATTTTTGAATTATTGAATGGATTTTTATTTAAAATGAAATCATTTATTTCTTTACCATTATCATCATATCTCATCTCAAAAAATAAATTTTTACCCAATCCAGTTCTCTTAATTGTTTTAAGAAATTGTTTTGGAATAATCATATCTGTATCAATATTTACTATTGGTAAATAAGCTGGGATACTTCTTAATGTGCTAAATTTTTGCATTTAATTTTGATACTTTCTCACATCATCAAGACTTCCTGATATTGCAGCGGCTGCAGCCATTCCAGGACTAACTAAATGAGTTCTTCCACCTCTTCCTTGTCTTCCCTCAAAATTCCTATTTGAGGTAGAGGCACATCTTTCTTCAGGTTTCAACTTATCTGCATTCATAGCTAAACACATTGAGCAACCTGGTTCTCTCCATTCAAATCCTGAATTAACAAAGATTTTATCTAATCCCTCTTGTTCTGCTTGTTGTTTTACCAATCCAGATCCTGGAACTACCATTGCATGAACATGGGAAGCTATCTTTTTATCTTTTAAAATCTTTGCTGCTTCTCTTAGATCCTCAATTCTACCATTTGTGCAACTGCCTATAAAAACTTTATCTATTTTGATATCTCTGGCTGACATATCAGGTTTAAGACCCATATATTTTAAAGATCTCTCTATGGAATTTTTACGGTCCTCGTCTTTTTCTTCACTTGGATTTGGAACTTTGCCGTCAATCGTAATTACATCTTGAGGCGAAGTTCCCCAAGTTATCATTGGCAAAATTTCGTTAGCCTGCAAACTTACTTCTTTATCAAAGCTTGCATCATCATCAGTTTTTAAACTTTGCCAATGTTCTAAAGCTTTATTCCATTTTTCGCCTTTTGGTGACATTGGTTTTCCTTCTAAATATTTAAATATTTTTTCATCTGGTGCTATTAATCCAGCTCTTGCGCCACCTTCTATTGTCATATTGCATATCGTCATTCTTTGTTCAACGCTTAGCGACCTTATTAAATCGCCTGCATATTCAACAACACAACCTGTGCCACCTGCGGTTCCAATTTTTCCAATTATTTGTAAAATAACATCTTTTGAAGTGACACCTACTGGAAGTTTGCCATTAACATTTATTCTAAAATTTTTTGCTTTTTTTTGGACAAGTGTTTGAGTTGCTAAAACATGTTCTACCTCTGAAGTTCCAATTCCGAAGGCTAAAGCACCAAATGCTCCATGGGTTGCAGTATGGCTATCCCCACAAACAATAACTGTTCCGGGTTGCGTAAAACCCTGCTCTGGACCAGTTACATGAACAATACCTTGTCGCTTATCATTCATGCTAAAAAGTTTAATACCAAATTCTTTGCAATTTTCCTCTAAGGTCTCTACCTGAATTTTAGATTCATGATCTGAAATACCCTTTGATCTATCGGTTGTTGGCACATTATGGTCTGCTACAGCTAAAGTTAATTTTGGGTGCCTGACTTTTCTTTGAGTATTTCTAAGTCCCTCAAAAGCTTGTGGGCTAGTAACCTCATGGACCAAATGTCTATCAACAAATAATAATGCTGTTCCATCATCTTGTTGATGTACTAAATGGTCGTTCCAAATTTTATCGTAAAGAGTATTAGGCATTGAGAAAAAAATTATTTTTTTTCTTGTAAGTTTTCAAGCTTTTTTTCTGTACTAGTTTCGGGCTTAGGGGCATCTTTTTTAACTTCATTTTTTGAAGTTTCGTCTATTTTTGGCTCGACCGCTGGCGCAGTCTCATTTTTAATTTCTGTAGTATTTTCTTTAGTGATTGGAGCTAAATTTTCCTCAGTTACTGTTTCTGGTTTAACATCAACATCGATACCAATTTTTTTTCTAATTTTTTCGGCAATCCTTGCTGACTTCCCAGTTCTATCTCTTAAATAGTAAAGTTTTGCTCTTCTTACTTTTCCAGATCGAATTACTTTAATTGAGTCAATCACAGTTCCAAACAATGGAAATGTTCTCTCAACTCCTTCACCAAATGATATTTTTCTGACAGTAAATGAGGAGTTTAAGTCTCTACTTTTTTTAGCAATACATACTCCTTCAAAATACTGAATTCTTTCTTTTTTACCCTCTGTAATTCTTACCCCAACCTTTACAACATCTCCTGGGAAAAATTCAGGTATCTTTTTTTCAGAGAGAATCTTTTTAACGTTGTTTTGGTTAATTTCTTCTATTGTTTTCATTTCAGTATTTATCAATTTAATCTTTCTTATATTTTTGCCACAAATCTGGTCTTCGGTCGCGTGTTATAGCCTCAGATTGAGATAAACGCCAGTCTTTAATTTTACTGTGATCTCCAGATAATAACACTTCTGGCACTGCTTTTTCTTCCCATATTTGAGGTTTTGTGAACTGCGGATACTCTAAAAGGCCATTTTCAAAAGTTTCATCAGCCGAGGATTTATCATTTCCTAAAACTCCTGGTAAAAGTCTTAAAACACTATCTAGAATAACCAAAGCTGCCGTTTCTCCTCCAGACAATACATAATCTCCAATGCTCACCTCTTCAATATTTCTTGTACCCAAAACTCTTTCATCAACACCCTCAAACTGTCCGCAAATCAAAGAAAATGATTTTTCTTTAGATAAATTTTGTGCAAATTTTTGATCAAATCTTTTACCTTTTGGTGAAAGATAAAAAATTTTATCTCCCTTATTTACATTTTGATCAATAGAATTCGCCAAGACATCTGGTTTAATTAACATACCTGTCCCGCCGCCGTAAGGAGTATCATCAACTGTTTTATGTTTATCTTGAGCAGAGTCTCTAATATTAATTACTTTTAAGCTCCATAACTTTTTAACCATTGCTTTACTGTAAATACCTTTATTTAAAGGCCCAGGAAAAACTTCTGGATAAAGTGTAAATACTTGAGCTTGCATCATAAATAATCTTTAATATTATTTCTTTTCCTCTTTTTTAGCTTCTGCTTTTGGAGCTTCTGCTTTTGGAGCTTCCTCTTTTTTAGCTTCTGCTTTTGGAGCTTCCTCTTTTTTAGCTTCCTCACTGCCTTCTTTTTTTCGATCTTTTTTTGGAATAGCTTTCTGAGGATTATTTCCATTCGCCGGCATAGGCATTAATTCATTTTCGCCTAGAATTCTTGCTACTCTAGTTGTTGGTTGTGCGCCTTGACCCAACCAATACTTTATTCGTTCTGCTTCTAATCCAATTCTTTCCTTTTTTTCCTTTGGTAATAGTGGATTAAAAAATCCCACTTTCTCTATAAATCTACCATCTCTTGCAAAACGACTGTCTGCAACAACTACTTTATAAACGGGTCTTTTCTTAGTTCCGCCTCTTGATAATCTTAACTTTAACATTCACTCTCCTTATTTTACTTTAATTGATTAAATAATTCTGGGGGTATTCCTTTGTCAGTCATACCTTTCAGATTACCCTTTGACATCTTTTTCATCATTTCAGACATCATTTTAAATTGTTTTAACAACTTATTGATAGTGGCTGGATCTGTGCCAGAACCATTAGCAATTCTTTTTTTTCTAGAACCATCAATTATCTTTGGGTTCTCTCTCTCTTTTTTTGTCATAGACAATATTATAGCTTCATTCTTTGTAATAATACTTTCATCAATTCCAGCCGCATCCATTTGTGATTTAACTTTTGAAACACCAGGCATAAAAGACATGATGCCTTCTATTCCACCCATTTTTTTCATTTGTCTTAATTGTTCTAAATAATCTTCCATAGAGAATTGTCCCTTTTTTAAATTCTCTTCTGCCTTTTTAATATTTTCTTCTCCAAGATCTTGAGCCGCTTTCTCTACTAGAGAAACAATATCTCCCATCCCTAAAATTCTATTAGCAATTCTATCTGGATGAAAAACCTCAAGATTATTAATTTTTTCTCCTATACCCAAAAATTTAATTGGTACTTGTGAGATAAATTTCATACTAACTGCGGCTCCACCTCTTGCATCACCATCAGCTCTTGTTAAAATAATACCAGAGAGATTTACAGTATCTTTAAATTCTTTTGCTACGGATGCTGCTACTTGACCAGTCAAAGAGTCAGCAACTAAAAAGGTTTCAGCAGGTTTAATTATATTCTCGATTTGTTTTATTTCACTCATCATTTGCAAGTCTATTTGTGTTCTACCTGCTGTATCAAATAAAATGACATCAGCACCATTTAGATTTGCAGCACTAATTGCTCTTTGACAAATATCAGCTGGTTGTTGCCCTTCAATTATTGGCAAAGTTAAAATATTATTTTGTTCACCTAAAGATTTTAATTGCTCTTGGGCGGCTGGCCTATAAATATCTAAACTCACCATCATAACTCTCTTTTTTTTGTTATTTTCCAAATATTTTGCAAGTTTAGCGGTAGTTGTAGTTTTACCAGAACCTTGTAGACCAACTAACATCATATGCACTGGTGGTACGGCATTAAGATTTACATCATTATTTTTTTCACCTAATAAAGATACTAATTCGTCGTAAACAATCTTAACAACCATATCGCCAGGAGATGTAGATCTGATGATTTCTTGTCCTAAAGCTTTAGGTTTAACTTTCTCAATAAACTCTTTTGCAACATCAAGTGATACATCAGCTTCTAATAAAGCTTGCCTAATGGATCTCAGACCCTCATCAACTTGACGCTCATCAAGCGAAGGTGCTTTTTTTAAAGAGGAAAAGACTTCCTCGAATTTATTTGTCAAATTTTCAAACATATTTATTTTACACAGCAGTAAACGCACTAGTGGGCGAACCCTCGCTAACTAGTGTCGATCTCTTTGTTTCCAAAGACACCGCAAATTTAATGTTTTTGCGGAAACTGCCACAAACTATAATAGAGGTTCAAAAAGTCAATAAATAAGTTAAATAACTATATATGGATATAAGAGCTTTTAAAATGGATGGATTAGGTAATGATTTTGTCATCATTGATAATAGACAAAAAATTACCGATTTAACTAAAGATCAGATTATAAAGATTTGTGATAGAAATTTTATTGGTTGTGATCAATTAATATTTATTGAGACCAGCAAATCAAGTGATGCAAATTTAAAATTTTTTAATTCTGATGGAGGGGAGTCTGGTGCATGTGGAAATGGCACTAGATGTGTTGCAAAATTAATCTCTGAAGAGACAAAAGCTGAAAAGATCATCTTATCTACTTTAAATGGAAACTTAGAGTCAAAAATTTTAGATAAAAATGTTGTTACAACTGAAATTGGTAAAGCTAAATTACAATGGAACGAAATTCCCTTATCGGAAAAATTAGATACTAAAAATTTGAATATTGGGATCACTGATTTAAATAATAAAGAACATTTTGGTGGTACTGCTGTTAATGTTGGAAATCCACATATTGTTTTTTTTGTAAACGAAATTGAAAATTTTAGTATTGAAAAAATTGGACCCAAAATTGAAAATCATAAAATTTTTCCAGAAAAATGTAATGTTACAATTGCTAAGATAATTAATAAAAATTTGATTAAAGTGAAAGTATGGGAGAGAGGGGCTGGGCTAACCAAAGCATGTGGGACAGCTGCATGCGCAACTGCATTTGCCGGTAAATTAAACAATCTTAATGACAATAAAACAGACATAGAATTTCAAACAGGTAAGTTATCAATTCTTATAGATGATAGAAATTCAATCCACATGAAAGGACCTGTTTCAGAAATAAAAGAAATTAAGATCAAACTATAATGGGAATTTTTGACAAATTTAAGATAGGTTTTAAAAAAAGTGCTTCTGCACTGACATCTGGATTAAAAGAAATAATAATAAAAAAAGAGATAGACGATAAAAATTTAGATAAAATCGAAGAGTTTTTAATTGAGTCTGATGTTGGTGTAGAGGCTGCATCTGAAATTAAAGAAATCATTTCGAATAAAAAGATTGATCCCAACAAAGATCTATCTACCGAGATAAATCTTATTTTAAAAGAGTACATTGTTAATTTAATGAAGCCTTTAGAAAATAATTCTTTTTTTGAAAAAAAAAATAAACTCAATGCAACTTTAATCTCAGGAGTAAATGGTGTTGGTAAAACAACAACAATTGGTAAAATAGGTAAAATATTAAAAACTAATGGCAACAAAGTTATGTTTGCTGCTTCTGATACTTTTCGAGCAGCTGCTATTGAACAATTAGAAAATTGGGCAAATAAAATTGACGTTAAATTAACTAAATCATCTCAAGGTTCTGATCCAGCATCGGTGGCATACAAAGCAGTTGAGGAAGCGATCAAAAATAATTTTCACCAAGTTTTAATCGATACTGCTGGAAGACTACAAAATAAAAAAAATTTAATGGAAGAATATAAAAAGATAGCTAATGTAACAAAAAAAATTGACCAAGATGCTCCTCACAATATTATTTTAGTTTTAGATGCAACATCAGGACAGAATGTGATTAATCAAGTGGAGGAATTTAACAAAATTATTCCTTTAACTGGTCTAATCATGACTAAATTAGATGGAACTGCCAAAGGTGGTATTCTGCTGGCAATAGCAAAAAAATATCAATTACCTATTATTGCTTTAGGTTTAGGTGAAAAAGAAGATGATTTAGAATCATTCAATGCAGAAAAATTTGCTGAGGCTTTTACGCAAGTTAGTTAATTAAATTACTCGAAATTAAAGGTTTATAAATACTACACTTATAATTATCCTTAAATTTATAATGCCCACAATCTTTAGAGAAAGAGGAAATAATAAAATCAAATTTTCCTGTAGTAGAGTAAAGTTCAAGTTTCTTATTAAAAATATCGTATTTAAAATTAGCATTTAAACTTTTAACTGCACTAATCATTACTAGCGTTTTATCGTCTTTTAAAAGGTAATAAGCGAAATCATCTGGAAATATAGGAAAGTCATAGTCCGCTATATGAAACTTGGCTTGAGAGGGAAACCAATCATAAGAGATCAATGGTGAAGAGGACTTTGTTAAATAATTATAGATATAAAGATCTTTAGGGTAATCATTTATATAATTACTTTCTTCACCTCTGGCTAAAATAGATTTCTTTCTTGTCTTAAAATATAGTGCAAATTTTTTATTGTGTGAGTCCATATGATCTATATGAAATAAATCATCAGGATAAAATGAATTATCTTTTGAGAATGCAAAACTTTTTAAAGTTAATAATAAAATTGTGATCAAATAAAAAATTTTCACTTTTTAAGCGTAAAATTAAATCTTGAGCACTATTTGTTTAGAATATGGCCTAATTTAAATTAATTAAAAATGAATTTAATGTTTTTATAAGATTCTCATCATACTCCATCATATGATTGTCATATTTAGTAAAATAAGAATATTTAGGTTCATTAGCTATTTCGAACATCTTTTGACCCATCTCAAAAGGGACTATTTGATCTTTTTCACCGTGCATTATCAAAATTGGAGACTTAACATTTTTAATTTTATTTTTATTTTCAAATTTATCTTTTAGTAAAAGACCAACGGGTATATATGGATAAAATTTTTTAGCAGCGTCAATCATTGACGTAAATGGGGTTTCTAAAATTATACCTGCAAAATTTCTATTTTGGGATAAATGTGTTGCAACTCCTGTTCCTAATGACTCTCCATAAATTACTATATTTTTTTCATCCACACCTTTTTTCATCAACCATCTAATTGCACTTTCACCATCCTCATATAATCCAATTTCTGATGGTTTACCCTCATTGCCACTAAAACCTCTCCAGGCAACTATCAAAAAATTAACACTCATATCTCTAAAATGATTCAATTTATGAATTCTATTTTCTAAAGATCCAGCATTCCCATGAAAAAATAAAATTGTTTTATTTTTTCTTATATCTTTTTCATGATACCAGCCTAACAAGCCTAATCCGTCTTGTGTTGATATTTCAACCTCTTCAATATTAACTGAAAGTTTATCGTTAAAATAATTATTTTCATCAGGATGGTACATTAAATTTCTTTGATAAAAATAAAGAAATACCAAAAGAAAAAGGTAAACTAAAATTATTAGTTGTAAAAATGATAACAAATTATTCCTAAACTTTTTTAACATTATTTTTCTTAGCTAAATATACGCCAAAGAAAACTAAAATGGTTCCAATAATATGAAAATTTTCAAATTTTTCGTCAAATAAAAAGTATCCATAAATTGCTCCATAAACTGTAAAAACATAAAGTGTAAAGCCAGTCAATGATGCACCTAATTTTTTCTGAGCTATAGTATAAAGAGTAAAAGCAATTATCCCTGGTGATATTGCTGCAAAAATTACCCATAAATAGAATTCTGTCGCAAAAATTGTCTCTTTATAAAATAATTCCTCACCAACGTAAAAAGGTAACAAACTCAATGCACCAAAAAAAGAAATCATAGTAAATCTATCAAAAATTTTTAATTTAGATTTCCAATAGAATAAATAAATTGAATATAAAGCCCATCCAATAGCAGCAGCTAACATCCACAAATCACCAATTGTAAATTTTAGATTAATCAATAAGTCAAAATCACCTTTAATAATGATGATAAGTACTCCGATCAAGCAAGTAATTAAGCCAATTATCTTTGTTGCATTTATTTTCTCATGAAAAAAAAAATATGAGATTAGAATAATAAAAACTGGAGAGGATGTGTAAATTATTCCCATATTGATAACAGTTGTTGTCTCACCAGCTAAAAAAGGGAAGGCGCCACATACACCACATCCCATTGACCCTAAAAAAAATAATTTTTTATATTCCTTTTTAATTATATGAAAATTATTTTTTAAAGTTACATAAGTGAATGGTAACAAAATTAAAAAAACAACTGTCCAACGCCAAAATGCAAGTGAAATAGGCGGAACAAATTCAACACCACCCCTAGCTACAACTAGGTTACTAGCCATAAAGATTGGTTGTATAAATAATAATGAGAATGAGAATATATCTGTCTTAATATTTTTCAATTTAATTGATACTAATCTTTATCAAAGAAGGCTTCGTATATCATCATGATGATAGCTGCACCCATTAAAAGATAAACTGGGATAACATCCAAAAAGCCTATCATCATTGATCTCGTTAGAGTTGTTGCTAAACCAATTAAAAAGAAAACTGCAAAAGATAATCCTATGATTGTAGTAATTTTATTCATTTTATTCCTGACATTCTTTCTCTAACCAATTAGCAACTCCTAAAAATCTATGATCATCATATTTATTGCCAATTAATTGAACACCTAATGGTAAATTATTTTCCCCCTCAAGTAAAGGTAACGAAATACATGGCGTCCCAAGATAAGACCAAACTTTATTAAATTCCGCTGTTCCTGTACTTTTTAAACCTGTGGGCGCAACACCCGGACTAGCTGGCGACAATACTCCATGATAATCCTCAAAAACTTCTTGGTATGACTCATAACTTCTTTTTATAAAATCAATTGCCTCTGCATATTCTTTGGCCGAATATTTATTTCCTCTTGTAATTGCATCTTGCATATACTTAGACAATTTTTTTTTAAATTTTTTAAAATAAACTGAAAAATTATTAGCTAAATCAGTCTCATGAATAATTTGATGGTATTTATGTATATCCTTAAAATAAGAAGGAGTATCAAAAATCTCAATATTCTTTTTAAATGATTCAATGAAGTATTCAAACGACTCTCTAGATTTTTTATCTATTAATTTCCAATGTTCAGTTTTGTAAAAAATAAATTTGGGATCGAAAAGAGGTCCTTTTTTTGTTTCAGATAAAATATTTTCTGTTGAGAAATGTATGGTTGCTGGATCAAATTTATCTTTTTTTATGAGAACTTTTGCCAACATAGCTACATCTTCAACTTTTCGTCCAAAAATTCCTATATGATCCAGACTATAAGATGTTCTCAAAACACCATTTCTAGATATTAATCCGTAACTAGGCTTATATCCCACTACTCCACAATAAGATGCTGGTCTAATAATGGATCCACCAGTTTGAGATCCGATTGATGCAGGTGCCATAAAAGAAGCCACAGATGCTGCAGATCCGCTTGAGGAACCACCTGGTGTTCTTGTTTTATCGTGCGGATTTGTAGTTGCCGGAGGTCCTAAGTAAGCAAGTTCTGAGGTTGCTGTTTTACCCATTACAATTGCTCCGGATGCATGAAGCAAATCTATTATTTCTGCATTTTGTGAATATGATTTACCTTTTCTTATAACTGTTCCACATTCTGTTGGCATATCAACTGTGCCAATGATGTCTTTAACCGCAATGGGTACACCGTGAAGTGGACCAGTTGGTTTTCCAGATCTTCTATGATCATCAGCCTCAGAAGCTTTTTCCAACAAAACTTTTTTATCAAAATGGGCCCATGCCTTTATATCTTTGTCAAATTTGTTTATTCTTTCAATATACTTTTCACAAACATCAACTGAAGTGAGTTGGGCATCTTTAATTTTGGCTGCAAGTTCTTCGAGACTTAAAGAAAATATATCTGTCATTTAAAAATTAATTTGCAAATAATGTCTCTGGTAACCAAAGTGCTATACCTGGAAATAAATACATTAAAACCATCGCTAAAATTACAATACCTAAAAATGGCATTATTCCTCCAAAGATCTGCATTAATTCTACATTCTTTGATTGAACTCCCTTTAAGTAGTAGGCAGACATTGCCATGGGGGGTGTTAAAAATGAGGTTTGCAAATTTAATGCAATTAACATTGCAAAGAAGTATGGGTTAACTCCAAAAAATTCAACTAATGGTAAAAATATCGGCACAAAAATAATTAATATTTCTGTCCACTCTAATGGCCAACCTAATAAAAATATAATCAATTGTGTAATTACTAAAAATTGCCAAGGCTGTAAATTTAGAGACTTAAAAAAATGTTCAAAAACTTCGTGACCACCAAGATAAGAAAATACAGAGGCAAATGTCCACGATCCTATGAATAACCACATAATCATTGCAGTTGTTTTAGCTGTTAGAAAGACAGACTCTTTGAAATTTTTCCATTTAAGAGTTTTGTAGAAATATGAGAGCACTAATGAACCAAATGCCCCGACTGCTGCAGCTTCAGCGGGTGTTGCAATTCCAGCTAAAATTGTACCTAGAACTAAAATTATTAAAGAAAACAAAGGTAAGAAAGAAACAAGAACCTCTTTCATAATTACTGCTGTAGGAGGTATTTCTTCTGCCGCCGGTTTTGGTGCTATCGATGGATTTAACCAAGCTCTAAACACTGCGTAAGCAATGTAGAGTCCCGCCAACATAAGTCCTGGAAAAATAGCGGCGGCAAATAATCTTAATGGTGATAGTTGAGCGATAACGGAGTAAACGATCAGCATAATACTTGGTGGAATTAAAATTCCTAAACAACCACCTGAACAAATTATTCCAGATGCAAATTTTTTGTCATAACCGGCTTTAATCATGGCAGGCCAAGCTAGTAGCCCCATTAATGTGACAACTGCACCGATAATACCAGTAGCTGTTGAAAATAATGCACAAGTAATCAATGCCGCAACTGCCATTGATGCAGGAAGTTTGTGAGATGCTAATCTAATTGCAAAAAATAATTTTGCTACAATACCTGCTCTTTCAACCAAATATCCCATAAATAAAAAGAGTGGGACCGCGGTAAGAACGTTATTGTCCATGACGGTATAGGTATTTTGTACAAAAAGTTGGAATATCCTATTATCAAAAAGATGTTCCATCTTTGTTGGATCAAAGTAAGCATAATATCCAAAACCTAGTCCCATCGCCATTAAAGTAAAGGCAATCGGAAAACCTAATAGTACGGCAAATAGAAATATACCCATCATCATAATTGCCACTTCAGGATTAGTCAGACTAAATAACATCTTCTTTATTTCCTTCTTGTGAGGTTCTCATTAATACTTTTTCAGTCTCTTCCGCATCACGTTCAGTTCCTCTTTCTGGCCAACTACCAGTTTTTATACATATGATACATCTAAACACCTCACTTATTCCTTGGAGAGTTAATAAAGTTCCAGACAAAGGTATCAAAGATTTTGCCATGTAAATTTGAATTTGAGCTGGGCTGTTCCAACTTGTTTCTTTAATTTTCCATGCAAGCGCTGCGTATTCGTAGCCATAAAAAGCTAATGCAACAACACCAGGGAAAAAGAAAATAAAATATAAAACTAAATCTATCCAAGCTTGTGTTCTTTGAGGAAATAATCTGTAAATAACGTCTCCTCTAACATGCGCTTCTGTACATAAAGTGTATGCACCTGCCATCATAAAAATTGCACCGTACATTTGAAGACTAAAATCAAAATTCCATAAAGTTGGTGCATTTAAAGCGTACGCCATGAAAACTTCATAGCAAGTTCCTCCCATTAAAATTACGATGCACCATGAGAAAGCTTTACCCATTGAGACGCTTAATCTATCAGCAAATTTTATGTAAGATCTCATCATAGATATAAACTTTTATTGAATTGTATTGGAATAATCAAATAAAAAAGGGGGCCTAAGCCCCCCTTTAAATTTTATTAAAAGTTAATTACAGTTTAACTTTTCCTATTGGACCAAACTCATTTTCGTATGCAAGTTTGTAATTTGGCTGATTCATCAGCAAGTATTTCATTACTCTCTTCGCATATGATTTTTGAGAATCTACGACTTTCTTAAAGAAAGGATCTTTCTTATTGAAATCGCCGATAACTTTATCCCAACCTTTTAATTGTTGAGCTAAAATCTCATCTGAAGTTTGATACACATTTACTTTATGCTCATTCATTAACTTAGCTAAGTCAGCTGAGTATCTTACTAAAGCTTTAAAGTAATTATCACTGTTTGCAGCATAAGCAGCATTTTTCAATATTGCTTGATGTGCAGGTGATAAACTGTTGTATGTTTTTTTGTTAACTGGAATTTCAAACATCTCTTGAGATTGGTGGAAGCTTCCTAAGTGATAATGCTTAGAAACATCTTGCATACCAAATTGAGAGTCTGAAGTTGGGTTGTTAAACTCAGCTGCTTCAATCAAACCAGTTTTCATTGCTGGCTGGATTTCACCACCTGGTAACTGTCTAACTACCATTCCCATTGCAGTCAAAACGTTAGTCGCTAAACCAACAGTTCTGTACTTCATACCTTTAACATCAGATACTTTAGTTACGTTCTTTTTGAACCAACCAAAAGGCTGTGCTGGCATAGGCATATGGAAAAAACCAATATAATCGAAACCAACTTTTGCAAGTGTTTCATCATATAATTTTCTTCCTCCACCATACTCCATCCATCCCATTACTTCTTGAGATGACATTCCGTATGAAGGACCAGTTCCAAATAATGATGCAGCAGGATTTTTACCATACCAATATGCAGTCACCCAGTGACCCATATCTACTACACCGGAACTAACCGCTTGTCCGATTTCTGAAGTCTTTACAACTGCTCCAACTGGTTGAAGATCAATCTGAAGAGATCCTCCAGACATTTCTTTTACCATGTTACAATAGTCTCCAGCCATTTCAAAAAAGATGTTTGCTCCACTAGGCCATGCAGCTTGCATCTTTAATGTAGTTGCTGCATTTGCCTTTACGTATGGCATTGCAACAGCGGCTGCAGCTAAAGCACCTGTCTTCGCAGCAGTCTTAAAGAACTTACGTCTTGAAGATGTTTTCACCTTCAATGATTTATTTTCTTTAGTCATTATTTCTCCTATCACAGTTAATTAACTGACGAATTTAAGCATAGTTTGAGATTGGAGTCTTTCTAAAAAGTAGCGTAGATGTCGCAGAAGTTGAATTTTATTCAATCCAAGGTAGAATTAATTGACTTTGTTTTTACAATTTCCAGTTTTAAAAAACTCATCAATATTATCTATAGCTAAATTAGCCATTGCAATTCTTGTGTCCTTCGTTGCACTACCAAGGTGAGGTAAAATAAATGCTGATTTAATTTTACCATATCCTGGATTTAAATTTGGCTCGTTTTTGTAAACATCAAGACCAACTGCATAAATTTTTCTTCTATTTAAAGCATCTATTAAAGCCTCATCATCAACAATGTCTCCTCTAGCTACATTAGTGATTACTGCACCTTTTGGAAAGTACTCTACTGTTTCCTTATTAATCATATTCTCAGTTTCTTTTGTTGCAGGACAACAAATAGATAAAACATCAGAGACAGAAAAAAGACTTTTTATATCTTTGTGATAAACAGCGCCTTGTTCTTTTTCCTCACTAAGTTTTGATCTGTTGTGATAGTGAATTATCATTCCCAGTGATCTAGCAATTTTAGCAATTTTTTGACCTATTCTTCCCATTCCTAAAACTCCTAATCTTGTTCCCGTTAATTGCTTACCAATTAAATAATCTGCTGACCATTTCCATCCACCATCTTGTGCTGACTGTATACCCTCTGCGGCTCTTCTGCATGCACCTAAAATTAAAAGAACTCCGATTTCTGCAGTTGCATCTGATAATACTTCTGGAGTATTTGTAACAGCAATACCTCTATTTTTTGCAGCCTCTAAATCAATGTTTCCAAATCCAACAGCAAAATTTGAAATAATCTTGATTGTATCTGGAAGTTTATTAATAGTTTGCTCATCTAATTTTTCAGTAAGTGATGATAAAATTCCATCACATCCTTGGCTCATATCTATAACTTTTGATTGTGAGTATAATTCGTCATTGGGATTAAATATTGGATTAAAAGTTTTACTTGCTTTATCTTCACTCTCTCTAATTAATTTTCTTGTAATTAAAATTTTTTTCATAAAATTCAAAGTTTATTAATTCAAATCAAAAATTTTTCCAGGATTCATTATATTATTTTGATCGATACTTCTTTTTATAGATTTCATTAATGGAATACAGTCGCCATGTTCTTTCAATAAGTAAGCTTTTTTGTGCAATCCAACTCCGTGTTCTCCTGTTATTGTACCATTAAGTTCCAAAGTTTTTTCAATTAAAAGATCACTAAAGTCTCTTATTTTATTATAGGTTCCCTCTTCTTTTGGATCATAAGGTAAAATCACATGAAAATTTCCATCACCTAAATGACCTACCATTGGAGCTCTCAAACCAAGTTTTTTTGTTTGCGCCTCAGCAAAATTTACACACTCAGTGATTTTAGAAATAGGCAAACAAACATCCGTTGAATAAACTCTCCCATTATTGATCAATGCTTTAACAGAGTAATAAACATCCCACCTAGCTTTCCAAAGTTTATTTCTTTCCTCTAAATCTTTTGCCCATTTAAAAGAACTTCCATTATTATCCTTTGAAATTTCCTCAACAATTTTTATATTCTCCTTATTTGACCCCTCTGTTCCGTGAAACTCAAAAAATAAAGTTGGGACTGCTTCAATATCTTTTAATTTTGAGTAATTAATACTAATTTCCATTTGATCTTTATTGAGCATTTCAATCCTAGCAATAGGCACACCATATTGAATAACCTGTTGGGCAGTCTGAACCGCGCTTTCTAGAGTTGGAAAGTGACATACAGCTGACATGATACTCTCTGGTATTGGGGATAATCTCAATTGAATTTCTGTTATAATCCCTAAAGTTCCCTCTGAACCAATAAATAAGTTTGTCAAATTGTAACCCGCTGAGGTTTTTTTAGTTCTGCTACCTGTGTTAATAATATCTCCATTAGGCAAAATTACAGTTAAACCAGTTATCACAGTTTTCATTGTGCCATATTTTACTGCCATGGTTCCCGAAGCTGAGGTCGACGCCATACCACCTATAGCTGCATTTGCTCCTGGATCGATTGGAAAGAAAACTCCATCCTCCCTTAAATAATCATTTAGCTGCTCTTTAGTTACACAAGCTTGAACTCTACAATCAAAATCCTCAACGTTGACACTCAAAATTTTATTCATTTTTTCAAGACTAATTGTGATTCCCTTGTCATGACCCACAACGTTTCCTTCTAAAGAGGTTCCTGTTCCAAAAGGAACAACTGGGATTTTATGTTTGTTGCAAAGACTTAATATCTTAGAAACTTCCTCATTAGTTTCAGGAAATACAACTGCCTTTGATAGAATAGGATCATACGTATCTTCACCCCTTGCATAGTTTGCTCTAGTCGATACTGATGTTGAAAACCTACCGTTAAAAATCTTTTTTAACTCAGCTTGTACTTGATTGTTCATTGATAAATATTAATAAAAATTTTAGCAAAAATACAGCTTATTTAGTCAGCATTTTCTTTATATTTTCAAGAGCTTGGGAAATATTATCTCTTGATGCTGCAAAACTAAATCTAACATAATTTTGGCAAGTTTCACCAAAAGCTGATCCAGGAACTATTGCAACTCCTGCTTCATGCATAGCCTTTCTTGCAAACTCTGCACCATTCATGCCAGTACCAATTACCTTAGGAAATGCATAAAAAGCTCCTCCAGGTAAACTACATTCCACACCTGGTAAATCATTTAAACCTTTATAAATTAAATCTCTTCTTTGAGTAAATTTTTCCATCATTACATCAATTGAGTCGTCTGGTCCATCTAAAGCAGCAATACCGGCAAATTGAGCAGCAGCATTAACACACGAAACACTATTAATTAATAACTTGTTAACATGTTCAACTAAATGTTCTGGCCAAAAGCTCCAACCAAGTCTCCACCCAGTCATAGAATAAGCTTTACTCCATCCCTCTAATACAATTAATCTTTCCCTTAACTCTGGATAGTTGAAAAATGTTGGCATTTCTTTTCCATCAAAAATTTGTCTACTATAAATTTCATCGCTAAGTATTGTAACATGAGGGTGCTTTTTCAGACCATCAGCTAAAACATCCACGTCTTTTTTTTCAACAAAGCTTCCAGTTGGATTATTTGGATTTATTAGAATTAACAGTCGAGTTTTATCTGTTATCATAGATAATATTTTATCTGGATCAAATTTTAAATCTTTATTTTCCGTTAAGTCATATGGAACAGAGGTTGAACCTGTATAGTTTATCATTGACTCATAAATTGGAAAAGCAGGTGTTGGGTGTATAATCTCTGCCCCTGGTTCACCAAAACATTGAATGGCATAACTCATAGTGGGTTTTCCACCAGGCATAATTAGAATTCTTTCAAAATTAATATCTACATTGTAACGTTTTTTGATCCACCTTGTAACAGCTTGACGACATTCTGGGATACCATTTGACATAACATATCCATGATGTCCATCATCTAGTGCTTTTTTAGCAGCTTCAACAACATGTTTAGGAGTTTTAAAATCAGGCTGCCCTAGTCCCAAATGTATCATTGGCTTTCCTTGTGCCTCTAATTTTTTTGCCTCTGCAAGAACAGTAAATGCAGACTCTGTGCCTAATCTATCTAAACTTTTTGCTAATTTCATAATTATCCCTCTATTTTCTATATATTAATTTTGAACTATTCAACTCTTTTAAACTTTTGCAACCCATTAAAACCATATTTCTATAAATCTCATCGTGCATATTTTTAAGTAAATGTTCAACACCTTGCTGACCCCCTGCGGCCAAAGAGAACAAAAACATTTTACCAAAACTACATGCTTTTGCACCAGCTGCTAATGCTTTTAGAACATGTGTGCCTCTTCTAACACCCCCATCTAGAATAATTTCAAGTTTATCGCCAACTGTATCTGAAATTGCTTTCACTTGATCAAAAGGTGATCTAGAGCCATCTAGCTGTCGACCTCCATGATTTGAGATCATAATAGCAGTACAACCGATATCAACAGCCTTTTTTGCATCCTCAACTGACATAACTCCTTTTAGAGCAAATGGTCCGTTCCATTTTTTTGCACAATATTCTGCATCTTTCCATCCCATCAGTGGATCATACTGCTCATTAATATATTCAATAACTGATTTTGCAATGTTCGTTCCTTTGTCTGTTTTTTTTTTAACATTTGAGAGTTCAAATTTTTTTCCAGTTAAATAATTAAAAACCCAACTGGGTCTCATTGCAAAACTCATTAAGCTTTTTAATGTAAGTTTTGGAGGTGTTGTAAATCCTGTTCTGTGATCTTTTTCTCTATTTCCAGCTACCAATGTGTCTACAGTCAGGCACATTGCATCAAATCCTGATCTTCTTGACCTATCAATCAAATCATCTGTGATTGATTTATCTTTGTGAACATAAAGTTGAAATAATTTTGGACCACTAGAAATATTGGCTATCTCCTCAATAGAGTTATTACTCATCGAAGACATACTGTAAAAAGTTCCAAATTTTTCTGCTGCTCTTGCTGAAGCTTTGTCGCCATCAACGTGATAAAGTCTCTGCATTGCGGCTGGAGAAAGAAAAATTGGCATATCTATTTTCCTTCCAAACAAGGTCGTTGTTAAGTCAGGTTTACCAACATTTGCTAACACATTCGGAACTAAATCACATTGATTGAATGATTCTGTGTTTCTTCTTAGAGTAGCTTCATCATCTGAGCCACCATCTATGTAATGAAAAATTGGTGATGGTAATTTTTTTTTTGCTAAGTTTCTAAAGTCTTTAAAATTATAGCAATTTTTTAAACTCACTATCTTCTAAATCTTAAATTATTTCGACTTAAATCACTTATTTTTGTACAGCCCATAAGTTTCATATCACGCACTAGTTCAGCTTTATATTTTTCTAAAGCTCTTTCTACACCTGCTTGACCACCAGCTGCTAAAGCATAAAGATATAATCTTCCTCCTGAACAAGCCTTGGCACCTAATGATAATGCTTTAAGCATATGTGTACCTCTATGAATTCCACCTTCACAAATTACGTCTAATTTATCACCAACTGCATCAACAATTTCTGCAAGTTGATCAAAAGGCGATCTAGATCCATCTAACTGTCTTCCACCATGATTTGATACCATTATACCTGTGCATCCTATGTCTACTGCTCTTTTTGCATCTTCTACACTCATAACTCCTTTGAGAGCGAAATGACCTCCCCATTTAGAACAAAGATTTTCAGCGTCTTTCCAATTCATAGATTGATCCAACATAGTTGAAAAATAATTTCCAATTGATGAGTTAACATCGGTACCTTCTTTCACAAAATCTTGTAAATGAGGTAATTCAAACTTACCTTTTGTAAGATAATTAATTCCCCACATTGGTTTAGTAGCAAAACTAAATAAACTTGCTAAAGTTAACTTTGGTGGAGAGGTAAATCCTGTTCTCAAGTCTCTCTCTCTATTTCCTCCAGTAATGGTATCAACTGTTAAAGCCATAACATCAAATTTTGCAGCTTTTGCTCTTTCTAAGCAAGAGTCGTTTAAACCTCTGTCTTTATGAAAATAAAATTGAAACATTTTAGGTGTGTCAATCATTGAAGAAATTTCCTCAACACTGACTGTGGCTAAAGCAGAAACACCAAACATGGTATTGAATTTTTTGGCTGCTTTTCCAACTGCTCTTTCACCATCATAATGAAAAAGTCTTTGTAGTGCTGTTGGTGAAAGATAAAATGGTAAATCTAATTTTTTACCAAATATTGTAGTGGATAAATCAACTTCTTCAACGCCTCGTAAAACATTTGGAACCAAGTCAACATCATCAAAAGCACTCGTATTTCGCGCGTATGTAATTTCATCATCAGCCGCACCATCGATGTAATGAAAAATGGGTGATGGTAGTTTAAGCTTAGCAAGTTTTCTAAAATCACTAAAATTGTGGCAGTCTTTTAATCTTAATATCATAAATGTTTTTTTAAAAGGTTTTAAAAAAATTAAACATATAACTATTTGCCCCAGGATTCTTATCACCTAAGCTAGCATTGGATAAATGGTTATATGAAAAGCCTAATTGGCTACTTTTTGAAAAATTTAATGAAATTTGAACCTCACTTTTAAATTCCAATAAATGTCCAAGATCTTTCCCGTCTCCCTGATTATAAATACCTGGAGTAAAACTAGGTGTAATGTTTAATGCTCCCAAAGAATATTGTGCTTGTATGCCGGTATATAAATAAGCCGCACTATCAGCGGTAAACATAAAACCTGTTATTGGAGAAAGATTACCAAGAAAAGTATCTCTATTTAAATCAGTATTTTGGTGTTGGAAACCAATTAAAGTTGATCTCTTTCCATTATCACTAAAATCAAACATGCCCGAATAAACATTAAACTTTGTATTATCGTCATTAACTTTGGTATCTTCCGCAAAAATTGAGGAAGAAATTAAAAAAGACAATATCACCAAGTAACAAATTCTTAGAGATTTCATAATTTTATTTTTTTAATATAACTTTTCTAAGTATTATTGCACCACCAAATACAAACATCAATATAGGCAATAACCAAAGAAAATAGGTGTTTTTATTGAATCCTGGATCATACAAAATCCAATCTCCATATTTATTTTTCAAATAATCGTATACTTGTTTCTCACTTAAACCATCATCTAATTTTTTTTCTACTAAAATTTTTAAACTATTAGCAAATTCAGAGTCAGAGTCATACACTGATTGACCTTGACAAATTAAACATCTTAAATTTTTTGTAATTTCGGTTCCTAAATTTTTAGCTTTTAAATCAGAGGAAAAAAAATTAATCAAAAAAATAACTGTAATTAAAAGCTTTAAAATATTCATTGAGTCAATTCTTTTATCTCGGAAAATAATTTTTCATTCAAAGGACCAATTATTTTTTTTATTATTTGATTATTTTTGATTAAAAAGCTCTCAGGTACTCCGTATGCACCCCATTCAATTGCTATCGTGCCATCATTATCAGAAAAAATTAAATCGTATGGATTATCTAACTTTATCAAAAAATTTTTGGCATTAACAAAATTATCTTTGTAATTTTGTCCAATAATTTTAATATTTTCTTTTTTACTTAAATCCATTAAATACTTATGTTCCTCTTTACAAGGAATACACCACGAGGCCCAAATATTTAATAAATAGTATTCACTCCCTATAAAAATTTGATCAGAATTTACGTTGTCTTTTGAAAAAAACTCTTTTGCTTCAAAACTTGGAATTTTAATTTCTGATTTAATTTCAGGAGTATAAATATTAGAATTTTGTAAACCCTTGTAAAAAACATAAAAAATTATTGAGAATGTGATGATTAAAAATATGGGAAAAATTTTAGTTTTCATACTTTTTTTTAATAAAACTTAAACCACCACTGCAGCACAATAGAATTGTAGAAATCCAAATCCAAATCATAAATGGTTTTACTTGATAGCGAATATTAAAATAATCTTGATTTTGGACATAATTCATTGTCATAAATTTATCAGTAAACATATTTGTTTTGATATCTGCTTCACTGGTAACAATATTTGGTTGATTATATATTCTTAGTTCAGGTTGCATGACTTCAATTGATCCACTTTGATCCTCTACAGTAAACTTTCCCTTAATAGCTTTAAAATTTTGCTTATTTTCTTGCTCAATGCTTTCAAAATTAATCTTCAAATTTTGATCTTGGTAAGTTTCATTAATTTTTAAATTTGTAATAATTTCAGAAGAGAAAATATTATTAAATAAAATACTTAGTATTAAAATGCTAAAACTAAAATGAGCTATTATTTGTGATAGGTTTCTATATTTTGTATGAAAAAAATCTCTAAGAGTAATAAAAAATAAATAAAAAGCTGCAGTGATTAAAACTGTATTATAAAGAAAATTAATATCTAAATTTCTTATTATCAACATAGATAAAATTAAAGAAATAATAAAAAATAAAATTAAATAAATTTTGTCTTCAACATCTGATTTAATCCATTTTAATTTAGGACCTATTGCCATCGCCATCATAAAAGGAATTAAAAAAGGTAGTATCAATTTGTTAAAAAATGGTGGACCTACAGATATTTTTTGAGATGAAATTACCTCTAAAAATATCGGATAAATTGTACCGATTAAAACAACAGATAAAAAATACATCATAAACCAATTATTAACTAAAATTGATGTTTCCTTACTTAATAAATAGAAAGTTTTGGTGTTATTGTTTTTGCTTTTGTGAAAAAATAAAAAGATAAACAAAGATAAGAATATCAAAATAAATAAAAATATTAGAATATACAAACCTCTTTCTGGATCGTTGGCAAATGTGTGGACAGAATTTAAAATACCCGACCGAACCAGAAAAGTACCACACATACTTAAGGTAAAAGTTGCAATTGATAGAACAACAACCCACGAGGTAAGAATTAGTTTTTTTTCTAAAACTAGTACGCAATGTAATAAAGTTGTTAGTGCAAACCATGGCATTAAAGATACATTTTCAACCGGATCCCAAAACCAAAAACCTCCCCAGCCTAACTCATAATAAGCCCAAATAGATCCAAGTAAAATTCCTAAAGTCAAAAAAATCCAAGAGACTAAAACCCATTTTTTTATGTGTGACGCCCACATTTTTGTAATATTATTTGAACAAACTGCTGCAAGTGCCGAGGAAAAAATTATAGAGGTTCCAACATACCCTAAATATAAAATTGGTGGGTGTATTGCTAATGCAGGGTCTTGCAATATAGGATTTAAACCTAATCCCTCTTTTGGAACCGGAAAAATATGATTAAAAGGATTAGAGGTTTGTATCAGAAAAATAAAAAAACCTAATATTATTATTTGCTGAAATAATAAAGTTAGAATTCTATATTGGTTTGGTTGATTTTTGGATTTCAACAAAAAAACAAATATAAATAATGTTAAAACTAACAACCATAGTAATAAACTTCCTTCATGATTGCCCCAAGTACCAGAGATTTTATAAAAAAGAGGCTTAGTGGTGTGGGAATGGTTAAAAACTGTCTCATTACTAAAATCAGAGTTTACAAAAGATAAAATTAAACCTGAAAAACTTATTATCACGAATAAAAGTTGTAAGAAGACTAATGATATTACTTTAATGTCAAGATTTTGAGTGTCATTAAAATTTTTAATTGAAAAAAATACAACTAGAATTGAAATACCAACGCCAAAAATTAAAGAATAATATCCAATTAAACTTGACATTTTATTTCTCCTCTAAGGCAGCCTTAACTTCGGGAGGCATGTAATTTTCATCATGTTTTGCTAAAATTTTAGTTGCTGAAAAAAAATTTTCATCTTTTAAAAATCCTTCTGCAACAACACCTTTACCTTCTTCAAAAAGATTAGGTATTAGTCCTGAATAAACAACGTTAATTTCACTTTTAAAGTCTGTGATAACAAAACTTAATTCTTTATTGACAATAGAAATCGAGTCAGTTTTTACCATTCCACCAATTCTAATCTTTTTCTTCTGCTCTTCAGATAAAATTTTTACTTCAGATGGAGATTTAAAATAAATAACATTTTCTTCCAAAGATTTTAGAATAAGAAATACTGTCAAACTTAATGTAATAATAATTAAGAAAACGAAAAAAAATCTTAGTTTAACTTTACGACCATACATGGCTTAAAAAGTTAAATTGTTGAAGTATTGGACAAAATCTCTCTATTAATTTTTTGTAGTTTAGCAGAGGCAGCTCTTTCAGCGTTTAGGTTCCCAAATTTAGCTATAAACTTATTTTTTTCTTTTACATACTGACTCTTAGTAACGACATATAAAGAAATAAAACTTAAAAATGTAAAAGCAAATGAACTCCAAACATAAATTCCATATCCACTCATATAAAATAATTCAATAATCATAATCTGTCTAAACCCTTATTTTTAATTTTTATCAGTTCTGTATTATATTTCATTAAAAAAATTAACAACGAGAATAGGGCAAATGCCGCAGTCATAATCAACAAAGGCACTAACATTGAAGAATGAATTGTAGATTTTGATAAAATATTTATTGACGCTGGCTGATGAAGCGTATTCCACCAATCTACAGAATACTTGATTATTGGAACATTTATTATCCCTAAAACTGTTATGATTGAGGTAATTTTAAAAACTTGTTCTTTTCTATCATAAATTCTCCAGGCCATTAAAAACATTAAATAAAAAAGTGCAAGAATTAACATAGAAGTAATTCTAGCATCCCAAGCCCACCATGTTCCCCATGTTGGTTTACCCCAAATAGATCCTGTGACTAAAGCAATAATATTAAAGATGAAACCTGATGGAGCTAAACTTTTAGCGATCAAAAAAAAGTTTTTTAATTTAAAAATATAACCAGTTACTGATAAAAATGTAATTGAAGAAAAAATTCCAAGTGCTAACCATGCTGCGGGTACATGAACATACATAATTCTAACAGTATGACTTTGCAAATAATCTTCAGGTGACAATAATAAAGACTCAATAAGACCGATAGTCAAAACGATTACAAGTAGATAAAGGACATATCTCGGGGCTTTGGAAGTGATTGAAAATATTTTGTTTGGTTCAAAGTGTTTAAACATATAAAGATATATACTAATTCATACGCTGAATATAATGTGAAAAATTATCCGATCAAGAATGCAGAGGGAGATAATAACGAAGGGTAAAACTTTAGCATCCTTGATCGAATTGTATTATTTTTAAAAGGATCGTGTGTCTAAGTTTTGAGCTAATTGTGTTTAAAAAATGAATTTTAGTTAGATTGCTTGAAATAACTTGAGCCTTTTTTACCAGAAAAAATTTCCTCAATAAGCGGGTGTTTTATGGGCTCATTAGAATCGTCTACTAATAAATTCTGCTCTGAGACATACGCCTCATATGTAATTTCATCATTTTCAGCCAATAAATGATAAAATGGTTGATCTTTTCTTGGTCTAACATTTTTCGGAATAGACTGATACCACTCCTCAGAATTGTTAAATTCAAAATCAACATCATAAATTACACCTCTAAATTCAAAATGTTTATGTTTTACAATGTCACCAATTGAAAATTTTGCTTTTTGAATTGCCATTGAAGAGAGTATGGGTATTTAAAAATAAAAATCAATAGGAAAAAATATAAAGTTTTTGTTAAATTTTATTTATGTTAATATCTTTTTTGTGAATAAATCCTTAATTAAATTTCTTACAGATTTTGGACCGCTTATAATTTTTTTTTACTACTATTACGATAGTGACAAAGATTTAAAGATTGCGATACCACCTTTCATAATTGCAACTATTATTGCACTGATAATTATGTGGATGCTAGAGAAAAAAATTCCTAAAGTTCCTTTAATTAGTGGAATACTAATTACATTATTTGGTGGACTGACTATCTATTTTGATAATCCAGTTTTCATTTATATTAAACCAACTATTATAAATATCTTATTCGGATTATCTCTAATATTTGGTAGATATTTTACAAAAGAGCCTGTGCTTAAAAAAATTATGGGTGGTTCAATTTCATTATCAGATACAGGCTGGGAAATATTGAATAAAAGATGGATATATTTTTTCTTTGGATTGGCAGTTTTGAATGAGTTAGTATGGAGAACTCAAACTGAGGAGTTTTGGGTTAACTTTAAAGTATGGGGCCTATTACCTATCACATTTATTTTCACTGCTTTTCAGATCAGTTTAATTAATAAATATAAAATTAATGAATAACAACTTACGATTAATCATAAATAATACACACAATAAAAGCATCGATGAAAAATATTTTTTTGAAAAAAACGAACTTAAAATAATTCTGGATTTATATGCTAAAATGGTTTCTGAAGGATCTTGGAAAGATTATGGATTAAATATTTCCAGCAGACAGGTTGGGTTTAGTGTTTTTAAGAATGCTGCTGAAAACGCTCTATATAAAATCTGTAAAAATTTTAAACCAAAAAACAAAAATTTAAGATATTTGATTACTGATACAAATGGCAAGATTTTAAAAAATTCTGACAATCTAAGTAATTTGCTGAAAAAAACTAATTGGAAAAAACTTTCAGATTAACGTTATCTTCTTTGACCAAAAAGTCTAAGAAGCATAATAAATAGATTTATGAAATCAAGATATAAGGTTAAAGCACCCATTACAGCCTTTTTACCCATTAATTCACCAGTATCACTTGCTACATACATATTTTTTATCTTTTGTGTATCATAAGCGGTTAATCCAACAAATATAAGCACACCTAAAATTGAAATAACAAAATACATCATAGATGATTTCATGAAAATATTTACCAACGAAGCAATGATAATTCCAATCAATCCCATCATTAAGAAAGAACCCAATTTCGTTAAGTCTCTTTTTGTTGTATATCCATAAATGCTCATCGCACCAAAAGTTGCTGAAGATATGAAGAAAACTCTAGTTACACTCAAACCAGTATACACTAATAATATTGATGAAAGAGATAATCCCATTAATGCAGCAAAAACCCAAAAAGTAGTTTGTGCTTTTCCAGCACTCATTTTATTTATTCCAAAACTCATGTAAAACACAATTGCTAATGGAGCTAACATTACAACCCATTTCAATCCGGACATATAAATTGTTGAACCAAAACTCGTTAATGCAACAATAGAACCACCTGCATCAGTTACTACCGACATCTTAAAGGATAATAAAGCTACAATCCCAGTTAAAAGAACACCGGTTGCCATATAATTGTAAACTTTTAGCATATAGGCTCTTAAGCCTTCATCCATAACCGCAGTTGTCTCTTGCGCTGCAGCTTTTGCTCTTGCTAAAATTCCTTTTTTATCAAATTCCATAATTGATATAGATATATAGTCTTTTACTAATTATTCAAGATACCTTAAAAGATTAATAAATATTAACACTTTAAAACCACAATGAATTACAAAAAATTAGGTAATACTGATCTTGACGTTAGTACAATTTGTCTCGGTACAATGACCTGGGGGGAACAAAATACGGAAGAAGAAGGTTTCGAGCAAATGGACTGGGCATTAGATCATGGAGTAAACTTTTGGGATACAGCAGAAATTTATTCAATTCCCATGAGAAAAGAAACTTATGGTGAAACAGAGAGAATAATTGGAAACTGGTTTAAAAAAACAAATAAAAGAGACAAAGTTGTAATTGCTACAAAAGTCTGTGGAAATACCTCAAATAAATATATTCGGGGTGGTGGAAATAATTTTGGAAAAAAGAAAATTTCAGATGCTTTAGAAGAAAGCCTTAAAAGGTTAAAAACAGACTACATAGATTTATATCAACTTCATTGGCCTGAGAGAAATACTAATTTTTTTGGAAAACACGGTTACGAGCACGATGAAAACGATAATGACTGGACACCATTTGAGGAAATACTTGAAAGTCTAGAAAATTTTATTAAGCAGGGAAAAATTAGATATGTAGGTTTGTCTAACGAGACAGCATGGGGTTTGTCAAAATTTCTTGAAATCTCTAAGTTAAAAAATCTTCCTAAAATGATGTCTGTTCAAAACCCTTATAATTTACTCAATAGATCTTATGAAGTTGGATTAGCAGAAATTTCAGTAAGAGAGAAAAGTGGATTGTTAGCCTATTCACCACTAGCATTTGGTTACTTAACGGGAAAATATAGGAATAATAATTTGCCTGAAAAATCAAGAATGAAACTATTTAAAGATTTTACAAGATATAAAAACGAAAATGGTCAAAACGCAATTGAGGAATATTATAAAATATCAAAAAAATTTAACGTTGATTTTACCCAAATGTCTTTAAAATTTTGTGAGATTCAGCCTTTCGTAACAAGTGTAATTATTGGAGCAACGACAATGGAACAGTTGAAAACAAATATAGAAAGTGTAAATGTAACTCTATCAAGTGAAATACTAAATGAAATTAATAATATTCAAAAAAAATACCCGAACCCATGCCCATAATTAAAAAAACTTTATTATTGTCTTTATTTTTTATTTTTTTTTCAATTACAAAAACCCTAGCTGAAGATCTCAAAAAAATTGGAAAATATAAAGATTGGGAAACCATAGTGCTAGCAGAAACATCGGGTAAAGTTTGTTTTGCTCAATCCTCACCAATTTTACAATCTCCAAAAACAAGTAAAAGAGATGCAAGGCTGTTTGTGACATTCAGACCAGGTGAAAAAATTACTAATGAAATAAGCACTACCGCTGGATATGAATTTAATAAAAATAATACTGTTCTTGCAACATCTGGAAATAACAAATTTAAATTTGATATCAAACAACAAGGTTTTGCTTGGATGACCAGTAATAAAAAAGAAAAAATAATGGTTAGGGTTATGAAAAAAGGTTCTAGAATTATGGTTACTGGTTATAACGAAAAAGGTTCTCAAACAATTGATCATTATTCATTATTAGGTTTCACTAAAGCTTATAACACAGCGAAAAAAGCTTGTAGTTAGTTAATGACACAAAATAGAAGAATTGTATTAGCTTATTCTGGAGGACTAGATACCTCCATAATACTTAAATGGCTTCAAAAAAATTATAATGCCGAAGTAATCTGTTACACGGCTGATATTGGTCAAGTGATAGATAAAAAAAAGATAATCAAAAATGCAAAAAAATTTGGGGTAAAAAATATTATAATAAAAGACTTAAAAAATATTTTTGTTAAAGATTATGTTTTTCCGATGATCAGAGGTCACGCGATTTATGAGGGCGTATATTTATTGGGTACCTCAATTGCAAGACCTTTAATAGCAAAAGATCAAATAAGAATTGCAAAAAAATATAAAGCTTATGCAGTATCTCATGGAGCCACCGGTAAAGGAAATGATCAAGTAAGATTTGAGCTTGGCTATCATTTTTTTGGTCCAAAGATTAAGATAATAGCACCCTGGCGAATTTGGAATTTAAGATCTAGAACAGATCTTATTAGATATGCAAAAAAATACAAAATACCCATACCTAAAGATAAAGCAGGTTCCACACCTTTTTCTGTTGATGATAACTTGTTTCATACCTCTACCGAGGGAAAAGTTTTAGAAAATCCTAAAAATTCTGCTCCAGAAATTATTTTTCAAAGAACGGTTTCTGCGGAGAAAGCTCCTAATAAGGCTACATTTATATCCATAAATTTTAAAAATGGAGACCCAGTTGGTATTAATGGAAAAAAATATAATCCTGAGAAAATTTTAACAAAACTTAATTTAATAGCTGGTAAAAACGGTATTGGAAGAGTTGATTTAGTTGAAAATAGATTTCTTGGTATAAAATCTAGAGGAGTTTATGAAACACCTGGTGGTACACTTCTTATTCATGCACATAGAGCTATAGAGTCTGTAACATTAGACAAAAACACAATGCATAAAAAAGACTCCATCATGTCTAGATATGCAGAATTAATTTACAATGGATATTGGTTTTCAAAAGAAAGGTTTAAACTTCAAAAAATCGTCGACCTCAAAAGAAATAAAGTAAATGGAACTGTAAAACTTAAGCTTTATAAAGGAAATATTATTATTCAATCAAGAATTACAAAAAGTAAAGCATATTCAATGAAAAAGGTTTCATTTGAGGAAAATAAATCCTTCAATAAATCTAACGTTGAAAAATTTATAAATTTTCATAAAAAAAAATTAAGATAACTCAAGAAAAATTGACAATTTTTTACATTGTCAATTCTGAAAAAAAACATAACTTAGTTTTATGGACAATTTAAAAAAATGGATGCAAGACTCAGCCAATATATTGTTTGATGATAGTAAAAATGATTTAAGATCACTACCTAAGGCTGTTAGATTACAAATATTACTAGTCCTAAGTTTTATATGGACAACTGTATTTAGTTTGTATGTATTTTCATATACGACTTTTGCTTTTGGCTGGGCTGGAACATACTTGGCACATATCGGTCTTATATTTGCAGTCTATATGACATTCAAACAATTCCATAAAGCTGAGGAAAAATCGACCAGCGTCTTTCAAACAAAGAATTTTGATCCATTTAAAATTATGGTTATTGTATTTGTTATAGTGTTTATTTTTGTTTTTTCTAAGGGTATTGAAGTTTTAACAAATACTAACTCGTATACTATTCCATATGATGGTCCATCAAAATCAGTGTTTGAAAAATGGTTGCCATTTAGTAAGAACAAATAATGGAAAAAATAGCTAAGAATCTACAACTTATACTAATGTGCATTATTTTAATAAGCACAGTAATTGCTGTAGGTATTGAAATTTATAAAATGTATCAAAACATGTCTGTAACGTTAGCTGACTTGTTATTAATGTTTCTTTATTTAGAAGTTCTTGCAATGGTTAGAGTTTTTTGGAACCAGCAATCAATCAGTATTACGTTACCACTACTAATAGCAATTACTGCACTTGCTCGATTTATTATTCTTCAAGGTAAAGAAATGGACCCTACTGCATTGGTTTATGAGGCAGTTGCAATAGTTTTAATTGCTGGTGCTATTGTAATCTTGAGATTAAGACATAGTGATAAATTAGGTCTTAAGAAAAAAAAATCTAAATAGTTTTAAATGAATTTTGAACCCTCAAGGGCTAAGGCCTTAGATCGATTAGAAAGTTTTGTTGAAAACAATCTTACAGAATATTCAAAGCTTAGAAATTTTGATTTTGGTCCAGATAAAAGATCAAATGTTTCTTGTTTGTCACCATATATAACTCATGGAATTGTTAATGAACAAGAGATCATTAAAAAATCTCTAGGTAAATTTTCTTTTTCAAAAAATGAAAAATTTATACAAGAAGTATTATGGCGCACATATTGGAAGGGCTGGCTAGAATTAAGACCAAATGTTTGGTCAGATTATTTAACAGAATTAACTAAAATTAAGGAAAATTTAAAAAATAATCAAAATTATAAAAATGCAATTGAAGGAAAAACAAAGATAGATTGCTTTAATCAATGGGTAATCGAACTAAAAGAAAATAATTATTTACACAATCATACAAGGATGTGGTTCGCCAGTATTTGGATTTTTACTCTAGAATTACCTTGGCAATTAGGTGCAGAATTTTTTATGCAACATCTATATGACGGCGATGCTGCGTCCAATACTCTTGGATGGAGATGGGTTGCTGGAGTTCAAACACAAGGAAAACATTATTTGGCGAGCGAATGGAACATTAAAAAATTCACTGCTAACAGATTCAATAATATTAAGTTAAATGAAAATGCTCCTCCAAAAGTATCTGAAAAAACTTACTCAATAATAAAACAAGATTTTAGTAATCCTCAAAATATTGAAGATAAAAGTCTATTAATTTTTGATAATAATCTTGCTTTTGAAATTACTGATTTTCAAAATTATAAATTTAAAAAAATTTATTTAATTTCAAATGAAAATAATAATAGATCTATTAAGCTGGGTGAAAAAGTTCTAAAATTTAAATCCCTTTTAATTGAAGACCAAAAACAAAGGTTAAAAGCCAAGTCTATTGATTATGAGATGATCAGTATAAGTGAAATAAAAGATATTCAAAACTGTTATGGTTTATATCCCTCGGTTGGTGAAAACTTAGATTATTTAAATTTAAATAACTCAAAAATAATTTTTTTATATAGAAAACTTGATCAGTATTCTTGGCAATATTGCAACAAAGGTTTTTTTAATTTTAAAAATTATATTCCAAAAATAATTTCAACTTTCAATTAAAACCACCTAAACATTCCGATAATTCCTGCCGTTGCGTAAAAGAATTGTAAAAATAATATTCCTCTATGACCACCTCTATACGCCCAAATTCCAATTAAAATTGCAGACAAAAGTAATAAGCAAAAACCAAAAAATTCAATACCAATATTCATAGCTACGAATAATGAATATAATATTGCTGTTATAACTCCTGCCCATTCAAAAATCTTATTATTCATAATTTTTATCTCGCAAGTTTAATAAAGATATCGCCCATGCCTGCCTCTAAATTCTCTATGGGTGTATTATTTCTAAATTCACAAAATCTACCAGTTATCTGATGACTTTTTACAAAATCTATATCATCTTTTCTGCAGCTTTTACCGTTATGCAATAAACCAATTACTATTCGGCCATTTAAATCATAAACCTGTTTGTTATTTATTTTCTCTCCATCACAGAAATAATCTTTATTAACCCTATTTGGAAAATCTTCTTTGTTGCAGGGATTTTTAATTGTAAAAACAAAAAACTCCTTGATGCCGTCTTTAAATTTATATTTCATCCTTTCAACTTCAGAATATTTCATAATATCACAAGAACACGGAATACAACATTTATAGTAATTACCACAAATTTTATTTTTAGTTCCTCTCTCACTGATAAATAAAAAATCAGGGTCACTATTGGGATCAATCAATGAACCAGAAACAGCACAATAAAGTTTGTTGTATTCAATGAAGTCTTCATAATTTATGTCTTTATCAATTATATATTTGAAGAATTTTGGACCAGCAGCATTTCTGTTGCTGTCAGGAAATATTCTAGACCAATCTGTTATTAAATCTTTATAATAATTTTTTTCCACTGAATTTGAAATATTGGAAAAAGATAAAGTAAGGATAAAAATAATTACAGATCTAAAAATAGTTTTTGAAAAATTCATTGATTTAATTAATTTAAAAAATTTTTATTATTTGTCGCACTTAATTTACTTTCAAATTATAAATTTAAAGTTATTAAAGTCCAATGAAAAAATTTCACATAATATTTTTAACACTTGCCATGATGATTATCCCATCAATAACATTTGGAAATGTAATTGATAAATTGAAGGAAACCGGTAAATTTACAAAATTAAACGAAACCTTAATGAAATCAGGATTAAGTGAGAATTTAAAAAGTGAAGGACCATTTACTGTTTTTGCACCTTTAGATGACGCATTTGCAGCAATTAGTGCACAAACATATTATGGTCTGTTGAGAGAGGAAAACAAAGATAAACTTGTAAATATTTTAGGACGACACGTTTTTTCCAAAAAAATTCCTTCTTCAGAAGTTGCAGGTGAGATTAAACTCAAAGCAATTAATGGTGAAGAAATAACTATAAAAAAAGTTAATGGTATAGTTTATATAAATGAAGCTGAAGTTGTAACTGCTGATGTTGAAACTTCTAATGGTATAATCCATTTTATAAATAGAGTTCTTCAGCCCTTAAACTAGTTATTTTGTTTTAAAGTAATTGTTTGATTTAGATTTTTTACCGAGATCATTTTAGTTTTTCCATTTGTCCATCTAACCTCTATTTTTATATTCTTTTCATTTTTTCTAATACCATAATGAGCTACTGGTTCCATTTGGCATAGATACCCTGAACCAGAGTCAATTGTTTTTGAATGTTTTCTTAAATTTGAAATCAATGTTACTGTTGCTCCTCTCGCAGGCGCCCCATATTTATTTAGGGGTTTAATCCTTAAATATTTGTGTTGAGGATTCACCTTTGCTTTATACAAAGACAATGGCTGATCTCTGCTTTCTCCGTGGGAAACTAATAATTCTAATATACCGTCGTTATCTATATCGGCAACTGCTGCTCCAGTTCCATATCCATCTGGTTCTAAACCAATATCGACAGGTATTTGTTTTACCAAACCATTCTCTAAAATTCTAAAAAGTTTGTTGGGTTCACCAATATTATTCAAGAATATTTCATCATAACCATCATTATCTAAATCAGCTGAAATAACAGTTCTTATTCTTGACGGCTCATCAAAAGGTGGCTTTGCTATATCCTCAAAAATATCATTTTTAAGCACATATGCTCTGTGAAATCCTCCCCAATTTCCATTTAAAATATCAAGTCTTCCTCGGTAATAAATATCTGACAAAGCTGTACCTCTCCCATTTTGAAGTACGTCTTGAACTCTATATTCGTATGCGACATCTAAAAATTTACCCTCGTCATTTTTGTATAAAAAATTTGCTCCTCTCTCATTGGCTGCAAATATATCAATTTTATCAGAAATGATGTGTCCAGCCACGACAGCACGTCCACCTGTAACTTTCGCCAGATTCAATTGAACAGATTTATCAACTATTATGTCATCATTATATTCGTAGTATCTTGTGGGTCCTCCGTAGTTAGCAACATATACACCATAATTGCCATCTCCTTTTCTATCAACACAAACAACTGACCTCCCAGCAGTTAAATTGAGATCTTTTTGATTTTTCTCAATTTCAAATAAATCAATAAAATTACCCTTATCTAAGTCTATCAATCTATCTGAATATTTTTTTGTTCCACTATATGTGTCGGTATTGAGAAAATATATTTCCTCATATCCGTCTCTATCTATATCGCATGCAGCAACACCAATTGTTCTTCTAAATTCATCAGAAAATTTTTTTTGATTTACAATATTAATCAGTTTTCCATTCTCATATGATAAAGCTAAATTCAAATAACCAAATCCAGTAACTATAAAATCAAAATTTCCATCTTGATTTATATCGGTGACGGAAACTCCATAACTAAGTCTTTTAGGATTCTCAGCAATTTGGCTTGTTATATCTTCAAAAAAATCAGCATGCAGATTATTTGGGATTAATAGAAAAAACAAAACTACTAATTTCTTTAAATAATTAATTATTCTAATTTTCATTTTTTTTACTTTTATACTTTTTCATCCAATCACCTAATATTTTTATAGCATCCTCCATATCCCTAGTTTTGTTAGGATGGTTCTTTGCTCTACCCAGCATGGTTGCAATAACATTTACCTGATACTTAATTGAACGATTTTTAATAGTTCTAATTGTGTAAAGAGCTTTTTCTTTATTTTTGAATCCTAACCCATGAGTAGTAGTCTTAGGATTATAATCTGAATACAGCGATAAATTTATAGGTTTAGATTTTTTACTTAATGGCATTTTGTCTATAATTTTAAAAATTTTTTTATGATTAAGGTTATTCATCTTTTTTTTAGATTTGCCATCAAAACCAAT
>CACCBF010000005.1 GCA_902544135.1 uncultured Pelagibacteraceae bacterium | reverse complement strand
GACTCAGCGTAACCATCAATTACATCTACTCTTTTAGCTGCAACAATTACTTTTAATTCTTCCTCTACAAAGCTATTTTCATTTAAAGCTAATGGTTCTGTGGCTATAAAGTTTGCTCTAAATTTATTTTTATAATCAAACGTTGTTTTAAATTCTTTATTTTTTGGAGGAATTAATGATGTGATCCAATATTTATCACTTATTCCCAACCAACCTTTTTTGGCTACTTTAGAAAACTTTTTTTCTTGAATATCATCATAATCTTCCTCAAATAACTCGTCATCTAAGGTTGCGATTAAACCTTCGTGAAGTATTAAAAAATCAATAATATCTGGAATTTCATTTCTTATTATCTGACCATAAGAATAAAAGTCATATTTTTTATCACTTTGATTAATTATTTTTTGTTTTATTGTAAAAAGATATTTATCATCTATAGATATTTCCTTTTCAAATCTTAAACCTTGATCGTTTATCCAGTATAGTTTAATAGGAGATTTAATAGTCAATTTATCATTACCATCAAACGACCAAATTGTACTTGAGTTTGGAATTTCAATATTTTTATCAGATGTTACAAAGCCACTCTCAATAAGATATCCTTCTTTTATATTTCTTGGTCCTAACAAGGTTACTTTTTTTTCCTCATCCAAATTTACTTTGTAGTTTTTGAAGGTTAAGTCATCTATCGTTGCACCCTTTAACGATATTGATCCAATAACATTGTCATTTTCAAATTCAATTCTCTCATTTTGAATTAATGCGTCATCTCTTGATAATGCGACTACCTTCTCTTTTTGATCTAACGACGGAGTGTCTGTATTTTTTTCGATTTTTTCTTTTTCAACAAGATCTTGATTTATAGTCTGCTGTTCTGGGATAAAAAATAAAGACCATAAAACAATAACCGCAGAAGATAGCGCGATAGCAGCAATGACGTTTTTGGAGTCCATTATTTTTTTCCCATTTCTTTTTTTACTGGATCAATTCCACCCTCTTTAAACGGATGGCATGATAAAACTCTTTTAATAATCATGAATAAACCTTTGAAAAAACCATAAGTTCTTAGAGCTTCAATACTGTAATCTGAGCAATTTGGAAAATATCTGCAATTATTACCAAGCAATGGGCTTATAAGGAATTTATATCCCTTGATAATTTGTATTAATGTTTCAGTTAAAATATTCATTATTTTATTCTTTCAAAATCCTGAAATAAGGTATTTTTTATTATTTTAAAATCATTATGTAACATAGTTGGCTTAGCAATAACAAGATATGAATAATCATATTTCAAGGATATCTTTTTGACTGCATCATCCATAATATTTCTTAATCTTCTCTTTATTTTATTTCTATTCACAGCATTTCCTAATTTTTTTTTTGTAACAAATGAAATATTTAATTTTTTATTATCTTTTTTAACTAAATGACCAAAAAAAATAGTAACAAATTTATTAGATATTTTTTTCTTTTTTAGTAATGATTTAAATTCTTCATTTTTTGAAAGAGCAACTATTTTGCTTTTCATTGAATTAACTTATTTTCTTTTTCTTTTTACAGTAGAAGATACTGTTAAATTCTTTCTGCCTCTAGCTCTCCTTCTTTTCAAAAGTTTTCTTCCACCTTTGGTTTTCATTTTTGAACGGAAACCGTGTGTACGACTTCTTTTTATACGAGAGGGTTGATATGTTCTTTTCATAAATCTAGTTAAATATATATAAAATTCCGCTCTTTATAATAATTAAATATATAAATAGCAAATATAAGATTTATGGATACGATGAACAATAATGGAAAAAGCTAAAAAAACTAAAATAATAATAGGATTATGTTACCTGACATTATTATCTTTCTTTTTATTAATGTTTTTTTCAAAATTTAGTATTGATGAAATAACTTCCTATGATTTTATTAGAAATAATAGATTATATTTTCAAGATCTAAAAAATTCTAATTTATTTTTGGTATCCATAATTTTTTTAATTTTTACAATATTATGGGTGTTCCCATTTCTCGGATTTGGTTCGCCAATTGCCTTACTAGGGGGCTTTATGTTTGGAAAATGGTTGGGTACCATTATCGTAGTGATAGGTTTAAGTGTGGGTGCAACTTTTTTGTATATGTTCGGAAATTATTTTCTAAAGGATTTAATTAGGGAAAAGTTTTTAAATAAATATGAAAATCTCGAGAGAAGATTTAAAAAGTCAGAATTTTATTATTTGTTGATCTATAGATTTATAGGGGGTATACCCTGGCAACTTAGTTGTATCTTACCCACAATTTTTAATGTTAAAACGGTAAATTTTTTCTTTGCATCTTTGATAGGTATTGTACCTCAAATTTTTTTAGCAGTTTCCGTAGGAAGTGGTTTAGAAAAAATAATAGATCAGAATTCAGAATTACCTAAAATCACGGAGGTAATTTTTTCACCAGAAATATATATTCCAATATTAGCTTTCTTTAGTTTGGTATTAACAACAATTTTTTTAAGAAAATCGTTTTATAAAAATTAGTGGTGCTCCCACCAAGAATCGAACTTGAAATTTATCCTTACCATGGACACGTTATACCATTTAACTATAGGAGCAGTTAAATCAAATCTAATTACATTGATATTAAAGCATTTTTTTCAAATTATTGCCTTAATTTTTTGATTAATATGATTTATATCTTACCAAGGAAATTTTATGGGCATACATTACGATTATAAATCAACAAAGAGCGCTAAGCTTATGGAAAAACAAGCTAAAAGAGAGAAAAAGCTTGCAGAAAAAAAAGCCAAAAGATTAGCGAAGGAAGGTCCCAAAAAAGATGTTAATAAAGACAAAGTTTTGGATGCATCTAAACCAATAACTTTAGATTTCCTTACAAATCCAAATAAAGAATGATTGCAAAAAATAAAGATGAGCGCTTAAGTCTAGCGCTTAGAAAAAATTTAAAAAAGAGAAAAACTTTTCAAAAAAAAAATAAAAAGAAAACAAAATAATGTCGATACAGCCAGATACTTGGATTAAAAAAATGTGTGAAGAGCATAATATGATTGAACCATTTTTAGATCATCAAGTTTCTGAAGGAAAAATATCTTACGGACTAAGTAGTATGGGCTATGATGTAAGAATATCTGATGAATATAGGATATTCACAAATGTAAATAGCTCTTTAGTTGATCCAAAAAACTTTTCAGATGATAACTTTATAGAAAAAAAAGGACCGTATTGTATTATTCCACCAAATTCATTTGTTTTAGCAAAAACTATTGAATATTTTAGAATACCAAAAGATGTGCTTTGTATTTGTGTTGGTAAAAGTACATATGCCCGAACCGGGATTATATGTAATGTCACTCCAATTGAAAATGAATTCGAGGGTAATATTGTTATTGAGTTAAGTAATACAACTCCTAATCCTGCAAAGATTTATTCTAATGAAGGTATAGCTCAATTTTTATTTTTCAAATCTGATACAAAGCCAGAAACAACTTATAAATCAAAAAACGGTAAATATCAGGGACAAACTACTATTCAGGTTGCTAAAATAAAAAAGTAATTTATGGATAAATTTCTGATAAATGGTCCTTGTAAAGTAAAGGGCAAAGTCTCAATCTCTGGTTCAAAAAATGCATCCCTACCAATTCTCGCTGCAACATTACTATTTGATAAGCCGGTAATTATTAAAAATTTACCAAGAGTAAAAGATATAAAGACTATGCTTAATTTGTTAAAATCTCTTGGATCTAAAATAATTTTATCTAAAGACAAAAAAACTGTAAAGATTATTAATAAAAAAAAGATGAAAACTTTTGCAAGTTATTCACTTGTAAAAACGATGAGAGGATCAATTTTAGTGTTAGGTCCATTAATTTCAAAATTTTATAAATCCAAAACTTCATTACCCGGAGGATGTTTAATAGGTGCTAGACCTGTAAACTATCATCTTTCAGCGTTAAAAAAACTTGGTATGAATTATAAAATTAAAGATGGATACATTTTAGCCAAAACCAAAGGAAGACTCAAAGGTAACACGATAAAGTTTCCTAAAATAAGCGTCGGTGCGACGGAAAATTCAATTATTGCAGCATGTTTAGCAAAAGGTAAAACAATTTTAAAAAATTGTGCTATAGAACCCGAGATAAAAGATCTCACAAATTTTTTAAATTCAGCAGGCGCAAAAATTAGATGGTCCGGAAGAATGTGTAAAATTCTGGGTACTGACTCATTAAATCAAACTGAATATACAGTTATGGCTGATAGAATAGAAGCGGGTACTTTTTGTGTAGCTGCTACTCTCACCAAAGGTCATCTTGAAATAAAAAACTTTAATCCTGATATTATTAGAACTGAGCTTAAGTTATTAAGAAAAGCTGGAGCAAGAATTAAAATTGATATCAATAAGATAGCGGTAACTGGACCTGAAAAAATAAAACCTATTAAAAATATTAAAACAAGAGAATGGCCAGGTGTAGCCACTGATATGCAATCACAATTAATGGTCTTAATGTGTAGAGCAGATGGTAAAAGTTCAATTACTGAAAATATCTTTGAAAACAGATTTCTTCATGTCGGAGAACTTCAAAGACTCGGTGCAAATATTCAAGTTAAGAAGAATAAAGCTTTTATTGATGGAAATACAAGATTTATTGGTGCAGAGTTAATGTCTAGTGATTTAAGAGCGTCAGTTGCGCTTGTTCTAGCAGCAATGATTTCAAATGGTAAATCTTCTATTAATAGAATTTATCATTTAGACAGAGGATATGAAAATTTAGAGGGAAAACTTAAAAGAATTGGTGTTAAAATCAAAAGACTTAAAAAGTGAATAAATATCTAGCAAAAATAATTGCGATGGATCAGGAAGGATTACAAATGATTTCAGCCTGTAGTTCGGGGGCAAAAGTAAAAATAGCTGATATCAAATACCTTTCTGCTAATAAGGTTTTTTTGTTATCAATCGAGAGAACACTCATCGAAAATGGTCAAGATCGTAAGAAAATCAATAGTATATGTAGGTTTGATTTTGTAGATAAAGTAAGATCAAAAAATATCAATCAATCTAAGAAAAATTTAGTTTTAGAATTAATTGGGATTGATTATTTGAAAAATAAAGATGATTATGAAATAAATCTTATTTTTAATAATAATTCTCATATTGTTTTGACTACCGAAACTATAGAAGCACGACTTGAGGATCAGAATGAAATTAAATAGTTATGAAGGTACTAATTAGTAAAAGTAAAAATTTTGACAAAACTCTAGATAGTTTGCTTTACAAAAGAAGGAAAAAAATAATATCTGACAAAGTGTCAGTATCTAAAATAATTAATGATGTGAAAAATAATGGTGATAAAGCTTTAATTAAATATGAAAAAAAATTTAATAAGAATAATAGAATTATTCCAAGCCCTAAGCAAATTAATAGATTAATAAAGTCTTTAGATCCCGAAGTTAAAAAAGCTATTGATATAGCCTACAACCGAATTTATAAATTTCATTCTCTACAAAGATTCAAAAATATTTCATATACAGATAAATTTAAAAATAAACTTGCATATAAGTATTTGCCAATAGAGTCAGTTGCTATTTATGTTCCTGGTTCAACCGCATCTTACCCCTCAAGTGTTTTGATGAATGCTATTCCAGCTATGGTTGCAGGTGTTAAAAGACTTGTTATGATTAACCCTGGTTATAAAGGTAGTCAAAATCCTGCTGTTTTATATGCAGCAAAAAAATGTAGAATAAAAGAGATTTATTCTATCGGGGGTCCACCAGCAATAGCAGCAGTTTCTTACGGTACGAAAAAAATTAAAAAAGTTGATAAAATTGTTGGACCTGGAAATTCATATGTTGCAGCCGCAAAGAAAGAAGTTTTTGGAGATGTTGGAATTGAGGGAATGACTGCAGGACCATCTGAAATAACCATAGTTTGTGATAAATATTCTAATTCTGAATGGGTAGCTAGCGATTTAATTGGTCAAGCAGAACATGATCCTTTAGCACAATGTATTTTAATTTCAAAAGACAAAAATTTAATAAACAAAGTTAAGATAGAAATTGCAAAACAATTAAAGAATATTCCCAGAGAGTCCATTGCAAGAAAAAGTTTAAAAAGTAATGGAATTTTAATGTATATATCTAAGGATGATAAAATAATTAATGTTGTAAACAAAATTGCGCCTGAACATTTAGAGCTTAATATTAAGAACTACAAATCATTGGTTCCCAAAGTAAAAAATTCTGGATCAATATGTTTAGGAAAATATGCTGTCATGGCAATGACAGATTATAATGTTGGTTCAAATCATATACTGCCAACTAATGGTTCAGCAAAATATTCAAGTGGAATAAGTGTAAATGAATTTTACAAAAGAATTTCTTATATAAACTTATCAAAAAAGGGTATTGAAAGTCTTGGGCCATCAGTTATAACTCTTGCAAACTATGAGGGGTTGATAGGTCATGCTCAATCCATCAAAAAAAGAATTAAAAAAAGGAGTAAATAAATTTGTCAAAACAGGATCTACTTGAATTCAAAGGCAAGGTTACAGATTTATTACCTAATGCAATGTTTAGAGTGCAACTAGAAAATGGTCATACTGTTACAGCTCACACTGCTGGAAAATTAAGAAAAAACAGAATTAGAGTTTTGCAAGGTGATAATGTTACAGTTGAAATGACACCTTATGATCTGACTAAAGGTAGAATAATCTTTAGAGGATAATTTTAAGGCTGAGTAGCTCAGGAGTAGAGCAGAGCCCTGAAAAGGCTTGTGTCGGAGGTGCGAATCCTTCCTCAGCCACCACCACAAGATTTCATCTTGAAATTACCCCAAAACAAATTAACTTCTATTTATAACAATTAACAAAAGGACTAAGAAATAAGATGAGTACAATACAGGGTAAAGTAAAGTGGTTTAACGGTAAAAAAGGTTATGGTTTTATCGAAAGAGATGACAAAGAAAAAGATGCTTTCGTTCATGCATCAGCAGTAAAAGCTGCTGGAATGCGATTTTTAAATGAAGGTGATAAAATAGAATTTACATTAGAGGATGGACCAAAAGGCCCTTCAGCAGTAAATCTTAAAAAATTAGACTAATCCTCAAATTTATATAAAGGATGTTTTTCTCTATAAGAGAGTTACATCCCTTTTCTTTTTAAGGTTGCATAATAAAGTTTTTTGTTTAAAAGACATTTGATGAAAAAATATGAGTTAAATAAATGGTTCTACAACAGTACTTTAAGAATAGTTCTTAAAGGAAACGAAATAGTTGTGCATACTCATAACCATGCTGGCTAAAGCTAGCATTTTACTATTTAATTATAATTTTAAATCCACATAAAATAAGATAAAAACAAAGAGGATAAGCCCGGGTGGTGTAATGGTTAGCACGGAAGTTTGTGGAACTTTAAGTTTGAGTTCGACTCTCAGCCCGGGTACCAAAAAATGAATAAAGATAATAAATTAATTCCTGGTTTACCCTCAGGATTCGAAGATAGATGGAATAAAAAATTATTTCTCAAAAAAAAACTTTTAAAAGTTATTGAGAAGAATTTTATAAAATATGGATTTGATCCATTAGAGACCCCGTCATTTGAAATTGCGGAAAATATAGGATCTTTTCTTGCAGAGGATGACAGTAATCCTATGTCTGATGTTTTCTCTTTTAATGATGGAGAAAAGAATATTACTTTAAGATATGATTTATCCAGTCCACTTGCCAGATTTGTTGCACAGAATAATCAAGAGCTTCCCTCAATATATAAAAGATATGCAATTCAAAATGTATTTAGAAATGAAAAATCTGGAAATGCTAGATACAGGGAATTTACTCAAGCAGATTGTGATATAGTTGGAAAAGTTAATCCAGCACAAGCTAATGCGGAGCTTTGTAATTTAATATCAAGTACACTTTTAGATTGTGGTTTAAAAAAAGATCAGTTTACTATCAATGTCAGTAATAGAAAAATTGTCCAAGGTTTAATTGAAGATTTAAAAATTGAAAAAGATAAACAAACCAAAGTAATGAGAGCTATAGATAAACTCGATAAACCAGGGTTCGGTTTAAAGGGTGTTGAAGAATTATTAAAAAAAGAAAGAAAAGATAAAAGTGGAGCTATAACAAAAGGAGCAAACCTAAGTGATGATCAAGCTTCAAAAATCTTAAATTTTTTAAAGATTAAAGATTTAAAAGAACTTAAAGAAAATTTCAAAAATCCTGTTACCCAAGAGGGTATTACAGAATTAGACGAATTATTTGAAATTTTAAACTTTGGAAATTACTCTGATCAAGTAAAAACTAATTTTACGATAGTCAGAGGTCTAGATTATTACGATGGGTTTTGTGTTGAAACAAATTTAAATTTTAAGGCAAAAAATATTAAGGGTAAGGAAGTTGATATTGGAAGTATTTGCTCTGGTGGACAGTATAATAAATTAATTTCGAGATTTAAGGGTGTAGATATTCCAGGGACAGGTGTAAGTATTGGTGTCGATAGATTGCTATTTGCAATGATGCAATTAAATCAAATAGAAGTTGACACACAAAATCCAGTTATTGTTTGTGTAATGGATGAAAAATACTTAAAAAATTATTACGAAATTTTAAGTAATTTAAGAAAAAATAATATCAATTCTGAAATATTTTTGGATAGTAAAAAAAACCTAGGTAAGCAACTTACTTATGCTAACAAAAGAAAATGTCCAGTCGCAGTTATCTGTGGTGAAAATGAATTTAAAGATAATAAAATAACATTAAAAAATTTACTTGGAGCCAAAGGAGAGAATAACCAAATTACATTTCCAAAAGAAAATTTAATAAATGAAATCAAAAAATTTATCTAACAAAATCCTTAGATCAGTTCAGTCTAAAGGATTCAAATATATTGAATTACCATCAGTTATTGAGACTAATCATATAGTTCAAAGATCTGGTGAAAGTTTTAGAAAATTTATTTTTTCATTTACAGATCAGACAGGTAATGAATTATGTTTAAGACCCGACCTTACCATTGCTTCTTGTCTTCGATATCTAGAAAACAACTTAAAAGGTAAAGAAAAAATATTTTATAGTGGACAGGCTTATAGAAAATCTCAAAATAAAAAGGACTCTATAATCCGAAATCAAGTTGGTTTTGAGATTATAGGATCAAAAGATGAAAAAAATGATGACAAAGAAATAATAAATACATCAATTAAATCACTAAAAAATTTGAAATACTCAACTGGCACACTCACAATTGGCAATGTAGAGATTTTTAATCTTCTGATATATAAATTAGATATACCAAAAAGATGGAAATTAAGACTTACAAGACATTTTTGGCGAGAAGATTATTTCAGTGATTTATTAAAAAGATTAGAGACAAATTCTGATGTAGATCCAACTATTGTTGAAGTTGATAAAAGACGATATTCAAAAATGTTAAAGGATGATCAATCATCAATTGTTGCGGGTAGAACATTAAAAGAAATTTTAGAAAGGTTTGATAAAAAGATTAAGGATCCACGGAGAGCAAGTAAAGGAAGCAGTACATCGAAAATCATTAAAGAGTTTTTGAAAATTAAATGTCCAATAAATAAAGCTGCAAAGGAGTTAAATAAATTTTTTAAAAAACATAAAATAAATCTTTTTGTTGATCAGAAATATTTTCCTATCTCAAAAAACAAAATATCTAAATTAAATGTAGTTTTCTCAACCGCCTTTGGTAGACAATTGGAGTATTACACTGGCATAGTTTTTAAAATAGACATCAAATCAAAGTCAAAAATTATTAATTGTTGTAATGGTGGTCGTTATGACAAATTAATTTCTGATCTTGGCTCAAAAAAGCAGGTACCAGCTGTTGGTGCTGCTTTTAACTTAAATTATCAATTATGAAAAATTTAATTAATATAGGTATACCTAGTAAGGGTCGTTTAAGAAAAGATGTTTTAAAAATTTTTACCAAAAAAAAATTAAAGCTTATCTCTGAGCGAGGAGAAAGAGATTTGATAGGTTCAATAAAAAATAAACCAAATATAAAAATTTTATATTTGCACGCTAGAGAAATTATTGAAAGATTAGGAGATGGCTCTTTGGATATTGGCTTTTCTGGTTTTGATTTATTAAAAGAAAGTGAAATAAATACTCAAAAAAAAATAAATGTTATTAAAAAACTTAATTTCGGAAAAGCTAATTTAGTTGTAGCTATACCGGATCCTTGGATTGATGTCCAAACAATAGCCGACCTAGAGGAAATTGCATTTGAATTTAGAGACAAAAAGAAAAAAAGATTAAGAGTTGCTACTAAGTACGCTAATTTAACCAGAAACTTTTTATTTTCTAGAGGTGTTACGCAATTTAAATTGGTTTATAGTTTAGGAGCAACCGAGGCATACCCTTTTACTGGTTCAGCTGAATTAATTGCAGATATAACATCTACAGGTGAGACTCTTAGAGCGAATAACCTACGTATATTGAAAGATGGAGAAATCTTAAAATCTCAAGCTTGTATTTTTACTTCAAAAAAAAATAGTAAAAAAAAAGGTTTAAAAAACTTTGTTAAATTACTTTCTAAGTAATTTATCTTTAAAGTATATGAGAATAATTTTGATGATATCTAAATTTCTTATTATTGCATAAGTAGCTATTAGAACCCCTATTCCAAAAATAATTTTCAAAATAAGATATAATTCCATAAAAATCCCTTATAATACAAGTTACGAATCATGGACACAATTTTATTAATAATTTTGATTTTAATGTTTGGAGCAATCTTGGCTATTTTGTATTTAAATATAAAGTCCAAGAAAGAGAATAGAGCTGATGAGACTAATGAAATAGCAAATTTGAATGCGGAAATTATTAGATTAAAAGATAGTTTAAACTCTACAATCAATACATCTCTAAGTTCGATGTCTACATCATTTAACTCTTTATCAACTGGGGTTACAAAGGACATGACTGAGGCACTTACTAAAGTTGATGAGAAGGTTGGGAATTTTAACGAACAAGTTAAATTATTAAATCAAAGCCAAGAGGGGATTACTAAAATTTTAGCAGGGGTTAAAAAGTATGGAACTTTAGCTGAATATTCTTTAGATGCTTTAATTAAAGATTTATTACCTGCGTCTCAATATATGACCAATGTCAAAATGAAAGAAGATACCAGTGAAAACGTGGAATTTGCAATAAAGCTTCAAGGAGATGTCTTGGTTCCGGTAGACTCTCATTTTCCAGTTGAAAAATTTAAAGCAATCACTGATGCATATGATGCAGACGATAAAAAAGCAGTTGCAGATGCTAGAACAAAATTAGCAAGTGCATTTAAGGCCAAAGCAAAAAGTGTCATGGAGAAATATATCGTTCCTCCAAAAACATCAAATTTTGCAATAGTATATGCTCCTACTGAAAGTCTTTATAAAGAGTTAACTGAGTACCAAGATCCAAGCACTAAAGAGTTATTAACTCAAGAATTAATGAAAAAATATAAAATAGTAATTTGTGGCCCTAATACTTTATCAGCATATTTACAATCTTTACACATGGGTTTTCAATCTCTTAAAATTTCAAAACACGCCACAGAGATTTATGATCACTTAAAAACTATAAGTACAAGATTTTCTAGTCATTTTGATAATATTTATAAATTAAGAAAAAAACTTGAAGAGGCTATGACGGTTGTTGATAGTTTTGGTAAAGATGCAAGATCAATTACAAGAACTTTAGAAAACATAAAAGATCCCGAGCAAGTTGAAAAAGCTGTGTTGACAGAGAACGTTGAGAAATTTGTTGAAAGAAATAAACAGCTCAAAAAATAATTTCTTTTTTCACATATTACCGACTATAAGAAATCACATGCGTTGGAACAAAAAATACAATTATCCACCAAGTTCAAGGGCTACAGAAGACGGAATAAGAAGATATGTCTTAGGAAAAGCAAAATTACCAAGTGTAACGTCAATACTTGATGCAACAAAATCTGAGGAAGATAAAGCGGCACTAGCAAATTGGCGAGAAAGAACCGGCTATAAAGAAGCTGAAGCTATTACAAAAGCAGCCAGTAGCAGAGGATCTCAAATGCATAGTTATTTAGAGTCTTATCTTTTAGGAAGAGAAAATTTGAGTTTTTTTGAGGATAATGAACAGTATAAAAAGATGGCAAAAGAAATTATTGATAGAGGATTAACAAACAGGTTAGAGGAAATCTATGGGGTTGAGTGCACCATGTATTACCCTGAAAAGTATGCGGGCACCGCAGACTGTGTTGGACTATATGAAGGAAAGGAAACTATAATTGATTTTAAACAATCTAATAAACCAAAAAAAGTAGAGTATATAGACTCTTGGCTACTACAAACCGCAGCCTACTCATTAGCTCATAATGTAGTTTATAATTCAAATATCAATGCTTGTGTTATACTTGTATGTACAGTGGATAATTTGTTTCAAGAATTTAAAATTCAAGGAACTGAATTAATTACCTATCAAAATTTGTTTTTAGGGAGATTGAAAAAATTTAATGAAATTTCAAATTTAAATTAATTTTAAAAATGGATAAAATAGTAATTTACGATACAGAAACAACTAATAGCACAATTTGGGGTTCAATAATTGAGGTTGGGGCAGTCGTAGTTGATAAAAATTTAAAAGAAATTGGAAAACTTAACATTAGAGGCAGAATGCCAGAAGGAGAGGTACCAAGTGCAAAGGCATTACTCGTTAATTCAACAAGTATTGATCTACTAACTAAAGGCAATTATTCACATTATGAATTTTTAGGTGCAGTAGAAAATTTTTTTTCAAAGGCTGGTCCTGCAATGTTTATGGGTTGGTCAAACCTAAATTTTGATAGAAGGATGTTTCATTTTAATTTCTTTAAAGGGAACAGATATCCTTATCTTACTCACTCTTCACCAAATCAAGAACATGATGGTTTGCATATAGCAAGGGCAGCACAAACTTTAAACCCAGAAACCTTGAAAACAGAATTGACTGAAGCTGGAAACCCAAGTCTAGCCTTAGAAGCATTAGCTAGAATGCAAGGATTTGATACATCTCAACAACACACGGCTTTTCACGATGCGTATACTTCATTAAAAGTCCTTAGAATTATAAGAGATAAACATAAAGATAATTGGGATACTTTTCTAAAAACTTCAACAAAGACAAGTGTGGAGACATTACTTACAAATGATGGCATATATTCAATATTTGAAAATGTTAAGGGTAGAAATATGATGTACCTTGCTTGCACCTTACACCCAAAGCATTGTTTTCATCCTTCATACGGATCATGGGGTTATCTTTGGGATCTAAGAAGAGATCCCGAACCATTTTTAAATTTATCTGTCAATCAATTGAGAGATATTTTGAAAAAATTTAGTCCTAAAGCACTTAGGGTTCTAAAAACAAATAAAGCTCCAGTAGTTATGAGTAAAGATTATGCTTTAAAACAAAAGCCTTATTTAGACTTAGATTTAGCAATTATTCAAAAAAGAGCTAAACTCGTTAGAGAAAATGAAAATTTTTGTAAAAATATTCAGATTATTCACAGAGAAGCAGCTGAAGAAAAAGCACAAACCAAAACTCAGGAAGACTTATTACCAGAAGAAACTTTATATGAAAAATTTATTCCAAATAAAGATACTGCATTATTTAAAATTTGGCACAGCTCCTCGTGGGAGGATAAATTAAGATTACTAGATAAGTTTACGGACAAAAGATGTAGTTGGTTCGGTCAAAAAATAATTTATCAAGAAGCACCCCAAATCTTACCACCTGACTTATACAAAAATATTAAAAGTGAAATTGCCAGAAGAATTTTAAGTAAAAACAAAGAAAAATGGCAGACAATTAATATGGCTTATACTGAAATTGATTACTTAAGAGATCAAGCATCAAATAGAGATGATGAGGTTGAATTAAAAAAATTGGATGAAATCAACCAATTTATCATGTCAATTGAAAAAAAGTATGAATTTACATAGTTGACTTTATTATTATTATTAATAAACCCTTTTTATGCTTATAGATTTCAAAGATGAAGATTTTGAAAGTAAAATCAAAAGTGAGGATGTATCTGTAATTCAATTCTCAGCAGCTTGGTGTGGTCCTTGTAAGACATTGAAACCAATAATGGATAAGTTAGCAGTTGAGTATAAGGATAAAGCTGGTTTTTATTATGCTGATATTGAAGATGGAGGCATAAATACAGGAAGTGCTGCAGGGATAAGAGGTGTACCAACTGTTATAATTTATAAAAAAGGTGTTGAGGTTGACAGAAAAGTTGGTGGGGTCCCAGAAAGTAACATGAAAGAATTTTTGGAAAAAAATATTTAATTAATATTTAAAAATTCTCCACTTAAATACAAGGAACCAGTAATTAAAAGCAAATCGTTCTCTTTTAAGTTTATTGATCGAATGGCTTTTTGGATGCTCTCTTTATAATTAACATTAGGTATATCCTTAAATTTTTCTTTTAATTCTTTTCCACTTATTGCATTAGGTTGATTTGGTATATCAACTGTAGTCAAAGATGAAATATTTTTAAAATAACTTATGTATTCTTCGTGATTTTTATTAGCCATCATTCCTATAATAACATGTTTGTTACAATCTAAAGTCTGAAGATATTCATTAAGAACTTTTGATCCACCAGGATTATGTGAAGAATCAAGAATTAGTCTATTATTTTTCACTAAGTTTTTAAGTTTACCAGATTTAATTTCCTCAAGTCTAGCAATATGGGATGCTTTTTGAACTCCGTTTATTATGTGTTGGTCCTTAATTTTTATATCCTCTAAAATTCTTAATGTTGCAATTGCCGTAGCAGCATTTTCAAGTTGAAATAGTCCATTTAATTTGGGTTTTGGAATTTTTAAACCACCATATTTATCCTCGTAATAAAAGAAGTTATTTTCCTTTAAAACAAAGTTGTAATTTTCATTAAAAAAATATTTATTCGCACTATTATCAGATATATTTTTTTTAATACATTCTACAATTTTATTAGAATTCTGTTTAGCAACTACTATATTTGAATTTAGTAAAGAGGAGGTTTTTTCAAAAATTATTCTTTCAATAGTTCTGTCATTTTTTGGTAGCCAGTCTAAGTGATCCTCACTACATGAGGTGACTATATTACAAAGATTTTTTTTTAAAATATTTACAGCATCTCCTCTTCCAAACAGGCCAAATTCTGCAATCACAAGATTATCTTTATATTTTTTGCATCCATAAAAGAATGCAGCTGTGAGAGCTTCAAAATATGTTAAAGGTTGATTGTTGTTTACTTCCTCAATTTTAGATAATAAATCTGATAGATCATTATCACCGATCATTTCATCATTATAAACAAATCTTTCATTAATACTCTTTACATGAGGAGAGGTGTATACATTACATTTAATGTTTGCTTCTCTAAGTATAGATCTTAAAAAAGAAATGGTACTACCTTTCCCATTAGTTCCACAGACCTGTATACACTTAATTTCATCTTGTGGGTTTCCCAACTTTTTGCAAAGATTTTTTATTCGATCTAAGCTAAGATCAATTTCTTTAGGATGCAGCTTTTGTAAGCGATTGAGAATCTTCTGAAGTTTCATTTTCTTCAGAATTTATAGCAGAATTTTTCTTTAGCAATATTGATAATAAAGTTCCAATTTTTTCAGTTAGATCTTTTCTATCAACAATCAAGTCTACAAATCCAGTTTTTTCAACATATTCACTTTTTTGAAAACCTTCGGGAAGTTCCTCATTAACTGTACCCTGAATTACCCTTGCACCAGCAAATGCAATCAAAGCCCCTGGTTCAGCTATATGAATATCGCCTAGCATAGCGTACGATGCAGTAATGCCTCCCGCTGTTGGATCAGTAATACAAACAATGTATGGTAGATTATTTTTTTTTAATTCATTAATCGCTAAAGTTGTTCTTGTCATTTGGGATAGAGAGATTAAACTTTCCATCATTCTCATTCCTCCGCCAGCACTAACACATAAAAAAGGAGTTTTATTTTCAATTGCATATTGAATACCATATAAAAAGGCCTCACCTTCAGCGGCCGCCATTGATGCTCCTAAAAAATCAAAGTCAGATGCAACAGCAGTAATTTTAATATCATTAATTGTTCCACAGACAACCATCATTCCACAATCCATACCTGTTTTTTTTCTAGCACTCTTTAATCTATCTTTATAAGATTTGGAGTCGGTCCAGTTGAGAGGATCATCTTTAGGAATTGGTGTTTTGAAAATTTCATAATTTTTTTCACCAAAAAGAATGTCAAATCTTTTTTTTGGGCTAATTCTATGATGTTTATTACACTCAGGCTCAGGACACACCCACAAGTTTTTTTCAAGATCTTTTTTTAAGATCGGGCCTTTACAACACGATGTCCAGTCACTATTGGCTATATCTTCTTTCGTTGCTCTTTTGTGAAGAGCGGACTTAATCTTTTCTCCAGCCTTAATTATTTTGGTAATCCAGTTCATAAAATTTTATATTTAAGCTTTTTCACTAAATTAGCAACATTTGTGACAGGATTTTGTCTTTTTTGAATTGAAACAGAAATTTCCTTACAAATTGCACTTCCTACCACCAATCCATCGGCTTTTTTTAACGATTTAATAGATTTTTCTGTAATTCCAAAACCTATTACAACATTTTTTTTTGGATTTATTTTTTTAATTTTAAAGTAATTTGACATGATCTTTTTAGAGGATACTTTTAATTTACCACCCGTAGTGGATAGCATTGATATGAAATAATTCATAGCATGAGAATCTCTAATTATTTTATTAAGTCTTTCCTTTGAAGTAGTAGGTGATAAAAGTTGAATTAAATATATTGATTTTTTTCTACATTTTTTAATAAAAGATTTATTTTCTGGCCAAGGTAAGTCGACAACTATTAAGCCATTAACTCCAACTTTTTTACATTTTTCTAAAAATTTTTTTTCTCCATATTGAAATATCATATTGTAGTAACCCATTAAAATAATAGGTTTAGAATTTTTATTTTTCTTATATTTTTTTACTATCCAAAAAATATCTTCTATCTTAATTCCATTTTTTATGGCTCTGTATGCACTAGTTTGTATTTGGCTTCCATCTGCAACTGGTGTGTTATGTGGAACACCTAATTCTAAAATATCCGCATGTTTTGATATAGCGTTAAGTATTATTAAGGATTGGTTTTTAGTACTATCACCTGCCACAGTATAAGTTAAAAGGGCCGGTCTATTTTCATTTTTAGCTTTTTTAAAAGCAAGATCTATTGGGTTAAGCATATTTTTTTCCAAGTCTACTTCTTAAAATTTTTTTATCTTTATAAGCATCCCCACAACTATTAACTACAACAATTGTATTCTTACTCATTTTTTTTGCTTCTCTTATTGCAACAGAAAATGCATGACTTGGTTCTAAAGATGGCCTTAATTTTTCATATTTTGTTACAAGCTTATAAGCTCTTAATGCTTCCTCATCGCTGGCAGCTGTATATCTTGCTCTCTTTGTATCTTTAAGAAAACAATGAAGTGGAGAAATTCCTGGATAGTCAAGTCCTGCTGAGATAGACTCTGTTTCTTCTATTTGTCCATCTGAATTCTGATTTACGTATTGAGCTGCTCCATGTAGAATTCCAATTTTTGAACCATAAGTAAGAGGTGCAGCATGCTTCCTACTTTTTGCTGGCCCACCAGCCTCAACTCCAATAAATTCACATTGTTTTTTGTCATAATCCATAAATTCATTCCAAAAACCAAAACTTGAACTACCTCCGCCTACGCAATTATAAAGTTTAAGTTTTTTTGGAATATAACCAAACTCCTCTATCAATTGAATTTTTAACTCTCTAGATATTTGGCTAGTGCTCCATCCACAGATACGAACAAAAACAGCTGGTCCTACAGTACTCCCAACACACATAGCTGTAGTATCACAATTAGCAACCCAAAAACGCATACATTCAGAAACAGCATCAACAAGGGTTTGACTTCCTGAATAAACAGGTATGACTTGAGCACCATTTTTTTTCATAGCCCTTACATTTGGCTGTTGTCTCTCAATATCTTTTGCTCCCATAAAAATTTTACATTTTAGGCCAAATTTTTTCGCTGCCATACTTAACATTTTACCTGCATATCCTGCGCCTGTGTCTCCACATATAATTTTTTTACCAGAACGTTTTGCCAGCAAACAGTGAACTGTTGCGTTGTAGATTTTGTGCGCACCACCATTTGCATCTGATACAACCTTGGACCAAATTTGGGCTCCTCCCACATGATTTGTTAAATTTTCTAATTTTATAAAACGAGTAGGGGTTCCGATCCAATTTTTAAAATATTTATCTCTTTCAGAAATAAACTTTTTATCTTTTTTTAGTTTGTTAAATAGAATTTCTAGATCTTCTATTGGTTTTTTTAAGGTCTCAGGAACAAAGTTGCCCCCAAATTTACCCCCCCAAAAACCAAGACTATTTCCTTGATCAATTAATGGTATTCCTTTTTTTAATTTCATATTTTTGAAGATAAATTTAACAATTTATTGATTTTATTAATATCTTTTTTTCCTTCTTCATCCTCTAGCGCCCCACTAAGATCTATTATAAAATCCTCGTTTTTGAAACTAGGAATATCATCTATTTGAATATTTCCTGCAATCATTTTATTTAATTCTTTAGATACTCCATTCAATAGATTGTGATCAAAACTTTCTGACTTATGATAGCCTTTTGAGTCAAATAGTATTATATCTGAAATATCTGTGTAATTTTTATATTTACTAACATCAATTTTATTTGATACAGTAATTGCTGTAATTATCTTAATTTTGTATCTAAATTTAATCTCTTTCGTTCTTTCAGGACTGACATCATAAAGCTGATAATAATCAAAATTTAAATTTTTTATTCTCTCTAAAATTTCATCAGTAGGCTTTACTAGCACAGAGGTGAAGTTTACCTGTTTTCTATCAACATTGATTAATTTTTTTAATTTTTCATATTCGATGTATCTTTTACTTTTATCATAGTTAGTAATGAAGCCTATAAATTTTGGTGGGCAGGGATGATTTAAAATAAAATCTAATGTTCTGGGATCTGTCACCCCGCAAATTTTAATACCTCTGATCATTTACTTAAGTGATCAATTAATACTTGTGTATTTTTTTTAATATTGCCTTTAGTTAAGTCTCTACCTATCACTAACCAATCGGCCCCATTCGAATAAGCTTCATTAGGTGTTAAAACTCTTTTTTGGTCATTCTTTTTTGATGTAAATCTTATGCCAGGTGTTATTACTTCTTTTTTAAAAAATTTTTTTACTAATTTTACTTCTTGAGCACTACAGACTATAGCATCTAATTTAGCTTTATTTGCTAACTTTACTTGATGTAGGACTAATTTTTTTACATCTTTATTAAATCCAATTTCTTTCAATGCTTTATCATCTAAAGAAGTAAGAACTGTTACGCCTATAAGTTTCGTTTTACCGGATATTTTTTTTGCAGCTTGAAGTGCATCCAATCCTGAACTAATATGTATAGTTAAGTAATTAATTCTTAAATCTTTAATCGCTTTTATTGTTGATACACAAGTGTTTGGAATATCATTTAGTTTTAAATCTGCAAATATAATTTTATTTCTTAATTTAGATAAAAAAATTCTACCATTTTTTGAGTTTAAGAACTCTAAACCGAATTTATATCCAATTTTTAATCTATTGTTTTGAGTATTTTTTATAATTTTTTTAATTTTTGATATTTTTGTAGTATCACAAGCAACAAATATTTTACTCTTTTTCATTGTTAATCTTTTTAAACATTTCTTTACTCATTTTCCAATGAATTACTTTTTTTGCTGGTACTGCAACTTTATCACCTGTCTTAGGATTCCTTCTTATAGATGATTTTTGATTTCGGACGCTTAAAGACCCCCAGCCTCTAATTTCTACTCTTTCTTCTCTCTTGAGAGCCTTTTTTAACTCGATTAGTATTATATCTGTTATTTTTGCTAAGTCTTTTTTTTGAAAATTTGGGAAGCTATTAGAAATTTGTTTTAAAAGTTTTGACTTTACAACGCCCAATTTAACACTTCTTTTTAATTATATTTTTTATTATTTTTTATCTTTTTTCTTCAAGTCATCGGATAAAGAGGAGAATGGAAGATTTTTTCCTGATCCTTCTGATCCATATTTTTCAAGAGCTTCCTTTTTTTCTATTTCCTCTAATAATTTCATACTTAAAGAAATTTTACGTTTATCCAAATCAATTTCAGAAATTGCACAATCAATTTTTTCGCCGCCTGTGAATCTTGATGGTCGAGCATCTGCTGGATTGATTGCTATCTGTGATTTTTTAATGATAAAATCCATATCACAACCTTCTGGTCTTACAACTAATCCCTTATTATTTGTTGAAATTATTTTTACAGTAATAGTTTGATTTTTTTTCTTATCACTAAACCAATCCAAAGGATCATTCTGTGTTTGTTTGTATCCCACTCTGATTTTTTGATCCTCAATTTTTATTTCTAAGACTTTGACTTTTATTTTGTCACCTTTTTTATATTTGGTAAGTTCTTCTTCCCCATTATTAAGATAAGTTAGATCATTGCAATGTAAAAAAGTATCAACATTTATATCTTCAACTTTTACAAACAAAGAATACTCATTTTTATTTACTATTTCACCGTTTACAACAGACCCAACTGGATATTTTTTATTGAAAGTTTCAAATGGATTTTCAAGAGTTAACCTATGAGAAATCGCTACTCTTCTTTTTTCTTTATCTATTTCAGTTATTACACAATCAATTTCATCACCAACTTTGAACATTTTTTTTGCTGACATATTTTTTTTTGTCCAACTAAGTTCGCTTGAATGTAAAAGTGTGGTTAAACCTGGTTCCAATTCACAGAAGGCACCAAAGTCCATAATTTTAGAGACCTTGACTTTATAAACTTTGTTAAGTTCATAATTTTCAATATGTTCAAAAGGATCAGGAGACATTTGTTTGACTGAGCATCCAACTTGTAGTTTCTCTTTATCAACAGATATTACTTTTAAATCATGTTTTTCACCTATGTTAAAAACTTCATCAGGATGATTTACTCTCGAGTAGGAAATTTCTTGCAAATGAACTAGGACATCTAGTTCTCCATTTACATTAAAAAAGCATCCAAATGTACTATAACCTTTTACTTCAGCTCCTTTTATAATGTCGCCAACTTTATATTTATCAATTATTTTTGCTTTATCTTCTTTTTTAAAAGAGGAAATAATTTCTCTTCTTGATACACAAGCATTTCCTCTTATTTTATCAAGTTTTATAAGAGCAAATTTTTGAGGTTCATTCATTAGATGACTAATATCTTTTAACGGCTTATCACTAATCTGTGAACCTGGTAAAAACATTAGAGATCCTGTATCTATGTGCTCAACAATACAACCTCCTTTACATTTAGAGGTAATTTTTCCCATAATTGGTACTTTTTTTTCATATGCTTCAACTAATTTATCCCATCCTTTGATTTTTTGAGCCTTGCTTGCAGATACTACGACTTCACCCATTTTATCTTCTAACTTTTCCAATAAAACTGAAATTTTTTCTCCAACCTTAATTTTTTCATTCAATCCCATAGTCTTTAACTCGTTTATATCTAAAACCGGCTCAGATTTAAGACCATCAACATGTAGAAATACATATTTTTCAGTTATCTTGTTAACTTTACCTTCAATTATTTTACCCTCTTCAATATTAATTTTAGATAGTTGACTATTTAACAGCTGCTCAAATTTTTGATTATCTGGGTTAGTTAGATCTTTGTATATTTCCATTAACTATTAATTTTTTTATCTATAATTTTTTTTATTTTTAAAAAACACGCTCTTTTAGATAAATTTGTAGTGTTAATCAATACTGAATCTTTTGTTTTCTTTAGAGGTGAAATTTTACGGGAATAGTCATTTTTATCCCGTTTTTTAATGCTTTTTAGCACATCACTATATCTAATTTTTTTGTTTAAAAGTTTTAATTCTTTATATCTTCTCAGTGCTCTAGTTTTGAGATTAGCTGTTATAAAAAATTTTAAGTCTGCGTCTGGTATTATTTTATAAGTAATATCTCTACCATCCAGACATGATCCGTTATATTTTAGAGGGGGATTGTAAGCACAGTTCAATTGAAAAGAATGGACCAGTTTTCTTATTTTTCTATCTTTGGCTATAATTGAGGCAGCCGTGGCAACTTTGTCTGTTAAGAGCTTTTTATTTTGTAAATCTTTAATTCTTAATTTTTTAATTTTTTTTTTTATATATCTAAAATTATATTTTAAGGGACTAGAAATCTTTATGTTTGCAACATATCTGTAACAGCGTCCAGTATCAAGATGTAATAGGTTATAATATTTGGAGACGAGTTTCGCCTGTGTACCTGCACCTGCTGCAGCTGGTGAGTCAATTGCTATTTTAATTATATTTTTTCTTTTTCTCATTATTTTTTTAACTGATTTATTATTTTCAAAAAGTTTGGGAAAGAAGTTCTTGCAGCTTTACTATCATGTATTTCCCATAACCCCCCGAATGTTAGTGCTGCTATTACGCTTGTCATAAATACTCTGTGATCTTTAAGATAATTATTTATTATTATCTTTTTATTAATTTTTAGGTTTGGATTACCAAAAATTTTAATTGAATTCTTTGTTGTAATATTTTTTATACCCATTTTGTTCAGAATTTTAGATCCCCATTTTAATCTTGGACTTTCTTTTTTATCTAATTCGGCCAATCCTTTAAAATAGGAGTTCCCATCTGCTTTTGCTGCTACTAAAAAAATAACTAAAAATTCATCTATAGCACTAGCGTTTAACGAAGCGGGGCAATTAATTGGTTTGATTGATTTAGAACTTTTAATTTTTATATCTGCTATTTCTTCTCCTCTATAAATTTTTTTATTTTGTAAAATTATATTTACCCCCATCTTCTTTAGAATAGTAATGATACCAATTCTTGAATGGTTTATATTTACATTTTTTATTAAAAGCTCAGAATTTCTTGAGAGTGCAGTAAGTACAATGAAAAACGCACTAGAGCTTATGTCAGAAGGAATGTTGTAATTAATTCTTCTAACTTTTGTTACTTTTTTAATCTGTATTAAATCATGATTTTTTCTTTTAACAACGCTAATGGGTAATTTAAGATCTCTCATCATCTTTTCCGTATGATCTCTACTTTTTTTTGCTTTTATATAAGTTGTTCCATCAGCTCTCATAGCGGCGAGCATAACTGCAGTTTTACATTGAGCTGAGCCTCGTGTTTCGTGGTATTTAATAGATTTTATATTTTTTGACCCCCGAATTGTAAGTGGTAGGCTAAAACCCTTTTTCAATTTAAATTTTGCTCCAAATTTAGATAGAGGAGAAGCCACTCTTTTAAAGTCTCTTCTAGACAAACTTTTGTCACCAACTAACCTAATAGTTTTAGTAGAATTAATTATTAAACCAAGAATTAATCTACCCAAAGTTGCTGAGTTTCCCGCATTTATAACAGTGTTTTTTCTAAAGTTATATCCATCAATTCCCTTTCCAAAAATTATAAAAAAACCTTTTTTTTGAATAACTTTTATTCCAAATTTTTTTATAATATTAATTGCTGCCAATACATCTTCAGATATTAATAAATTTCTAGCTTTTGAAATACCTGATGCTATTGACGCAAATAAAACCCATCTTATGCTTATACTTTTATCACCACTTACATAAATTTTTTTTTTAAAACCAGCAATTTTTTTTTTAATTATAATATGATTGGGCATATTGATTAGTTTATTTGAAAACTATCACCAAAATATGCATTTTGAGCACTAATATTTTTTACTAAATTTGATGGAGTATCCTGCGCAATAATTTTACAATTACTTAAAATCATAGCTACATCCACGCATGCAAGCAGATCCCTGGCTTGATGATCACAAATACAGATAGTAATACTGCTCTCTTGTTGCAGGTTTACAATTATTTCTTGAAGCATTTTTATAGTTAGAACATCCAAAGCAGCGAATGGTTCGTCCAAAAGTAATACTTTTGGCTGACTTAAAAGAGCTAGTGCTAAAACTAATTTTCGTTTTTGTCCACCAGAGAGATGTTTAGCTTTTATTTCTTTTAAATTATCTAACTCAAATCTTGAAATAACATAGTTTATTCTTTGAGATCTGAGATTTGCATCTGAAATTATTATTTCACTAATTGCTTTTAAATTATCATACAAGGTTAAATCGTTAAAATAACCTCCATATTGTGGAACATAGCCAACTTTAAATTTTTTTGTTCTTAAATAAATTGGAAAATTTGTGGCATCGTAACCATTGATTAATATCTTGCCATGTTTAGGTGTGATTAATCCTGTGATAAGGTTAAAAATGGTAGATTTACCTACACCATTTGGACCCAACATTCCAAAAATTTGCCCTTCATTAATTTTAAAATTAATATTGTCGAGTATAATTCTGTTTCCGTAAGATAAAGTGATATTTTTAAATTCAAGAATCGTATTGGTATTTTTAAACGACTTAATTCTAAATTTTTTAATTACTCCCATAATTTTATTTAGAGTTTATTTTAACTTTTTTTTTCTCTTCGTACATAAAAATTTTTGTATCTTTAGTTGAAATATTAATTTCAACAACATCAGCCCTCAATAAGTTTTTTTGATTTAAATAAACAACATTTTTTGAAATTATCAATGAATTTCTATTTAAAGAAAAATCTACATAATTTCCTTTAATATTGTTATCTTTGTATTCAATTAATACGTTTTCAGAAAAAATAGTGTCATAGTTGTCAATATTGTACTTCCCAAACTTAGATTGAATATTTATAATTTCATCAGATGCCAAAGTTATAGTAGCTTCAACACCTTTAAGAAATATTACCTTATCATTATTTATATCTATTTGTCCTTCCTTTGCATTCAAAACATACTCATTACCTTTAGCGTCATTTGAGCTGTAGCTTACATCTTTAATTATGTTTGTTGTTGTATCAATCTCATCAACTGTTGTATTATCAATTTCTTCAACTATGGCTTCTTTTTTTAGTGAAGCTCTCTTCTCTTTGTTAAAAAGCTTGAGACTAAAAAAAAAAATTATAATTAAAGCAGATAGTCCAAATAAAATTTTTAATACAGAACTTTTCGTCATCAAGATATATTTGATTGTAGGATCGTGTGAACGTGAAGAACTCCAATCGTTTTATTTTTACTCTTTTTGTCAAAGACGCATAAGGATGTGATTTTCCTGTTATTCATTATTGATAAAGCTCTAGCTGCTAAATCATTTTTTTCAACACTTATAGGATTTTTGGTCATTACTTTGCTAACTTTAGTAGTAAGTAAGTTTGGGTTTTTTTGATTAAACCTTCTGATTTGGCCATCCGTGATAATGCCGGTAGTTTGCTTCCTTTTATTTTGAACAATTAATATCCCTAGTTTTTTATCGCTCAAAATTTTTAATGCCTTTTTCATTTTTAAATCTTCTCTTACAAAGGGAATCTTTTTTCCAGTCAACATTATATCTTCAACAGTTTTTAGTTTTGCACCCAATGCTCCTGCAGGGTGAAGTTTTTTGAAATCAAGTTTGTTAAATTTTTTTTGTTTCATTACAGAAATAGCTAAAGCATCACCTAGTGCTAGCTGAACTGAAGTACTTGAGGTTGGGACGATACCACCTGACTCTTTGACTTGAGGAGTCAATAATCTAATATCTGATGCGTTATGTAGTATTGAATCTTTTTTGGAGACTATTCCAATCAATAAAACTTTATTTCTATTTGCATACTGAATAATATTTCTTAGTTCATTTGTTTCACCAGAATAACTTATTAAAATTAATATGTCTTTTTTGGTAATGCTTCCAAGATCTCCATGGGATGAATTACTAGCCGATAAAAAAAAAGCAGGAGTTCCAACAGAAGAAAAAGTTGCCGCTATTTTACTTGCAATTAGTCCACTTTTTCCGACTCCACAAAGAATTACTTTAGATTGGCATTTTGCAATTTCATTAACAGCTTTATTAAATGAATTATTTAAAGTTTTTTTTAATTTAATTAGCCCAGATATCTCTAGATTGATTACATCTTTTGCAGTTTTGATAAAATTTTTTTTCATTCTTAATGTTCAAAAGTTGATAACTTGAATCCTGCAATCTCCATATCAACTAAAACAGGTATTACCTCCATAGATTTTTTAAACAAATCTATTCTTTTTTCTCTTTCTAACATTTTAATCAATTTATTTCTTATCTCAAATAAATGTTCAGTATCAGATGCAGCATATCTAATTTGTTTTTCTGAAAGATTTGGATCTCCCCAATCACTTTGTTGTTCTTTTTTTGAAATGTCTTTTCCACACAATTCTTTAACAAGATCTTTATATCCGTGGTATGAACTGGCAGTCCTTGCTATTTTTGATGCGACTTTCGTACAAAAAATATTTTTTGGTTTTACATTAAGGTGATATTTTAGCCACAGAAGGTCTTGCCTCGCATAATGCATGATATATTGAGTGTTGTCATTAGATAAAGCTTTTATTAGATTTGGTGCGTGGTAGGTCTTTCTATTGAGTTTTATCAAATAAAAATTTTTTGACTCAAGCCCTAATTGAACTAGAGTGAGAGGATCTCTGCCAAGCACTAACCCTAATGCTTCATTATCTAGACCGATGAATTTTTCATTTGATAAATCTAAATCTTTAGGTAAATCATTTTCAAAAACTTTGATATTACTCATATATATTTATATATATAAGACTAAATAATAATGTCTATTTTTTGATTAATAAAATGAAAAAAATTTTGATATGGGGAGGTACGGGTCAAATAGGAACTCACCTTATAAGAAAGTTAACCCAAAATAACTATACAGTTACAGTAGTTACAAGAAATATTCATCAAAAAGGTCATATAATTAGAACCCAAGGAAATGCAGGTTATATTGAAATAAAGGAGTGTAATATTTTTGATGAAAATAAAATTAGAAAACTTTTTGAGTCTGCTGAAATTTGTATCAATTTAATTGGTATTCTATTTGAAAAAAAAAGGGGAAACACATTTAAGAATATCCATTCTGTATTCCCATCTCTTTTAGCTAAATTGTGTAGGGAATATAAATTAAAACAATTTATTCATATTTCTGCTTTGGGAATAAATGAAGCATTAGATTCTAAATATGCTCAAAGTAAATTGAATGGAGAACAAAATATTTTAAAAATTTTTCCTAACGCGACAATTTTACGTCCATCAATAGTTTATTCCTCCTCAGATAATTTTAGTTGTAATTTGATGACATTATTAAGTCGGTTACCGATATTTCCATTATACTATTATGGTAAAACGAAATTTACTCCAATTCATTGTTCAGATTTGACTGATATTATTTATTTTGTAATTTCGAAAAAAGTCAACTCGAATGTTATTGAATGCATAGGGCCTGAAGTTTTGACTTTTAAAGAAATTTTAATCATTCTACTTAATTCGATAAATAAAAAGAGATTTTTAATACCATTTCCACTGCCTTTAGCAATGATGACAGCAAAATTTTTCCAATTATTTCCGAGTCCTTTGTTGACTGTTGATCAGTTAAAGTTACTTAATTATGATAATGTTGTCTCTGGTAAGTATAAGACAAATTTTGACATTGGCGTGCCCTCGAAAAAAATTTTTGGTAACGAAGTTGAAAAATACTCATACATGTGGAGAGAGGGTGGTGAATATTCAAAAAAAAATAATATAAATTAAATTTTACTAAGCAGATTTTATTTTTTTTCCAATAAATTCTGGGACTTCATCCTTTTCAATTACATCCTCTTTTTTGCCTTTTGGTTGATACGCATAAAGCAAATGAAGCTTACAATAAGAAAAGTCTTTTAATGAAGTTCTTCCACAAAAATAAAACGATTTTTCATTCGGATGACCAATCGGCCACTTACAAGAATTTTCATCAAGTTGCTCAAGCTGTTTTGGATTTTCAGGCTCAAAATCTTTTTCGATTATCAATGATTTAAATTTACTTCTTCTTCCTCTTTTAACCTTATTGTTATTTTGTTCTGCTGTATTATTGAAACTTTCCTTAGAGGGCACCGTTCTAGTTTTAATTTTTGCTGAAAGATTAAGTCTATGTGCTTTTCCAATCACGGCATTTCGAGTAATACCACCAATTATTTCAGCTATTTGGCTCGCAGTGTTTCCTTTACCCCAAAGCTCTTTCAACTTATTTACTTTTTCTTCGGTCCAGCTCATAATTTACTATATAATGTATTTAGAAATTATATAAACACAATATACTGATAAAAAAAACTAATAAACAAAATATTATTAAGAGTTATCAACACTATTTAAATTGAATTATTTTAAATGATATTCAATCCCAACTTGTATTTAATTTTTTTGTTTATACAAATAATACTGAAATGAGCTATTTGGCAAAAAATTATAATAGAAAAAAAATTTCTTTTACAAAAGGTAAAGGAAGCTATCTTTACACCTCTAAAGGAGTGAAATATCTAGATTTCGTTCAAGGAATAGCTGTAAATTGTTTAGGTCACGCTCATCCCAAACTAGTTAAAACAATACAAAATCAATCTAAAAAACTTTGGCATATATCAAATGCCTTTAAAATTCCTGAGGGTGAAAAGTTGGCAAAAAAATTATGTCAAAAAACTTTTGCTGATTATGTAATATTCCAAAATAGCGGTGCAGAAGCTACTGAAGCATCTATTAAAATTGCTAGAAGATATTTTTATTCGATTGGAAAACCTCATAAAAATAGAATTTTATGTGTAAAAAATTCTTTTCATGGAAGAACTATTGCAGCGATTTTTGCTAGTGGATCAAAAAAAATGGTAGAAGGTTTTGGACCTAAAGTGCCAGGATTTGATCATTTTGTTTTTGGAAATCACAAATCTCTGAAAAAAAAAATTACTAAAAATACTGCAGCTATTATGATCGAACCAATTATGGGAGAAGGAGGAATTAAAGTTATTCCTGATTGGTGTTTGAAAGGATTAAGAAAATTATGTACAAAAAAAAAAATTTTATTAATAGCAGATGAAGTTCAAACAGGAATTTCAAGATCAGCAGACTTTCTGGCTTTTGAAAGCTCAAAAATAAAACCAGATATCGTTCCTATTGCAAAAGGAATAGGTGGTGGATTTCCTATTGGTGCAGTTTTAATGAGTAAAAAGGTTGCTTCTGGAATGACACCAGGCACTCATGGTTCAACCTTTGGTGGGAATCCTTTAGCAATGGCTGTTGGGAATTCAGTAATAGATATAGTTTCAAGTAAAAAATTCTTAAACAATGTAAAGGAATTATCAGAATATTTTTTTATAAATTTGAATCTTTTAAAAAAAAAATATCCAAGGATTATTAAAGAAATAAGAGGAAAAGGTTTATTAATTGGAGTTCAGCTTTATACAGATCAGTCAAAGTTCATTAAAAAATTGATGGCTAAGAGATTACTAACTATACGTGCAGCTGAGAATGTTGTTCGTATTCTACCTCCACTAAATGTTAAAAAAACAGAAATCAAACAAGCATTAAAAATTATTGATAATGTATGTTCAAAAATGAGATAAAATGAAACATTTCATAAATTTAAAAGATATTCCAATTAAAGATCTTAGAAAAATCATTAGTGATGCAAAGAAAAGAAAAAATTTTAGAAAAAAACTAAATCTTCTTGATGTGGATAAAGATGCTCCTCTTAAAGGAAAATTATTAATTCAAATGTTTGAAAAATCAAGCTTAAGGACAAGACTAAGTTTTTATCTCGCTATTAGACAACTTGGAGGAAGCACTTTAACATTAAGACCTAATGAGCTTCATTTGTCTAAAGGTGGTGAAAGTATAGAGGATACTGCGAAGATATTATCAAATTTTGGTAATGCTTTCATGTTAAGAACGGATAGTGATAAAAAACTAGAGGAATTTAAAAAATATTTATCAATTCCAGTTATTAACGGGTTAAGCCCTTCATCTCACCCAACCCAAATTTTATCAGATATATTTACGGTTGAAGAGATAAAAAAGAAGCCTATACACAAATTAAATATTGCGTGGATAGGGGACTGTAATAATGTTTTAAATTCTTTAATTGCAGCTTCAATTAAATTTTCATTTAAATTAAAAATTGGTTGTCCTAAAAAATATAAACCAGATAAAAATATTATGGACTACATACAAAAAAATAATAATAAAATAGATATTTATCCAAGTCCTAAAAAAGCTGCTTTTAACGCGGATGTTCTTTTTTCTGATAAAGTTATATCTATCAATGACAAAGTAAATAAAACAAAAAAATTAGAAAGTTTTAAAAAATTTAAGATTGATAAAAAAATGATGAGTTATGCAAATAAAGATTGTATTTTTCTTCACTGTTTGCCAAGGGGAAATGAAGTTGATGAAAAAGTATTTTCTAGCAAACAATCAAAAGTTTGGACACAAGCACTTAATAGAGTGCATGTGCAGAAATCTATCCTACTTTATTGTTTTGGAAAACTAAGGTAGAGGTAATGGGTTGTCTGAATTTTTGTTCAAGTACTTAATCACTGAAGCCCTATCCTTCTCTTTTCTCAATCCCGCAAATGCCATTTTGGTCCCTTTAATCCATTTGGCGGGTTTGATCAAATACCCATTTAATTCCTCAAATGTCCATTCCTTTCCATATCCTGCTAATGCTTTAGAATATTTATAATCATTTACAACACCAATTTTTCTTCCAACAACATTGTATAGTGCTGGCCCAATATTATTTTTTCCACCTTTAACGATTGAATGACAAGCTGCACATTTTTTAAAAACTTTTTCTCCAGTTGCAATATCTCCCATTGCCATCAAAGCGGCGATATCTATTTTTTGCTCCGCAGTTTCACCCTCGTTTTTTAGTTGTGTAGCAACTGACTGTTCAACCTCAACTGCGTATCCCGGTGTTTTAGGTTTTTCAACATAGAAAATCACGCTAGATAGTTTGCTAATCCCTATTAAAAGAAGAGCTACAAGTAATATCGCAGCAACTATTTTGTTTATTTCAAAAGAATCCATTTTATAAATTTTATTTTGAACATATAACATTATAATTTAAAAATTGCTTAAATATTTAATGTATATTATTGCCTCTGCTTGTAGTGTATTAATAAATAACAATGACGCATGAAAACACTAATTATAATCCCATCAAGACTAGCAGCTACTAGGTTACCAGGAAAACCACTTCTAAAAATTAATGGCTTATCAATCATCTCCCATGTATTTAAGAGGGCTGAAAAAGCAAAAATTGGAGATGTATTAGTTGCAACTGAAAATCAAGAAATTGTTGATGATGTTAAAAAAAATGGCGGTAAAGCAGTTTTGACTAGTAATAAACACAATACAGGAACAGATAGAATTTATGAGGCCTTACAAAAAACTGAGATTTCAAATATTGATTTAGTAATGAATCTTCAGGGAGATGAGCCTTTAATTGATGTTGATGATATAAGGAATCTTAATCAATTTATGATAAATACAAATTCCAAAATCGGTACTCTTGCTTCAGAGATTTTAGATAAAAAATTTTATGATAATCAAAATGTGGTAAAAGTAAAAACAAAAGAAGAATTGAGTCAAAAAAATTTTCCAGAGGCAATTTATTTTAAAAGAAAAACTTTAAAAAAAGATTTAAATATATATCATCATATGGGTATTTATTGTTATGAAATGGAAACACTTAAAAATTTTGTGTCATTTAAACAGTCCCCTAATGAGGCTAAATATAAGTTAGAACAATTAAGAGCTTTAGAAAATAAAATTAAAATAAATGTTGCTCTAGCCAAATCACATTCAATTGGAATAGATACAAAAGAGGATTTTGTGGCTATTAAAAAGATTATGGAATATAAGTCGTGATGGAAAAAATTTATTTTCAAGGAACATTTGGAGCATATTCACATTTAGCTGCTTTATCCGTTGCCCCAAAAGCTAAGATAATACCATGTAAGACTTTCGATGAATGTTTTTTAAAAGCTACAGAAGATCCATCCTCAAGAATAATTATACCAGAGTCTAATAGAATTACTGGAAATATAGGAATTGAATATTTGGTATTTAAATATCGATTAAATATTTACTCAGAATATTTTCAAAAAATCGAACACAATTTGTTAGTAATCCCTGGTACAAAAATTTCTGACATAAAAAATGTTTACTCTCATTCGCAAGCACTCTCACAATGTTCAAATTTTATAAAATTAAATAATCTGATTGAACACGTTAGAGCAGATACAGCTGGATCAGCAGAAATGATATCTAGAATTAAAGATAATAAAAATGCTGCAATAGCCTCTACTTTAAGTGCAGAAACTTATGGATTAGAAATAATAAAAAAAAATATTGAAAATGAAAAAGGAAATCTTACTAGGTTTTTAATTATGGGTAAGAACATCTTTCAACCAGAATATGGTGACAAAAAATATATTACATCTTTTCTATTTAAATTAAAAAGTAAACCAGCAGCCTTATATCAATCACTAGGTGGCTTTGCTATCAATGGTGTAAACTTAACCAAACTACAAAGCTACCCTGAAAAAAATTCCTTCGATTCTTATTTTTTTTTATGTGATCTTGATGGTCATATAGAGGACATAAAAGTTAAAAAATCATTAGAGGAATTAGGTTTACATTGTCAAGATTTTCACGTTTTAGGTGTTTTTGAAGCTGACGAAATAAGAGAAAAGTAATTTACATTCTTTTGTTGTAGATTGTAAAATATTACTGCTATAATATCTTTGGAGGCTAGAGGTGGACACTCCTTGAATCCTAGGAGGATCGAAAGATAGCACTAGTAAAGAGAGCTTTTCAGGTTCTAGTCTCCTGAGAATTTAAAATGAACGAAAAATCTAAAGTGTTAGCATTAAAATATAGACCAAAAATTTTTGAAGAATTAATTGGTCAAAAAGTTGCATCTGACACAATTATTAATTCAATTAAAGCTGATAAAGTTCCAAATGCATATCTTTTTACAGGAATTCGTGGTGTAGGCAAAACAACGATAGCAAGAATTGTTGCAAAATCTCTAAATTGTTTAAATGGAATAGAAAAACTTTGTGAAAAAAATCTATGCACAAATTGTGAGGGCATTTCAAAATCAAGTCACATGGATGTTTTAGAACTGAATGGAGCAGACAAAACATCAATTAATGATATTAGAGACCTAATAGAGTTTTCAAGATATGGACCGACTTCCTCAAAATATAAAATTTTTATTATTGATGAAGTGCATCAAATATCTTCTAGTGCATTTAATGCTCTCCTAAAAATCCTTGAAGAACCACCAAATTATTTAAAATTCATCCTTGCTACAACTGAGATAAAAAAAGTACCAGTGACCATCGTATCAAGATGTCAAAGATTTGACCTATCAAGAGTCAAATCTGAAGATTTGTTTCAATTTATCAAAAAAGTAAAAGATAAAGAGAATGGAAATGTCTCCGATGAAGCTTTGAAATTAATCGTTAAAATCTCAGAGGGTTCTGTTAGAGATGCATTGTCGTTATTAGATAGAGGTCTATTATCGTTAAACAAGAATAAAGAATTAGATTTAAAAGAAGCTCAAAAAATATTTGGATATTTCGACAAATCTCAACTTATCGAAATGTTTGATTTAGTTTTGCAAGGTGATGAAAAAAAAGTTTTGGAAATTTATAGAAAGATTTTTGACCAAGGTATAAATCCGAAAGTTTTCATAAATGATTTTTTAGAACTAATATATTATTTTAAAAATATAAATTCGTTAACACTTGAAAGTACAAACTTTTCTTTAAATGACGAAGAATTTTCTAAAATTAAGAAAATTTCCAATTCTATAGATAATGAATTACTTATTTTATTTTGGCAATTTACAATTAAAACCATCGAGGAGTTAGAAGTAGTTTCCAATCAAAACTTATCAATTGAAATGTATTTAATGAGATTAATATATCTTAATCCTTTTAAGCAAAGAATAGATACAGAAAATGATAATACAAAATTATCAGTAGAAAAGGATTTAAATTACACTACTAAAAATGATGCTATCAACCAAATTAAAAATATTACTCAAGAAAAAAAAATTAAACCTGTAAGCGATACAAATATCAAAGCTGAAAATAGGATAATTGATTCATTTAAAAATCTTTTAGATATTTGTAATGAAAAAAAAGAAATTAAATTAAAATATGAACTTGAAAAAAATGTCAATTTAGTAAATTTTGAGAGAAATAGAATAGAAATATCTTTTAACCAAAACTTAGATAAATCTTTTGTCAAAGAGCTGTCCTCAAAACTTTATGAATGGACTGGAGAAAGATGGATAATTTCTTTTAGTAAAGAAATTGGACAAATGTCTGTAAAACAACAAGCAGACAACGATAAAAAAAAATTAATTAATGATATAAAAAAAACTAAATTGTATAATGATTTAATAAAAATGTTTCCGGATGCATATTTAGATGATGTAATCTTGAATAAAAAAGATGACAACAAATGACAGATTTTTCTAAAATTTTGGACAAGGCAAAAGAGCTAGAGGCAAAAATGAAAGAGAGCCAAGAAAATATTAAAAAAATTAGAGTAGAAGGCGTTTCAGGATCTAATTCTGTTAAGGTAATCTTAGATGGAGATGGAGAAATGCAAAAAATTGAAATTTCAGATGATATTTTAAAAGAAAATAAGTCAATTATAGAGGATTTGATTGTGGCTGCTCATAACAATGCAAAGTTACAATTAAAATCTAAAACATCAGAGGAAATTTCGAAAGCAACTGGTGGTTTTGGTATTCCAGGTTTTAAATGGCCATTATAAAAAATGCAAAATATTAATGAGATAGAAGAATTAATTAAATTGATTTCCAAATTACCTGGATTAGGACCCAAATCTGCAAAAAGAATTGTTTTAAGATTGATGAATGATAGAGATCAGCTGATCAAACCCTTGGCTAATGTATTGGCTCAAATTTATAAAAATGTCTCTAGATGTAAAAATTGTGGTGCTTTAAAATCTACATTAGTAGGTTGTGATAATTGTGAAAACTCAAAAAAAAAATTTGATAAAATTTGTGTTGTTGAGGACATAGCTGACCAATGGTCCATTGAGAGCTCTAATATATACCAGGGATACTTTCATATTCTTGGTGGTACAATCTCATCTGCAGGAAATAGAAAAGGAGATTTATTAATCGACTCTTTAGTGGAAAGAGTTAAAAGAGACAAAATCGAGGAAGTAATTTTAGCCACAAGTGCAACAATAGAAGGTCAAACGACTGCCTACTATATTCAAGAAAGTTTAAAAAGTTCTAAAGTAAAAATTACTAAGCTTGCCCAAGGTTTGCCGGTAGGTGGTGAGATAGAAAATCTAGATGATGGGACCTTAATTTCTGCTTTTAAAAATCGATCTAATTTGATTTCGAACTCAGATTAGATTTTTTTTTTAACCTGTTTAAATGAAGCAATGGCTCAGTGTAACCTGATGGTTGATCTTTACCCTTAAACACCAGATCACAAGCAGTTTGAAATGCTATAGAGTTTTCATAATCGCCACTCATTTTAACATATAGTGGATCATTTTTATTTTGTTCATCAACTATCTTTGCCATCTCTTTCATTATTTCAGTTACCTGTATCTTTGTTGTAATTCCATGATGTATCCAGTTGGCTATATGCTGGGATGAAATTCTGAGTGTCGCCCTATCTTCCATCAAACCTATATTGTTAATATCAGGCACTTTAGAACAACCCACACCTTGATCTATCCACCTTACAACATAACCCAATAAAGTTTGTGCAGAGTTAGAAATTTCTTTATTTATATCTTCCACAGACCAATTAGGTCGGTCTGCTGTTGGTATTGTTAAGAGATCATCAATTTTTGCTGGCTCTCTATCAATTAATTTTTTTTGTTCATTAAAAATATCTATTTCGTGATAATGTAAAGCATGTAAGGCAGCTGCTGTTGGTGATGGAACCCATGCACAGTTTGCTCCTGCTTTTAGGTGTCCTTTTTTTTGATCCATCATATCTTTCATTTTATCTGGCATTGCCCACATTCCTTTTCCAATTTGGGCTTTTCCTGAAAATCCACATTTTAAGCCAATATCGACATTATTATTTTCGTAAGCATTTATCCATTTTGATAATTTCATATCACCCTTTTTAATCATAGGGCCAGCTTCCATAGATGTGTGCATTTCATCACCAGTTCTATCCAAGAAACCAGTATTTATAAAAAAAACTCTATTTTTAAGACTTCTAATACACTCTTTTAAATTTGCAGAGGTTCTTCTTTCTTCATCCATAATACCAATCTTACAAGTATACTTAGGTAAATTAAGAACTTCCTCAACTTTAGAAAAAATTAAATCTGTAAACGCCGTCTCATCTGGACCATGCATTTTAGGCTTTACTATATACACAGACCCAGTTCTTGAGTTAGTTTTGTTTTTAATATCATGAAGTGCAGCCGCTGTTGTTAGAAATGCATCCATAATTCCCTCTGGTATTTCATTTCCATCACTTAATAAAATCGACGAGTTTGTCATTAAATGGCCAACGTTTCTTATAAGTAGAAGGCTTCTACCATGTAACTTTAAACGTTTACCATCTTTTGAGATATAACTTCTATTTGGATTTAGCTTCCTCTCGAATAATTTACCTTCTTTTTCAAATTTTGATTTAAGATCACCCTTCATAAGACCTAGCCAATTTCGATAACAAATAATTTTATCTTCCGAGTCAACTGCAGCGACACTATCCTCATTATCACAAATTGTTGAAACTGCAGATTCTATTATTATGTCACTAATTCCTGCATGATCTTGTTGAGCAGCAAACGCTCTTGAATCTTTTAGAATTTCAATATGTAAACTATTATTCTTTAAAATAATTGCAGATGGATTGTCACTTTCACCTCTGTGTCCAATAAATTTATCTTCATTTTCTAAATCAAAAACATCAGCTCCTTTTAAAATTTTTAATTTGCCATATTTTACCGCAAAGTTTGTTATTTTATTCCAACTCAATCCAGCTAATGGGAAGTGCTTATCTAAAAAATCTCTACCGTATTTAATAACCATTTCACCCCTTAAAGGGTCATACCTCTCAGATACGCTGTCTTCAGACTCTTCAATTACATCCGTGCCATAAAGACTATCATATAAACTCATCCATCTTGCATTCGCAGCATTCAACGCATACCTTGCATTCATGATGGGTACTACTAATTGAGGTCCAGCTATATTTGCAATTTCTTCATCAACATTTTTAGTTTCTATTTTAAAATCAGGCCCTTCGGTTTTTAAATAACCAATTTCTAACAAAAATTTTTTATACTCCACTAAATTGAATTCTTTACCTTTATTTTTGATGTGCCAATTATCTATTTTCTTTTGTAAATCTTCTCTAAACTCAATTAATTCTCTGTTTTTTGGCGCAAGCTCATCAAGAGTTTTTTCAAGACCCAACCAAAAATTTTTAGGAGATACATTTGTATTTTTTAGTAATTCATCGTTTACAAATTTTGATAGTTTTTCAGATACTTTTAAATTATTAATTTTTATGTATTTTTCTTGCATAGCACTTTAACTCGCACCCCATCTGTATTTTTGCCTGAGAGTTTTGCTCCTTCGGCGGAAATAAATCTCTTTCCAGAGTGTTATGCTTCGATCGGTCCTTTTGCCTGAGAGTTTCCGGGGTAGTTGCTCCTTCGGCGCTAAAAAATAGTCTCTCCCGATAGTAAAACTTTATTCTATAAAAGAATAGGACATTAAATAACAAATATTTGTTTAATTCAATATCATTTTATTGCCTTTTTTGTTAGTTAGATAATCGCTATAAAAACAATGAAAAACTACCTTAATTTTGAAAAAGAAATAAAAGAATTAGACGAAGAGTTAGAGAAACTTAAAGATCCATATAATCAGGGAGGCATCTCCGAAGTTGATACTCAAAAAATTTCAAAAACTCAGGAAGAGATAAATGATAAATTGAATTCAATTTATTCAAACCTTGATCCTTGGCAAACTACTATGGTTGCAAGACATGAGGATAGGCCTAAATCAAAATTTTTCATTGATAATTTGTTTGATGAGTTTATTTCACTATCAGGTGATAGGTTTTATGGTGAAGATAAGTCAGTTATCACAGGTTTTGCAAAATTTAAAAATCAGTCAATTTTAGTTATTGGTCAAGAAAAGGGAGAAGATTTGGATAGCAGAATTGAGAGAAATTTTGGAATGATGAGACCTGAGGGCTACAGAAAAACAATACGTCTTATGGAGCTAGCTAATAGATTTCAGATACCAATAGTTTCGTTTATAGATACACCAGGAGCTTATCCTGGAGTAGGTGCTGAGGAACGAGGTCAAGCAGAAGCAATCGCGAAATCAATAGAGTGTTGTATGAATTTAAAAGTTCCAACAATAGCAATTATTATCGGAGAGGGTGGTTCTGGGGGTGCTATAGCTCTAGCCTCATCAAGCAAAGTCTTAATGTTAGAAAATGCGATTTATTCAGTTATTTCTCCTGAGGGATGTGCAACAATTCTGTGGAGAGATCCAAAAAAAATGCTTGATGCCGCTAAAGCAATGAAACTTTCTGCAAAAGATTTACTCGAGTTAAATGTGATTGATGAAATTATTAAGGAGCCAATTGGTGGCGCACATAGAGATAAAGATTTAATTTTAAAAAATGTTCAAGACTCATTATCAACAAGTTTGGATTATTTTCAATCTATGTCAGGAGAAGAAGTTTTTAATAATAGAAAAAATAAATTCTTAAAAATTGGTAGAAATAAAGGTTTTGTCACAAATACAGCAGAATTAAGTTCTCTCAAAGCTCAACATAATGGGATTTTAGAAATTTTTCAAAAAAAAAAAATGATTATACCTTCTTTAGTTATACTTATTTTGGTAATGGTAATAATTTTTTTATAATTTTCCGCAACACTTTTTATATTTTTTTCCAGATCCGCAAGGACAAGGTTCATTTCTTTTTACTTTTTTATTAATTTGGTTAATCGATTTTTCTTCATTAGTTTTCTCGTCTGATTTACCACTTGATGTCTCTACAAATTTTAGATTCATGAGAACAACTATGTAATCTTGCTTAAGTTTTTTTAATAAATCTTCAAATAAAGTGAAAGCTTCTTTTTTGTATTCGATGAGTGGATCTCTTTGTCCATAAGATCTCAATCCAATTACTTGACGTAATTGCTCTAAATATTGTATATGCGATTTCCAATTAATATCTATAGATTGTAAAAAGATTCTTTTCTCTATTTGTTTTGCTTGATCTATACCCAACAGTTTAATTCTTTCGTCTCTAGTTTCATAGAACTTATCTGAAATTAATTTCATTAACTCGTCATCTTTTTTTTCTAATAAAACCCTCAATTCTTCCTCATTATAGTTTTTACCCATAAGAGTTTTGATTTGATTTTCAAAAAGGGAGCTCTTTGGATTTGCAATCTTTTGGATTTTTAATTCTATTAAGTCTTTCTTTATCTCATCTAAAAAATTTGTGGAGTAATCAAAAATTTTTGCACTATCCATTGCTTCTTTTCTTTGTGAAAAAATCACATGTCTTTGATCATTTAAAACATTATCAAATTTAATAAGAGTTTTTCTAATATCAAAGTTTCTTGCCTCTACTTTCTGCTGTGCTCTCTCTAAAGCTTTATTGATCCAAGGATGATCAATACTTTCACCATCTTTTAGGCCTAATTTTTCAAGCATGTTATTCATTGAGTCTGATCCAAAAATTCTCATTAAATCATCTTCTAAACTTACATAAAAAATCGAACTTCCTTCATCCCCTTGACGTCCCGATCTACCTCTTGCTTGATTGTCAACTCTTCGCGACTCCATTCTCTCTGTGCCAATTACGAATAAGCCGCCCAATGATTTTATTTTTTTTTTGTCTTCAACTAATTTTTCACTATTTTTTGTGTCTTTTTTTCCTCCTAATTGAATATCGACACCTCTTCCTGAAATACTTGTTGTTATTATCACAGATCCTTCTTTACCTGCATTAGAGATGATTTCAGCCTCATTTTCATGATTTTTTGCATTTAAAACCACGTGCATAATCTTCTCTTTATCCAATAATTTTGAGTAGATTTCAGACTTGTTGATACTGGATGTAAAAACTAACAATGGCTGTCCAGCTTTATTGTGATCTTTAATTTTTTTAATTATTGCATTGTTTTTTTCTTTTTCGGTCCTGAAAATTTGGTCATTAAAATCTTTTCTTATCATTTTCTTATTTGTCGGTATCACAACAACTGGCAAATTATAAATCTCAAAAAATTCTTCTGACTCTGTTGCTGCTGTTCCAGTACAACCTGCAATCTTTTTGTATAGTTTAAAATAATTTTGGTAAGTTATTGATGCTAATGTTTGATTTTCGGCTTGAATTTCAATTTTTTCTTTAGCCTCTAAAGCTTGGTGGAGACCATCACCAAATCGCCTACCTTCAAGAATTCTTCCAGTAAGTTCATCTATAATCTTTAGGGAGTTATCTTTAACAATATAATCCTTACCTTTTTCAAACAAATGGTTAGCCCTTAAAGCTTGATTTACATGATGTACTAAATTTATATTTTCTGGATCGTAAAAATTATTATTTTTTAATATACCTGTTTCAGAAAAAATTTTTTCTACATTATTTATTCCATCATTTGTTAATAAAATATTTCTATCTTTTTCGTCAATTTCATAGTCAGTTTTTTTTAACCTTTTCACCAACTTATCTACAGCAAGATATTTGTTAGTTTTATCCTCCGCAGCACCAGAGATGATTAATGGGGTTCTAGCCTCATCAATTAAACAAGAGTCGATCTCATCAACGATTGAAAAAAAATGTTCTCTTTGAACCATTTCGCCTCTAGAATATTTCATGTTATCTCTAAGGTAGTCAAAGCCTAATTCGCTATTAGTTGCGTAGGTGATATCACAATTATAATTTTTTTTCCTTTCACTATCGTCTTGAATATTATTTATGTAGCCAGAGGATATTCCTAAAAAATTATAAATTTTTCCCATCTCAAGGCAGTCTCTTTTTGCTAAATAGTCATTAACGGTGACAATATGAACTCCTTTTTCAAATAGGGCGTTCAAATAAGCTGCAAGGGTTATTGTTAATGTTTTACCTTCTCCTGTTCGCATTTCAGCAATTTTTCTCTCGTGTAATACTATCCCTCCGACAATTTGAACGTCAAAATGCCTTTCATTCCTAATTCTTCTAGATGCCTCTCTCACTAGTGCAAAAGCTTCTGGTAGCAATTTATCTATGTCAATGCCATTTTTTAATTTTTCTTTGAATTCTCTGGTTTTATCCGGAAATTCATTATCTTTGAGTTTTTTTGTGCTTTCTTCTAGAGAATTTATTTTTTGAGTTATCTTTTTCAACCTATCTAGTTCTTTCTGATTACCTGACCTAATGAATTTTGAGATAAGATTTAAAGGATTTAGCATTAGTTTTTGATTTATTATTTACTTATATCCTTTAATATAATTAATAAATAAATATTTTAAATACCATGGGCTTAAATTTACCAAATTTTTTATTATCTAAATCAAAAAACAAGAGAATGTTAGAATATCAAGATCTAGATCATATTGATGGTGTCTCAATTTCTTGTGTATGTGCAGATCTATACAAAGACACTAGAGATGATTTAGTAATGTTTTATTTTAGAGATGGAGCAAGCCATGCTTCTGTTTACACACAATCAAAAATTATCTCTGAAAATATCAAATGGAACTTAAATCAAAAATCAAAAAAAATATATTCACTCTTAGTTAATACGAGAAATGCAAACTGTTTTACTGGCAAACAGGGATATAAAAGTCTTGAAAAAATAGCAGACCAAACTTCACAAGAACTAACTGCAAAACAAAAAGAAGACGACGATAATCCAAAAATAATTAAACCAAAAGAGATAATATTTGGTTGTACCGGTACAATTGGAGAAATTTTCCCAGAAGATAAAATTAAAAACAAGATTCCAGTTTTAGTAAAAAATATTAGATATACTCAAAATAAGTATATATGGATGAAGGCAGCTTTAGGTATTATGACAACGGACACACAACCTAAAATGTCAATGGAAAATTGCAAAATTGCTGGGAGTTCTATTAAGATTTTTGGTATAGCGAAGGGGTCTGGGATGATCCAACCTAATATGGCTACCACACTAGCTTATATCTTCACAGATGCTGACTTATCTAATGACATTTTAAAAAAACTTCTTAAAAAAAATATTTCGACAACTTTTAATGCAATTAGCTGTGATAGTGACACAAGTACTAATGACATGGTTAGTATTTTTTCGACTGGTAAAGTGAAGCATCCTAGAATTAAAAATTATAATGATAAAAGAATAAGAGATTTTGAGGAAGCATTAAAAAAAGTTTTATTAAGTTTAGCTAAAAGAGTAGTTTCAGATGGAGAGGGCGCATCAAAATTTATAACTATAAATGTAGAGAATTGTAAAAATGAGGATGATGCAAAAAAAATTGGATTTTCGATTGCTAATTCTCCCTTAGTAAAAACTGCTATAGCGGGTGAAGACCCAAATTGGGGCAGGATAGTAATGGCAATAGGAAAATCTAATGTTTTGATAAACTTAGAAAAGTTGTCTATTAAATTTGGAGAATTTTCCATTATTAATAACGGAAAATTAAATTTAAACTATAATGAGACTGATATTGAAAATTATATGAAAAATGACAATATTGATATTAACATAAATATTTTTAAAGGTTCAAAAAAATTTACCACTTATACTATGGATCTAACAAAAGAATATATTGAAATCAACTCAGATTATAGAAGTTAATATATTGAAATATTAAATTGAGTAATTAACTATTAATAATGATCAAGTATAGACTAAAATGCAAAAAATGTAGATTATTATTTGATAGTTGGTTTGCATCTTCAATGGAATATGAAAAACTAATGAAAAAAAACTATCTTAATTGTCATAGATGTGGATCTCTAAAAGTTGAAAAAACTCTCATGGCACCAAAATTTCTAAATAAGTCTTGGAATAAAGATATGAACTTAAAAGACGATAAATATAAGAAAATTAACGAAAAAATTAAAGAATACCAAAAATTTATAAAAAAGAACTTTGAATATGTTGGTGAAAATTTTGCTTACGAAGCTCGATCCATTCATTATAAAAATAAAAAAAAAGATAAAGGAATTTATGGGACCGCATCAAGAGAAGAGATTAAAGATTTAAAAGAAGAGGGAATTGAGACAGAAATTATTCCTTGGATAGAAGATAAAAATAATTAATTTTAGTTATATCTTAATAAATTTAGCAATATAATTTACTGACTTGTCATTACTTAACTCCCAATTATTTGTAAATAAATTAAGCTTTACTCCTCGCAAATCATTTAAAGTAAGATCATATTTTTTTGTTATGTTAATTAATTCCTCAGGCTTTACAAATTTTTCCCATTCGTGTGTCCCTATAGGAAGCCACTTAAGAATATATTCAGCACCTATTATCGCAAAAAGGTAAGATTTTAATGTTTTATTTAAAGTCGCAACGAACATGATGCCATTTTTTTTCAAAAACTTTGAGCATGACTTCAAAAAGAAATCTACATCTTCTACATGTTCAATAATTTCCATATTGAGTATGACATCAAATTTTAAATCTGATTTAAATTTTTCAGGAGATGAACATAAATATTTAATATTTAAATTACTCTTTTTTGCATGAATTTTTGCTACCTCAATATTTTTTTCAGAAGCATCCATTCCAAAAACTTCAGCACCAAGCCTTGACATTGGTTCACATAACAAGCCCCCACCACAACCTATATCTAAAATTTTGACTCCAGAGAGAATATTATCTTTTTTTTGAATATTAAAAGTTTTAATAATATTGTCTTTTAAATAAGAAATCCTTAAAGGATTAAAATTATGTAATGGTTTAAATTTTCCTTTAGGATCCCACCATTCTTCAGCAATTTTAGAAAATTTTTCTATTTCTTTTTTATTAATTGTGTTAGTTTTCATATTAAGTAAATTTTATATTCAAGATGAATTTAATCAATATTTTAATTTAAAAAATATTTATTCATGAAAATTGTAGTTTTAAAATTTGGGGGGAACATCTGTTGGTAGCATTAAAAGAATTAAAAATGTAGCCAATATTATTAATTCATATTATAAAAAAAAATATAAACTTATTGTAGTATCTTCAGCCATGAGTGGGGTTACAAATGATTTGATAAGAAAATCAGAGGAGATAAGTGAAAATTTTTTACCCTCTGAATATGATGTTCTTGTTTCATCGGGAGAACAAGTGGCATGCTCTTTAATTGCTGCAAGATTATCACATATTGGCCTAAAATCTCGCTCTTGGTTATCTTGGCAAATTCCTATTATTACTGAAGGTAATCATAAAAATGCAAAAATTTTATCTATCTACAAAAAAAAAATTTTGGATTATCTTAAAAAAGGTGGAATACCAATAGTAACTGGTTTTCAAGGTATTGATACTAATGAGAGAATAAAAACAATTGGCAGAGGCGGGTCGGACGCGAGTGCAATTATGCTGGCTAAATTTTTTAAAGCAGAGAGATGTATAATTTATACTGATGTTGAAGGCGTTTATACAACTGATCCAAATAAGCTGAAAAAAGCAAGAAAAATAAAAGTAATTTCTTACGAAGAAATGTTGGAGATGGCATCTCTTGGTGCAAAAGTTATGCAGCCAGTTTCAATTCAGGATGCGCGTTTAAATAGGATCAATATAGAGGTAAAATCTTCATTTAAAAAAAAACCTGGAACTTTGATTACAAAAAGAAAAAACATTGTTAATAATAAAATTATTACGGGCATTTCTTCAACTCAAAATGATGCTAAAGTTACTCTAGTAGGTGTTAGAGATAAACCTGGTGTTGCTGCAATGATATTTAAACCATTATCAAAAAATTTAATTAATGTTGATATGGTTGTTCAAAATATTTCAGCAAACGGGAAAGAAACTGATTTAACATTTACGATTAAAACAGATGACTTAAGCAAAACTAAAAAAATAATTGAAGCTAACAAAAATATTAAATTTAGAAAATTATTATTAAAAAAAGATGTATCTAAACTTTCAATTATAGGAGTTGGAATGGTGACAACGCCTGGAGTGACATTTAGAATGTTTCAGTCTCTTGCAAAAAAAAATATAAATATTCAAGTTATTTCAACTTCTGAAATTAAAATATCGGTTTTGATTGATAAAAGAAATACTAAAAAAGCATTAATTGCTTTACACAAAGAGTTTAAATTAGATAATTAATAATGAGCATTAGACCATTTAGAGATATTAAAAGAAGAAAAACCAAAGCAATTAGTGTTGGCAAAGTAATGGTTGGTGGGGACAATCCTATCTCAGTTCAGTCTATGACAAATACATTAACTACAGACATAAAAGCTACTATTAATCAAATAAATGATATTCATAAAGAGGGCGCCGATATAGTTAGAGTTTCTTGTCCTGATGAGGCATCAACAAAAGCACTTAAAGAAATTGTAAAACATGTTGATGTGCCTATAGTTGCAGACATTCATTTTCATTTTAAAAGAGCGATTGAAGCAGCTGAAAACGGTGCTAGTTGTCTGAGAATAAATCCAGGAAACATTGGAAACATAAATAAAATTAAAGAAGTTGTAAGAGCAGCGACCGCAAATAATTGCTCTATTAGAGTGGGTGTTAACTCAGGCTCTTTAGAAAAAGATATATTAGAAAAATTTAAGGAGCCCTGTCCAGAGGCATTAGTTGAGAGTGCTCTTAGAAATATAAAAATTTTAGAGGATGAAAATTTTGAGAATTTAAAAATAAGTGTTAAATCTTCAGATATTTTTTTATCAATTGAAGCCTATCGTCAGCTTTCAAAGAAAATTGAGTATCCTTTGCATTTAGGAATAACTGAAGCGGGAAGTTTTGTGTCAGGAAGTATAAAATCTTCTATTGGATTAGGTACATTACTTTTAGAAGGTATCGGAGACACGATTAGAATATCTCTCTCTGATGATCCTGTAAAAGAGGTTAAAATTGGAAACGAAATACTTAAATCATTAAATCTAAGAGAGAGAGGCGTAAAAATTATTTCTTGTCCATCATGTGCAAGACAAGGTTTTCAAGTAATTGAAACTGTAAAAGTACTGGAAAAAAGACTTGCGCATATTACAAAACCCATAACACTCTCAATAATTGGTTGTGTAGTTAATGGTCCAGGAGAAGCTGCGATGACAGATGTTGGCATTACTGGCGGTATGAAAGGGAGTAACATGTTGTATTTATCAGGAATACAATCAGAAAAAGTTTTAACTAATGATATGATTGATAAGGTTGTGTTTGAGGTTGAAAAAAAAGCTTCTGAGTTGGAAAAAAATTAAGATGATTCCTGAAAAAACTATCAATGATTTGATAATCAAACATGCAAATTTAGAAAGAGAATTATCCTCAGGAAACATTGATAAAAAATTTTTTGCTGAAAAATCAAAGGAATATTCTGATTTAAATGAAATAATTGAAGATGCAAAAAATATTTATCATTTGAAAAAGATAAAACCGAATTAGAGAAAATCTTAGTTGATGAAAATTCTGACTCCGAATTATTAAAAATGGCTGAAATTGAGCTTAAAGATTTAGAGATGCATTATAAAAAAAATGAAAAAAGATTAAAATTATTTTTATTACCTAAAGATGAGGCAGATAAAAAAAATGCAATTATTGAAATAAGAGCAGGAACTGGAGGGCTTGAAGCTAGTTTGTTTGCTTCGGATCTTTTTAAAATGTATGAGAAGGTGAGCGGTAAAAAAAAATGGTCTTTAGAAATAATATCGATTTCAAAAAGTGAGGCGGGAGGATTAAAAGAGGTTATCGCGTCTATAAAAGGGATTAATATTTATTCTACACTTAAATATGAAAGCGGTGTCCACAGGGTTCAAAGAGTTCCAGATACTGAAACTCAGGGGAGAGTACACACCTCTGCTGCCACTGTAGCTGTATTACCTGAAGCTGAAGAAGTCGATTTAAAAATAAATGATGCTGATTTACGTATAGATGTTTTTAGAGCTGGTGGACCCGGTGGACAATCTGTAAACACAACAGATAGTGCTGTAAGAATTACACATATACCAAGCGGAATTTCTGTTTCCCAACAAGATGAAAAATCTCAGCATAAAAACAAGGCTAAAGGTTTAAAAATTTTAAGAGCGAGATTATACGAGCTAGAGAGATCTAGAATTAATCAAGAAAGATCAAAAGATAGAAAAAGTAAAATTGGAACAGGTGATAGGTCCGAAAGAATACGAACATATAATTTCCCTCAAGGAAGGGTTACAGATCACAGGATCAATTTAACTTTACACAAACTTGATGAGTTTTTAGAGGGGGAAGCTTTTGATGAAATAATTGAGTCACTTTCGTTAAGAGCTCAAGAAGAAAGCTTGAGTAATCTTTAAGGGGTACATGAATATTTTTGAAGCTCTAAAAAAGGGAGACAATATATTAAAAAAAAGTGGTATCAAATCTTATAAACTTGATAGTGAAATTTTGATGTCAAAAGTTTTCCAGAAAAATCGAATAGATATAATTTTAAATTCTAATAAAAATTTATTAGATAAAGAAATCAAACTTTATAATAATTTAATTGAACAGCGTTCAAAAAAAAAACCGATTGCGTATTTGATTGGTAAAAAAGAATTTTGGAAATATGAATTTAATGTGACTAAAGATGTTCTCATTCCAAGGCCGGAAACAGAGATTATTGTTGAGCAATCTTTAAAATTAACAAAAAATAAATCAGGTTTAAAAATACTAGACATCGGTGTAGGCTCTGGATGTATATTATTGTCTATCTTGAGGGAGAGGAAAGGTTTTTATGGTACTGGAATTGATATTTGTAAGAAAACTCTTGATATTTGCATGGTCAACGCAAAAAAACTTTGTTTAATAGATAGAATAAAGTTGTTTAAATCAGATGTTGACAATTTTAATTATGGCAAATATGATTTGATTGTATCTAATCCCCCATACATCAAGAAATTTGACTTGAAGTATTTGGAAAAAGATGTTTATGATTACGAGCCAATATCAGCTTTAGATGGTGGTTTAGATGGGTTATTAAAAGTTACAAAAGTTATTTATAATTCGTCTAAACTTATAAAGAAAAATGGCATTTTAATTCTTGAAATTGCTTTTAATCAAACAAATAAAGTGGAAAAAATTTTAAAAAAAAATGGATATTATATTAAAGATGTTATTAAAGATTTAGCCAAACATAATCGATGTATAGTGAGCGTTAAAAAATAAAATTATGGTTACATTTCGAAATAATAATACAAGAAGAAATAACTTTAGAAGAAATGAAAGAACTTTTAAGGTAAATGGTGATAGAAATAAATTTAATAACAATTTCTCAAATAATGATAATTTTCAACGTAAGATTTCTGGTAGAAATAACCACAATGCATCAAAGTTGATTGATAAATATAACAATTTAGCAAGGGAAGCATTATCTACTGGCGATAAGATCTTATCTGAAAGTTACTTTCAACATGCTGATCACTTTACGAGAGTATTAAATGAAAGAGAGATCCAAAAAAAAATGTTTGATAATAAATCATCTAAAGAAGATGAAAAAAACTTTTTAAAAAAAGTTGATAAACAGGATGAAAATTCCGCACAATCTAAAGACACAGAAAATACTAAAGAAGAGTAAAATTAGACTAATTTAAACCAATAATTTTTTCAGACTTTAAAACATCTAACTTGATTCTTGAAGTTTCAAAAAGTTTTCTATCTTTATCTTTCAATATTTTTCCAGAAGGCAATTTAAGTGTTTGAGAATTAATTTTTTTTCCATTTACAATCACCTCATAATGAAGGTGTGGTCCAGTTGATTTCCCTGTCGAACCCACAAATCCTATTGTCTGACCTTGTTTTACTCTCACTCCACTTCTAATTCCACTAGCAAACTTCGACATATGTGCATAAACTGTTTGATAAGTTGAGTTATGCTTAATTACTACACAATTACCTCCTCCTCCACACCATCCAGCTTTCTTTATAACTCCATTACCAGAAGCCATTATAGGAGTACCTAGAGGAGCCGCGAAATCGGTTCCACGGTGCATTTTATTAAATCCATCTATTGGATGTTTTCTCATTCCAAATGGGGAAGATAACCTAGCTCCATTAATCGGAGTTTTCATCAAAGCTTTCTGACTACTTTTTCCACTCTTATCAAAGTGACCTTTAATATTTTTTGAGTCGAAAAAATATAAAGGTTTATCTTGTCCACTTAATTTTAAATTAGCGAAAAGAATTTCACCAGTTTCAATTATCTTTTTATTATCATCTTTAAAGACTTCATACATTATTTGAAAACTGTCACGTTTTCTTATATCCCTTTGAAAATCAACTTCGAAACCATAAATTCTTGCAAATTCAATTATAGTATTAATAGGAACATTTTTTTTTGAAGCTGAGTTATACAAGCTATTTAAAATTACATTTTCTTTGTAAATAATTTCCTTATTTAATTTTGTTAAGATTATTTCTTGGTTAAAATCACTTTTTTCATTATTTTTAGTTAAATATATTTTTTCAGAATTGGAAATTTGAAAAATAAATTCTTTTAATTGATTATTAGATTGATTTAGAGTAAGGTGAATTTTTTGATTAGTATTTAATTTATTGAGATTAATTTTTTTGGATAATTTCTTTTTGATGCTTAATATCTCATCTTCTTTTATTGAATAATTTTTTAGAATTTTATCAAATGTTTCTCCTTCTCTTATTTTATGGGTTATACTTTTGAATTTTGGTTCAAGATTATCAAAGATGTCAGAAACAGTTTTTTTAAAATAAACATTATTAACTATATTTTTGTAATTATTATAAATTTTTTGTTTATTGAAATTGTAATAAGTGGTTGAAAGTATAGTTGTTAAAAATAACAACCCCAAAGCTATAATTTCAGTATTGTTTCTAAGCTTTTTTTTAATTTTATTTAGCATTTAACAATTTTTTGATTTTGCAATTAACAGTTTTAAGCCTTAAAATTATCAAAAAAAAGCCCGTATAATAAGGCTTTTTTTTGATTTTTTTATTGTTAAATGCTTGATTTCCATAAATTTTAGCCTATAAGCAACCTCTTTTCCAATTAAATATTACATTTAACTTTATTTTTTTGGATTTATTGAGATTATTTAGTCTCAATTAGCTATTTAAAAAGTGAATTTTTAAGAAGAGAAGTGTGGACGGTTAAGGTTGCCAAAAATTTGTCGTACACACTTCAACATTATATAAATTTTATTCTTAGAATTTATATAGAAGCTAGTGTGCGCCGTTTTTAAACTTGAGAGTTTGATCATGGCTCAGAACGTACGCTGGCGGCACGCCTAACACATGCAAGTCGAACGAAGTAGCAATACTTAGTGGCAGACGGGTGAGTAACATGTAGGTATCTACCCTTTGGCCTGGAATAACACGAGGAAACTTGTGCTAATACCGGATAAGTCTTTACGGAGAAAGCTTTATGCACCATTGGATGAGCCTGCACTTGATTAGTTTGTTGGTGGGGTAATGGCCTACCAAGACTTTGATCAATAGCTGATTTGAGAGGATGATCAGCCACATTGGGACTGAGACACGGCCCAAACTCCTACGGGAGGCAGCAGTGGGGAATCTTGCACAATGGAGGAAACTCTGATGCAGCGATGCCGCGTGAGTGAAGAAGGCCCTTGGGTTGTAAAGCTCTTTCGTCGGGGAAGAAAATGACTGTACCCGAATAAGAAGGTCCGGCTAACTTCGTGCCAGCAGCCGCGGTAATACGAAGGGACCTAGCGTAGTTCGGAATTACTGGGCTTAAAGAGTTCGTAGGTGGTTGAAAAAGTTGGTGGTGAAATCCCAGAGCTTAACTCTGGAACTGCCATCAAAACTTTTCAGCTAGAGTTTGATAGAGGAAAGCAGAATTTCTAGTGTAGAGGTGAAATTCGTAGATATTAGAAAGAATACCAATTGCGAAGGCAGCTTTCTGGATCATTACTGACACTGAGGAACGAAAGCATGGGTAGCGAAGAGGATTAGATACCCTCGTAGTCCATGCCGTAAACGATGTGTGTTAGACGTTGGAAATTTATTTTCAGTGTCGCAGCGAAAGCGATAAACACACCGCCTGGGGAGTACGACCGCAAGGTTAAAACTCAAATGAATTGACGGGGACCCGCACAAGTAGTGGAGCATGTGGTTTAATTCGAAGATACGCGCAGAACCTTACCAACACTTGACATGTTCGTCGCGACTTTAAGAGATTAAAGTTTTCGGTTCGGCCGGACGAAACACAGGTGCTGCATGGCTGTCGTCAGCTCGTGTCGTGAGATGTTGGGTTAAGTCCCGCAACGAGCGCAACCCTCACTTTTAGTTGCCATCATTAAGTTGGGCACTCTGAAAGAACTGCCAGTGATAAGCTGGAGGAAGGTGGGGATGACGTCAAGTCCTCATGGCCCTTACGTGTTGGGCTACACACGTGCTACAATGGTATTTACAAAAGGAAGCAAAACGGCGACGTTTAGCAAATCCTAAAAAAATACCTCAGTTCGGATTGCACTCTGCAACTCGAGTGCATGAAGCTGGAATTACTAGTAATCGTGGATCAGCGTGCCACGGTGAATGCGTTCCCGGGTCTTGTACACACCGCCCGTCACACCATGGGAGTTGGTTCTACCTTAAGGCAAGGTTTAATACCCTTGACCACGGTATAGTCAGCGACTGGGGTGAAGTCGTAACAAGGTAGCCGTAGGGGAACCTGCGGCTGGATTACCTCCTTTCTAAGGATGAATGAAATTTTATTTCGTTCTAAATAATAAACAGGCTAATGTTGACCGTCCTCATTTCTCTTCTTAAAATTAGTGTTTCTCTTGCATGGGGGCCGGTAGCTCAGTTGGTTAGAGCACACCCTTGATAAGGGTGGGGTCGAAAGTTCGAGTCTTTCTCGGCCCACCACTTTAATATCTTGGGGGATTAGCTCAGCTGGGAGAGCGCCTGATTTGCATTCAGGAGGTCAGCGGTTCGATCCCGCTATCCTCCACCAGAGACACTTAGCTATAAAATTAGTGAATAATTTAATAATTAATATCAATATCTATATCCGAACATTAGTAATGTTTTTTACTAATGTTCTTATAAAAATTTGATTCAACACAGAATTTTTTTCTGTGCATAAATCAAGCGTTTAAGGGCGTGTGGCGGATGCCTTGGCACTGAAAGACTATGAAGGACGTGATATACTGCGATAAGTTTCGGGGAGCTGTATGTAAGTTTTGATCCGAAAATTTCCGAATGGGGAAACCCACCACTTTTTGTGGTACTTTAAATTAAATACATAGATTTAAAGAGATAACCTGGAGAACTGAAACATCTAAGTAACCAGAGGAAAAGAAATCAATTGAGATTCCGTTAGTAGTGGCGAGCGAAAGCGGACTAGGCCAGCAATTTAATTAAAAAAATTTGAATAGTTTGGAAAAGCTAACCAGAGAGGGTGATAGTCCCGTATGAGTAATGTTTAACTAAATTCAAGAGTAAAGCGGGACACGTGTAATCCTGCTCGAATATAGGGGGACCACCCTCTAAGCCTAAATACTCTTCAGTGACCGATAGTGAACTAGTACCGTGAGGGAAAGGTGAAAAGAACCCCTATTAGGGGAGTGAAATAGAACCTGAAACCGCATGCCTACAATCAGTCGAAGCTCTTTTTAGAGTGACGGCGTACCTTTTGTATAATGGGTCAGTGACTTAATTTATTTAGCAAGCTTAAGCCATCTAGGTGTAGGCGCAGCGAAAGCAAGTCTTAATAGGGCGAATAGTTAAATGAATTAGACCCGAAAACGAATGAGCTTACCATGAGCAGGTTGAAAGTAAGGTAACACTTACCGGAGGACCGAACCAGTTGACGTTGAAAAGTCTTTGGATGACTTGTGGTAAGGGGTGAAAGGCCAACCAAATTCGTAGATAGCTGGTTTTCCGCGAAAACTATTTAGGTAGTGCGTTGAATAAATAGATGTTTAGAGGTAGAGCACTAAATGGGCTAGGGGGAAGAGATTCTTACCAAACCTAATAAAACTCCGAATGCTAAACATTGTTCTTCAACAGACAGACTGTGGGTGCTAAGGTCCATGGTCGAGAGGGAAAGAGCCCAGACCACCAGATAAGGTCCCCAAATTATGATTAAGTGTGAAAGGATGTGGAAATTCCTTAACAGCCGGGAGGTTGGCTTAGAAGCAGCCATCCTTTAAAGATAGCGTAACAGCTCACCGGTCTAATAGAGTTTCTGCGCCGAAGATGTAACGGGGCTAAAATCATATACCGAATCTGTGGATTTGTAATTTTTTCGAAAATTATAACTGGTAGCGGAACGTTCTGTAAGTCTGTGAAGGGATACCTGTGAAGGATCCTGGAGATATCAGAAGTGCGAATGCTGACATAAGTAACGATAAAAGAAGTGAAAAACTTCTTCGCCGAAAATCCAAGGGTTTCTGCGCAAGGTTAATCCGCGCAGAGTTAGTCGGCACCTAAGGCGAGGGCGAAAGCCGTAGTCGATGGAAATAAGGTTAATATTCCTTAACCAGATGGAAGTGACGGATCTTGTAAGTTGTGAGTTCTTAATGGATTGAACTTGCCGCGAAAAGGTTCCAAGAAATAGCTCCATCATTAGACCGTACCCTAAACCGACACAGGTGGATTAATAGAGTATATTTAGGCGCTTGAGAGAATGATGTTGAAGGAACTCGGCAAAATGCTTCCGTAACTTCGGAATAAGGAAGACCTTTTTGTAGGCAACTATTAGAAGGTGGCACAAGTCAGGGAGAAGCGACTGTTTATCAAAAACACAGGGCTCTGCTAACACGTAAGTGGATGTATAGGGTCTGACGCCTGCCCGGTGCTGGAAGGTTAATGCGATGGGTGCAAGCTCATTTCTGAAGCCCCAGTAAACGGCGGCCGTAACTATAACGGTCCTAAGGTAGCGAAATTCCTTGTCGGGTAAGTTCCGACCTGCATGAATGGCGTAACGATTTCTCCGCTGTCTCCAACATCAACTCAGTGAAATTGAATTCTCCGTGAAGATGCGGAGTTCGCGTAGTTAGACGGAAAGACCCCGTGCACCTTTACTGCAACTTTACATTGGTATTAGGAAAAACATATTTAGCATAGGAGGGAGACATTGAAGCAAGAGCGTCAGCTTTTGTGGAGTCACCAGTGAAATACCTCTTTTGTTTTTCTTGATATCTAACTGATAGCCGTTATCCGGCATCAAGACATTGTATGGTGGGTAGTTTGACTGGGGCGGTCGCCTCCCAAATAGTAACGGAGGCGTGCGAAGGTAAGCTCAGAACGGTCAGAAATCGTTCGTAGAGTGCAATGGCATAAGCTTGCCTGACTGTGAGACTGACAAGTCGAGCAGAGTCGAAAGACGGTCATAGTGATCCGGTGGTTCTGAGTGGAAGGGCCATCGCTCAACGGATAAAAGGTACGCCGGGGATAACAGGCTGATACTGCCCAAGAGCTCATATCGACGGCAGTGTTTGGCACCTCGATGTCGGCTCATCACATCCTGGGGCTGGAGCAGGTCCCAAGGGTTTGGCTGTTCGCCAATTAAAGTGGTACGTGAGCTGGGTTCAGAACGTCGTGAGACAGTTCGGTCCCTATCTGCTATGCGTGTAGAAGAATTGAGAGGAGTTGACCCTAGTACGAGAGGACCGGGTTGAACATACCACTGGTGGACCGGTTGTAGCGCCAGCTGCAGTGCCGGGTAGCTAAGTATGGACGAGATAACTGCTGAAAGCATCTAAGCGGGAAACTCACCTCAAAACTAGTTCTTCCTATAGAGCCGTGGTAGACCACCACGTTGATAGGCTGGATGTGGAAGCGCAGCAATGCGTGCAGCTGACCAGTACTAATAGCTCAATTGGCTTGATTTATGCACTGAAAAAAATTTTTTACAGATCTTATTAATTGATATTAACAAAATTCTTGTAATTTAAAAATTAAATTTTCTTTATTAATTTTATATTTTAACTTTTAATAAATTTAATTTAATTACACCTTCTATTATTCCTGAAAATATAATTGTCGAAATCAAGCTATAGGCAAAAAAAGGTATTGCTAAGGTGTAACATAGTAAAAAACCCTCTAAAGTGTAACCGTATGATCCTAAAGACCATACCCCAAAATTAGTTATCACATAAAAAATTATTGCGCCTAACAGGGCTCCGGAGAGTCTAGTAAGAGCGTTTATTAAAAAAAACTTTGAGATTAATCCAATCAAAACTACACTGCCCCATGTAAACAACACTGAAGAATGAAATCCAATAAAAAAATCAGTTATTACAAAACTTAGAATTAGAGCTGGTAAAAATTTTACTCCCATAAGAGCTGGAACATAAAAACTTAATGCCAATAAACTCGTAAAGTTTGGTGGATGTGGTACAAACCTACTCGCAGCTAATGCTGCAAATATTCCAAGTGACACCTTAAGATAACTCATGAGATGATCTTATAAATTAAAATGTCAATTGCAACATTATTAATAAATTGTTTTTATACCAAAATTAAAACTTCTATCCATTTGGGAGTAATCTTGAGCAGTTTCATATCTTTTATCTAAAATATTATTTATGTCAAAATAAAGATTATATTGGTTCAAATAGTTATATTTAATTGATAAATCGCTGATCAAATAACTATCAAGCTCTGCGTCCCCAAATGATTGAGAACCATTTCTATTAGCATTCCCGTTTCCATAGTCCCTAGCTTCATCGGACCATTTAGTTTTTAAGCTTACATTTAAATCTTTGTAACCAGGTACTTTTAGATTTGTAATCAAATTCACCATGTTTCTAGGAATTCTAACCATTTGTGAGTTTATCATAGTATTGCTAGGATTATCTTGTTCAGCACCATCGTAAGTTTGAGTGTAGGTGTAGTTAAAATCAAAATTTAAAATATCATTTAATTTAAATTTAGAAACAAACTCCAAGCCTTGAGATTTGGTTGTGCTTGGTGAGTTTTGAGTTGTAGACCCAGATCCTGCAGCATTATTACCAGACCAACCTTCAAGGGCATCTTTATAGAGTATATTAAAATATGTTAGATCAAAAAATAAATTAGGATTTATTGATTTTTCAATCCCAAAGTCATAACTACGGCTATTTTCTGCTGATTTAAAACCTACATCACCACATTTACTTCCTCCTCCATTACAATTATTTCTTGAATTCCATACATAAAGCAACTCATACAATGAGGGAAACCTATAACCAGTCCCATAAGAAGATTTAAATTTGGTAGTTTTATCGTCAGATACATATGCTAATGTTGCTCTATGAGAATCCTCATTTGAACCACCACCTGCAAGTGAATGCTCATCAAATCTTGCACCAAAAGTACCATAAAGATTTTTTGTTATTCTAGTTTGATAGTCAAAATATTGAGAGGTAACATATGCATTAGAGTCTATCCTTCCCGTTTCATCTTTATTATACCCCATTTGGTCATCCTCTCTCTCTAGTCCAAATATTATACTATCATCAAGATTAAAATTATATTCACCCTGGTAAAGAACTGCATATCTGTTACCATAATAATTATCTTGTTGTGTATTTTTGCTGCCAGGAGCTTGACCATAAATTCTTTTAAAGTAGGTGTTAGCTATAGTAAATTTATTATTAAAATTTTTAAAAGGTTTGTAAATTAAATTTACATTTGCAGACGCTTCTAAAGCATCTGTTTCCTCTGAGTGATCTCTAGAAGGTGAACAGCCAAATAAATTTGATACGCATACTGCATCATACTGTAGATAAGTTTCTGAAATTCTAGTATTAAATTTTAATTCTAAATTTTCAGAAAATTTATCACTAAAACTGGCAATCAAACCATTGTTTCTATATCTATCTTTTTCATCATTATGTGTCATTTGAGAAATTCCATCTGTATGAAATCTTTGCAAGCCTAAGAAATATTTTCTTGATATGTCTCCACCCGAGATAGAAGTTGAAAAGTTGTGAGTATTGTGAGAGCCAAATAAATAGTTTATGTCTTTATTTAATCCTGGCTTACCTTTTTTAGTTGTAATATGTATTGTTCCTCCAACAGCCCCACTACCATAAAGAGAGCTCTGGTTTCCTTTTAAAATTTCAACTCTAGAGACTTGACTTGTCAAAATATTATTGAAATCAAAATCATTTGAAACACTTGATGGATCTGACATTTTGATACCATCAATATAAACCGTAGAGTATCTTTTTGGCATACCCCTCAATTGAATAGCTGAAGCTGTTCCATGTCCTCCGCTTTGAAAAAAATTAGCACTAGTTGTAGTTGATGCAAGTGCATCTCCCAAAAAGTACTCAGTCGTATTACTAAAAAATTTTTCATCCAGAACTGTTACAGATGTACCAACTGTCGATAACGATTGGGGTTTTTTGCTTGCTGTGATGACAATAATTGGAATATCTTTAGAAAAAACTAAGTTTGAAAAAAAAGTAAAATATAAAATTATCAAAAATCTTAAAAACATTCTAAACATCCTTTCAAGTTCCACTGATCAATGAAACATATAATTAATGCCGATGCTAATAGATATTAGAAGAATTAGACTTTTCCTGGCCATCATCCAACAACGGGCTTTACTGGGTGGCGCTCCGACTTTACGGTTGCAGGTACAGCCAATGAATTTCACACTGATTTCCCACCATGCATTTCAGTATTCCTAATAATATTATATTTAATTTGTTTAATCAATACAAATTATAAATTAAATATAATTATAAATTTAAATTAAGAATATGCTTTTAAGAAATCAACTTGTATTCTCAATAACAGAAAAAGCTATTAAAAAAAAATTTTTTGATTTAAAATTTTATCAAAATAAATCAACTGGTGTTATTCACCATAAGCCATCAAAAAAACTCAAAGAATTTATTACAAAACGTTATTATAAAAATTCAAGAAACAATACTGATATGAAATCAAGTAATCACAGAAAAAAACACGGTGACAGATTTATCAAATACCTTAAAAAAAATTTAAATAAGAATATTACTAATCTTAAAATTTTAGAAATAGGATGTGGCGATGCATATATTCTCAATAAACTAAAAAAAAATAACGATGTTTATGGCATTGAGTTAAAATCTAAAAAAATAAATAAAATTAAATTTTATAAAAATTTAGAGGAACCTTTAAGTCTTAATAAAAAATTCGATTTAATTATTCATAATGCTGTTTTAGAGCATATTTTTGATTTAAAGAAGTTTCTCAAAATATGTAAACACTTACTAAACAAAAATGGCGATATGTTCATTTGTGTTCCCGATTGTGAATTAGCACTTAAGGTTGGTGATCCATCTATTATAAATCATGAACACATAAATTATTTTACAAAGAAAAATTTACTGAATTTGATGATAAAAAATAAATTTTTTAACTCAAAAACATTTTCGGACAAATATGGTAATCTTTATTGTCATATAAAAAAAATAAATGATAAAGAAAAAAAGATTAATAGAAATTTTGAAAAATTAGAAAACTATAAAAAAAAATATCTTCAATTAAAAAACAAAATAGATTTTTGGATAGAAAAAAATATTTTAGAAAATGATACTTTGCTACTTTATGGTGCAATTTCCACAATAAGTAATATTTTTCACAATAAAAATTTTAATAATAAAAAGATATATATAGTAGATACGGATAAAGCCAAACATGATTTATATTTGTCAGGATTTAAAAACAAAATTACAAGTGTAAAAAGATTTCACCCTTTTAAATCGTGTAAAATAATGATTTTACCCATAAATTATGAAAAAGATATTTTAAATTTTCTTAAAATTGATTGTAATATACCGACAAAAATAGTTTTTAAAATTTCGTATTTTTTAAATAAATAATTATCATGCTTACAAAAAAACAATTAAACTTTTTTAATAACAACGGTTATGTCAAGTTCAAGATGAAAAAAATAAAACTACTTAAAAATTTAAGGTCACAATTAATTAAACAAATCTTGTCATCAGTTAAAAACCATGTTCCACAAATTATTAAGAATAAAAAAATATCAGATGAATTTATTCTTAATGAAGGAATGATACAGCTTGAGAAAAAAAATCATGAATTGTTGGTTGAAATATACAATTCAATTTCTAGATCAACAGCATTTTATAGTCTTATGACAAATGAAGAATTTACAAAAAAAATTAATCAACTTTTAAAAAAAAAATCAGACAATAACTTATTTATCAACAGTAATACGGTCAGAATGGATATTCCAGGTAAAAATAAATTTATGTATGGTTGGCATCAAGACTCAAAAAGTAATATTAAAGGATCAAAATTTATTCAACTTTGGATGCCTGTGGTCGGAAATATTGACAAAAAAATAGGTGGTTTAGAAATTTTAAAAGATAGTTTTAAATATGATATTAAGACTACCCACACGAAAGATGAGCAAAAGAGGAGAGAAAAAAACGCACCCATAAGAGCTTCTTTGAACACAAGGTTGTTAGAATATAAAAAAAAATTTAAAAAACACTATATCACATGTAAGTTTGGCGAGGTTGTCCTATTTGATTCTATGTTAATGCATAAAAGTGGACTTAACTTATCAAAAAATAAGATGAGATATGTAATAGCATGTTTTTTTCATAATATAATAAATCCTAAATGGAATTTTAAGATAATGGATCAAAAAAAGGCAAATCTTAAATACTAAATCTGTGTATAAAAATTCTATTAGTTCTAATTCCGAATTTAACTAATTGTTCAAAAATTTGTTTTTGATGAGTTTTTCTCTGGTTACAAATGATTATATTATTATTAAAATCAATATTTTTTAGAGAATAATGTTTTATACCAAATTTTTTTTTACCAAAATAAAAATCATTATTATCAAGAAAACCTTTCACTTTAAGATGATTATTTATTAAGATTTTTGAAATAGCAAACCCATACTTATCCATACAAAAAATATAAAAATTTTTATTAAATCTTTTTTTTATTTGGGAGAATAGTTTTTTTCGAATAGATAAACTTATCCGATCAAAAACATATTTACTTTTAAAAGTGAAAAAATTTTTTTTTAAAATTACATTAATTTTATTGAACAGTTTTTTCTCTTTAAAAATAATTTTTGAATATTTTAACAAATGTTTTTTATTAATTAAAAATATAAGTGGCAGCATATGCTCTGTAAGTAATCTAATTAAGCTCTGAAGAAATATTTTTTTTTCATTTGAAACTATTTTTTTGTTTGAATAAATATTTGATAATTCTTTTAATCCAATTATACATGATAACAACATTTTTGATGAAACTTTTCTGCTCAAACTTTGGGGAATTGATCTATGGAAATAAAATTTTTTATTTATTAATACTAAATTCTGACAGCATAAAATAATTTTAGCAACAAAAACCACATCTTCATGCGTTTTAATATCTGAAAAACGAATATTATTACTAAATAAAAAATTTCTCTTAATTATAAATGCCCAACAATATCCTGTGAATTGTTTTGAATTATTTATCAATTTTAATTGATAATTAAGATTATTTTTGCTCGAATTTTTTCTGTTTTTAAAAATTTCTGAAACATTCATATTATGACTCCCTAGAACTAAATCAGGGTGATTGTTCGATATAATCTTTTTAGAAATATAAGATAATGAATTTTTTTCTAAATAATCATCAGAGTCTAAAAAAATTATATAATCCCCCTTTGCGTAATTTAAGCCAATATTTCTCGAGAAAGCGACACCTCTATTTCTCTTGTTATTTATAATTTTAAATTTAAATTTTTGATTTATTTTTTTAATTCTATTGATAATTTTTGATGAATTATCTATTGAGCAATCATTGATGATTATTATTTCAATATTTTTGTAATTTTGATTAATTAAACTGGTAATTGTTTCTTTAATAAAACTTTCTGAATTGAAAACTGGAATTATTATTGAAAAATTAATTCTTTGATCTATGTTATTTTTCAATTTTTATATACCCAAGAGGTTTCTTGGTCTGTATAGCAGGCTTAATTATTTCTGAATTGTAGTCTCTACCACCACAATAAGAGCAAGCTGTTAGTGGTTTTTTACTCTTATTGAAATTCTTAATACTTTTCTTCAAACTGTCTTTATCTGTTATATTGTGGTTAAGATTTATTACCTCGTCTTCCACATAAGGAACTGCTTTAAGATTTGTAGCGTTCGCTGCAAAAGGACATCTAAAAAGTACCCCATTCATCATAGTAGTAACATCACTCATGCAACAGTTATCAAATACTCTTTGTAGTTCTTCTTCAGTTCTTTCATAAAATTTTAAAGTACCACAAGCATTCCAATCTCCAGGTGGTCTAGATCTATATTTTATATTATTTGAACTTAATAGTTCTACTAATTCACTGTGTTTTCTAGATAGACCCTTACCATAGTTTGTAATTTCAATTGTAATTTTATCATTTTTTAAACACTCAAAATTCTCATTCTTTGGAATGATAGTCGCATTAGTATAAACAACAATATTTTGAGCATTTTTATAACTTTTTAATTTTTCAATTGTTTTATGTAATTCTTTATTCATGAATGGATCACCACCTAAAACTCTAAATTCATATAAACTATCAAGACAACCCATAAACTTATCTAACGTTTTAAACATTAGATCTAAATCGGAATTTTGTGGTCTTTCGTAATACTGCATAAGATTTGAGCAATCTTTGCATTTCATTGAACATTTTTCAGTGACCACAATATCGATACATTTTAAATGTAATGAATCATCGTTTTCAATTTTACTTTTATCTATAGCTGACTTGTGAAAAGAAATTTCTCTATCTATACTATTTATATCATACTCATTTAGATCTTGGTTTATTTTAATTTTTTTTATCTCTTCAAAAATATTAATACAATCATAAATACTCTTAAATCCTAGTTTTTTAAGGAAGTTTTGGACGTATGAGATATAATTATTTGTAATAAAAATTATACTTGTTTTTTCTAATGCTGAAAGTTCATTTAAATTTAATATTTTAACGCCACAGACCTCTTCGCCTTGTTTATATTCACTGCTATCGTAAAAAGCATAAACATTTAAACCATTAGCCTGTAAGGCTTTCAAAGCTAATTTACCTAATCTACCTGCACCAAATAGTATAATTTTTTGATTAGAATTTATTTTTTTTTTTAGACTTGTAATGTTCATTAATGAATATAGTTAGTCTGAAATTTGATTATAATCAACACCGAAATGTGGTATTTTGATTGGATTTTTTGAATTTTGTAAATAAGGAATCTTTTTTAATGGATTAAATCTCTCGACCATGACATATTTTACGAACCCTTTTTTTTTAGTTGGTAATGTTCCGTGTATTAAAGCAGAATGAAGCATAACTGCATCTCCAGATTTTATTTCAATTTCTATTTTTTTAAATTTTGAATAAATTTCTTTTTTTAAATGTGAGGATCCTAGTTTGTTATCATTATTATGTGAATAATATCCCCTTAAATGAGATTTCTCATATACGATCAAACTTCCTTTTTCTTTATTAGCATCAAATAAGGGTGCCCATACAAATAAGAAATCCCTTGCGAATTGATTGAGTTCTTGATGTGGTTCTAAAAATCTATCATTATCTGAGTCATGTATATGAATTGCTGGCCTTCCAGAAAAAACTACTTTTGTTTTAAAATATTTTCTAACAAGATCTACTAGCTCTTCTCTATGCAATATATTAAGCGTTGATATCTCGTGAGACAGTAGATCAAAAAAATTACCTTTAAGTTTTTTATCAAATTTTTTAATTTGGAAGTATTTTTTATTTAAATCTTTTATTTTTTTTGGGTGTATGTAGTGCAATATTTCAAGTAGATTTGACTTAATTTGATTAATTTCTTTTTTCGAATACAAATTTTTAATAATACAAAAGCCTTTTTGTTTTATTTGGCGTATTATATCTTTATTATGAATGATTTTATACATTAGAATTTTATTCCATATTTCTTAATTATTTCTTTCCCTTTTTCATAAGAACTAAAATCTACTATATCATCAGTTTCAAAACTAATTTTAAAATTTTCCTCTAAAGCTGAGATTAAATTCATATGTCCGATAGAGTCCCATTCATCAATTGAGTTGTACTCAAGATTATTTTTTAAAGAATCATCCTTGACTGAAAATGTTTCTTTGAAAGCTTTATTGTAAGCGTTAATATTATCCATATCTAAATAATTTTTTTAAATTAAATTTTATTGTTTTCAATATAGACTTAATGAAAAATTTTGGAGTTATTTTTAATTCAATATTATATTTTTGCAACATTTTAAATAGATCAAGATCATAATAATTATGATTACCATAGTGAATAATATCAAATTCTTTTGATGATTTGTTTGATATAATTAAATCGTTTTTTGTAAATTTAAAATTTTCGTTCCAAAGCTTACAAATTTTAAATTTTTCGTAATTTAGCTGATTAATCTTTGTATTACATTTTTGGATTGCAGCACAAAGATAATATTCATCACCGTTCAGTCCTTTTTTATCATCTAAATTATAGTTTAGAATATACTCTAACGCTTTATCGAAACACATTTGATGACCGCGCCACATTAAAAATCCACTATTAATGCTATATGGTTTAATATTGTTCAGTCCTGCTTTTTTACATGTTTCAACAAAATTAAGATTATTTATATTTGCCCAAAAACCAGTTTTGTTTAATCTATATTCTATAGTCAATTCACCTTCATTAATTGTATCAAAATACTTACTTAAATTATTGTTTATAATTGAGTCTGCATCTATGAACATATAATTTGTATTTTTATCTTTTAATTTAGTAAATATTTCCAATTTAGGATATTTAAAATCTTTAGGGTAAATTAATTTTTTATTAATATTTTCATACGGAGTAAAATCTCCATCTGAAAATATTTTAAATTCAATATTTGGATTCATTAGCTCAAATGATTTCTTACATATTTCTGCCATGGATTGATACTTTTGATCTCCAAACGCTACTGTAAATGCTAAATTTTTTTTATCTGAAGTCATTTGCAAAAATATTAATATATTTGTTGATGTTAATTTCTTTTCTTTTGCGTATTACCGCAAATCTTCCAACTTTTTTAACATAAAAAAATTTATTTATAATAGAGTAATGATCTCTATTTTTATAATCATCTAAGATAATAAGAAATTTTTTTTTTTTATAATTATCTAGTTCTTTGTGGATCATTATAGCACAAAGTACCCTACATCTTCCATCAATTAAAATTAGATCTGGAAATTTATATTTTCTTATGAAAGTTTTTATTGATTTAGCATATTTTAAAGATTTATTTTTTAATTCTTTTTTTCTTATTTTTTCGAATAAAGGTCTTGAGTAAAATTTAACTAATCCAAAGTTATTTTCTAAAATATTCAATCTTAATTTTTCCTTAAGGTACAATGAAAAATTTTTATCGCTTTCTGCACTAAGATAAATTTTTTTTAATTTATGTGCAATTATAGTTGAGTTCCCTGAACCATATTCAAAATAGGATTTACAATGTTTTAAATTTCTCAAAAAAAAAGTGTTAGTTTTTTTACAGCCAAAATTTATTTTTCCATTTAAATTGTAATCTATATTGATTAAATTAAAAAAGCGGAGAACATTTTTTGGAAAAACAATTATTTCTCTTAATTGATGAATTAAACTTTTAAGACTCATAATTTACATTGTCTTACTGATTTTATTCGGAGAATTGACTGGTCTATAAAATTTAATATTTTTTTTTATGATTTTTTTCAAATTTTCCAAAGAATTTGATTTTAACATTAATCTTAAAACTTTTTTGTAATTTATTTTATATTCTAATCGTGTCTTGAGTATAGACTTATCTTTAGAGTCTCTAAAAATTTCTTCATCGTCATAAAATAATTTTTCTTTAATTTTTTGTCCATGATTAATTCCATCTGAAATTAAAACTGGATAAAATTTATTTGTTGGTTGGATAATTTTTGCCTTTTTTTTTTGAAACTTACCTTTGATTTTCATTAATTTAAAAATTTCCTCACAAAGTTTTTTTATTGTTTTTTGTTGTTTTAGAATATTTTGACTAGGAACGATTATATATCCATTATTTTTACTAAGTAGAGCTTTGAAGCATAGTGAACATGCTTCTTCATGTGTAATGTAATATCGCTTTATCTTATTTGGTATTCCAAATATTTTTTTTTTCTTAATCTTATCAATTATATTTTTTAAGATACTACCATTAGAGAAACTGACATTAGCAAATCTGGCAGTAGAAACAAAAACCTTTTTTTTTAAAAGTTTAATTTTAGCCAATTTTTGTTCCATTAAGAATTTACTAATACCAAGTATACTCGAAGGATATACCGATTTATCTGTTGAAACAGAAAATATTTTTCTTAAAGAACTTTTTTCATTTCTTTTAAAATTAAAAAAACTATCTGAATTTGTCAAAAGCATATATTTTACTGAGTCCATTTCTTCCTCACTTCTTACATGTTTAAGAGCTGAAAAGTTTAATAGATGGGTTATTGAATTTTGCTTGATCATATTATTAATATTAAAAACAGTTATATCAGAGCAAATAAATCTCATTTTTTTTATCTTATTTAAGCCAAATTCTAATATTAAATCACGATTTAATTCTGTTAAATCATTTTCATTCTTATCTAATAAAATTAATTTCTTAAATTTATAATTTGAAATTCTTTTTGTAAAAACACTTCCTATTGAACCAGCAGCGCCTAGTACTAAAATACTTGAATTATTCAAGTCACTAGAAATCTCACTTCTTTCTATTGTATTTAATCTAAATCGATCAACTTTAGAAATAATTTTTCTCTCAAAAACTTGATAATTTTCAAATAACATTTTTTATTTTATTTAAAATCGATTTTGAAATGCCTTCGGCATCAAGATTAAGTTTTTTCTTTAAATGATTGTAACTTCCCGCTTTAGGATAATTATCATAAATACCTAATCTTACCAATTTAGCCTTGATATTATTTTTTGTCATTGCCTCAGATACCGCACTTCCAAGACCACCAATTATATTATGTTCCTCAACAGTAAAAATAAAATCAAAATTTTTGCTTTCTTTGATGATTATATGTTCATCTAATGGCTTGACAGTATGCATGTTAATTATAGTTGGATTGATATTATTTTTTTTTAGAATTTCACTTGCTTTAATACAATTATAAACCATTGCACCGTTTGCTATTATGGCTATCTTGTTTCCCCTATTAATGATAATTCCTTTCCCAATTTCAAATTTATAGTCATTTTCATAAATACTTGGGTTTGGTGTTCCACCTGTTAATCTTATGTATACTGAATCCTTATAATTAAGACTAGCTAAAATTGATTTAGCAGTTTCAAGTGAATCAGCTGGAGATATAATTGATAGATTTGGAATTGATCTCAAAACACCAATATCTTCTATGCTGCAATGTGTAAATCCAAGCGGCCCCAGAATTAATCCACTAGCCAGTCCAACCATTGTTATTTTATCTTTCATATAACCCATATTAACTTTAATTTGTTCACAACATCTAAGAGTCTGAAATGGTGAAAAAGTTGTAGTAATTACTCTGTAATTCATTCTTGTTAATCCAGTTGCTACACCAATCATATTTTGCTCAGATATTCCGACGTCTACAAAGTTATTGGGAAAGTTTTTTCTAAATTTATCAAGTCCAGCAGAAGTCGAAACATCAGCTGTTACTATTATTATATCTTTTTCTTTTTTTACTAAATCTAGTGAAAATAAACCAAATGTAGCTCTACTTCCTATTATTGACCAAGTTTTTATATTCTTTTTATTGAAAATCTCCTCCATACACTAGGCCAATTCTTTCAAAGCTTCCTCATATTTTTGTTTTGTTAAAATACTATGATGCCATTGATTGTCATTTTCTATAAAAGAGATTCCTTTTCCTTTTGTGGTTTTTGCAATTAACATTTTTGGTTTATCATTTCTTTTGTAAATTAAATTTTCATATATCTCTTTTGTGGAATGGCCATCTACTGACTGAACATCCCAATTAAAAGACTCCCATTTTTTCGACAAATCGTTCGTGTTCATGATATTATTGGTACTCCCTGTTTGTTGATACGAATTTAAATCCAAAATTACTTTTAAGTTATCAAGTTTAAAATGTGAAGCACACATTGCAGCTTCCCAAATAATTCCCTCGTTACATTCTCCATCACCAATAATTACATAAACATTATTATTCAATTTCCTCTTTTTCATGCCAATACAAAGTCCGACCCCAATTGACAATCCAATTCCAAGACTTCCCGTTGAAAAATCGATAAATTTCTCAAGATTTTTTATTGGATGTCCCATTAAAATACTTTCATCAGACTCAAATTTTTTCATCTCACTTTCATCTATAAAACCATATTCTATTAATGATGCGTAGTAGGCTAAACATGCGTGACCTTTACTCAAAATAAATGAGTCTCTAAAATTCTTATTATCCTTTTCAAAATTTGCAACTGATCCAAAAATGACGGTTACAATTTCAGCTAATGACAAAGCTCCACCAATATGTGCGCTTGACGATCCACCATGGTAAGCCATCTGTAAAATTTTTTTTCTTATATTTTTTACTGAATTTTCAAGTTTTGAATGATCTTTACTAATCAAGTTAGTCCTCCATCAACAATTATATTTTCTCCTGTTAAATAACTTGAAAGATCTGATGCCAGAAATGCAATCACATTTGCAATTTCATCAGGCTCAGCTATTCGTTTTAAATTTAGTCTTTCTGTAATTTCACTTAAAATTTTTTTATCAGTATTATTAACCATCATATCTGTATTAGTTAATCCTGGACAAATAGAGTTAACTCTAATTCCAAGTTGACCAAGTTCTCTTGACATAACTTTTGTTGCAGTTATCAGTGATGATTTAGATGATGCGTAGGCTAGTCTACCAACATTACCTTGTATAGCTGAAGTAGAAGAAACATTTATTATACTACCTTTTTTATTTTTCTGCATTTTTTTAACAATAAGTTGAGATAAATAGATTTGATTAAAAAAATTAATTTTGAATGTTTCTTTTAATTTTTTAAGAGGAGTCATTTGAAATAAACTATTTTGTATAGTCCCGGCATTATTAACTAATACGTCAATTTTTTCATATTTAGAGTTAACATTATCATAAAAATTTTTAATTTGGATTTCATCTACTAAATCAAAATAATGAGTGTCTATTTTAATTTTAAATTTGTTTTCAAGATCTTTTTTAAAATTTAAAAATTCTTCATTTTCTTTTCTCATGCATGCAATGATATTTGACCCTGCAGCAGCAAAGTTTTTAACTAAACTTTTTCCTATACCTCTATTGCATCCAGTTATAAGGCTAGTTTTATTGTCTAAAATTTTATTGTAGTTATTCATCAAATTAATTAAATATTACACTTTTAATTTAATTTATAATGAAATCAAATAAAACAATTATCATCGCAGAGGCTGGCACCAATCATAATGGTAGTTTAAAATTGGCAAAAAAATTAATAGATGTAGCCGCAGATGCTAAAGCTGATTTTGTAAAATTTCAAACCTCTATTCCACATCTACATATTTCAAAATTTGCAAAACAAGCAAATTATCAGATTAAAAATTTTAAAGTTAAATCATTCAATCAACTTAAGATGGCTGAAAAAATTTCACTAAAATATTCCGATTTTTTAAAATTAAATAATTACTGTAAAAAAAAAAGTATAAAATTTTTATCAACACCATTTGATTTACATTCAATTGATTTTTTAAATAAATTAAATATGAATTATTTTAAAATTCCCTCAGGTGAAATAAATAATTATCCCTATTTAGTGAAAGTAGCAAAGTTAAAAAAAAAAATTATTATGTCAACCGGAATGTCAGATTTAACAGAAATTTATAAATCGGTATCAATATTAAAAAAATTTGGCGTAAAAAATAGAAATTTGATTTTACTACATTGTAATACCGAATATCCTACACCATTCGATGATGTCAATTTGAAAGCAATGATTTTACTTAAGGAAAAATTCAGATGCAAAGTTGGATATTCTGATCATACAAATGGTATTGAGGTGCCAATTGCTGCGGTTGCTTTGGGTGCCGAAGTAATTGAGAAACACTTAACATTAAATAAAAATATGAGAGGACCTGACCATAGAGCAAGTATAGAACCAAAAGATTTTAAAAACATGGTAAAAAGTATTAGAAATATTGAGAAAAGTTTAGGTATAAAAAAAAAATTTATATCTAAGAGTGAAAAAAAAAATATATTAATAGCAAGACCATCCATAGTTGCAAAAAAAAAAATTTTTAAAGGTGACATTTTTACAGAAAAAAATTTAACAATAAAACGACCCGGTAATGGAATTTCTCCCATGAGATGGAAAAAAATATTAGGAAAAAAAGCAAAACAAAACTTCGCAGAGGATGAAATTATAAAATTATGAAAAAAAATTTATGTTTTGTTTCAACAACAAGAGCCGATTTCGATTTACAAAAAGAAGTTATTATTAGTCTTGAAAAAAAATTCAAATGTACATTAATCTGTTCTGGAACACATTTTGAAAAACAGTTTGGTGAATCAATTAGTTATATTAATAAATTCAAAATTAAAAAAAAAATTTTTTGTAAAATTGAAAATTTATTGAATGTTAATTTTGATAAATTACATTCAAAATACCTTAAGTCTTTTTACAAAATACTAAAAAAAATTAACCCTGATGCTATTTGTTTGTTTGGTGATAGATCTGAAACCTTTATTATAAGTTTTGTTGCTTATAGTTTAGAAATTCCGATTATTCATTTTTCTGGGGGAGAAATAACATCTGGCTCTCTGGATGATGCATATCGACATTCTATCACAAAAATGTCAGATCTACATTTTACAACAACAAATCAGCATAGAAAAAGAGTAATTCAATTAGGAGAAAATCCTAAAACTGTCTTTAATTGTGGAATTAGTTCCCTATCAAATTTTAAAAATTTTAACTTTTTAAAACAAGAGAAAATAGAAAAAGATTTAAAAATAAAATTTTCAAAAAAAAACTTTTTTGTTACATTACATCCAGAAAAGTCAATCAAGGATAATTTTAAAAAATTTAGGTATGTTTTTTTAGCGATAAAAAAATTTCAAGATATATCTGTTTTTATAAGTTCACCAAATATTGATAAAGGTTTTAAAGAAATACAGAAATTAATTAAATATATGTGTAAAAACTCCAGCAGGTGGTATTATCTAAAAAATCTAGGTCACCAATATTTTTTCTCAACTGTGAAACTGTGTGATGTGTTTATAGGAAATTCATCAAGCGGCATTTCCGAAATTCCTAGTTTACATGTGCCCACTGTAAATATAGGTAGCAGACAATATGGTAGACCCCGATCAATTTCAATTATTGATACCAATTTTGAAGTTAATAATATTGAAAAAGCAATCAAAAAATCTATGTCAAAAAATTTTCGAAAAAAAATTAAAAAATCAAAAAATTTATTTTACAGAAATGATAGTTTAAAAATAATAAATCAAAATATTTCAAAATATTTAAACTCAAAAAATAAAAAGAAGTTATTTTTTAATATTAATTTTTGAATAAATTTGTCTTTTATGATTTACAACAGAAACGTTGTCATTCAAATTTTTTGAAATAAGTGAACTAGTCCCAATTTTACAGTTGTTCCCTATAATTAGATTTTGACTCACAATTGCACCAGCGCCAAATAAAACTTTTTTTCCGATTTTACAATTTCCCCCAATTATTGTTCCTGGCATGATAGTTAAAAAGTCTTTTGATTGAAGATCGTGTCCAATATCTGAAAAATTTGAAATTATACAATGGTTTCCCAAATTTACATTATAACTTATATGAACATTATCAAATATTACATTGCCCATTCCTAATTTACTTGATTTTGGTATTTTGGTATTAGGATGTATTAAATTTACCATTTTAAATCTTTTTTTTATTTCTTTGTTTATAATTTTTTCTCTTAAATGAGGATCCATTATTCCACAAATAGCATAAATTTTTTTTTTCGGTACTTTTTTTGAATTGAAAACTTTAATACCATTGATATTTTTTTTAATCTTTCCATTATCAACAAAACCAATTACATCGAATTCTTTTTTATTTTTGTTTATTTGATTTATCAGCTCTAGAATTTCAATACCCGATGCACCCGCTGAAAAAATTAGAATCTTTTTGACCACAAATATTTTATATGAAATCTTCTTTTTTAAATATATCTTTTGCTAGAGCTGGTTTAAAAATAGTTTGGCCGTCATGTGTCATGAACTTATTAATAAAGTCTTTATCTTCTCCAGCGAGACATAAATTACTATGGTTTTTGAAATATTTAATAGTAAAACCATAATCAATTATCTCTTTTAGAGATTGTTCAAAAATATTTCCTATTTTTATATGAACATAAGGACAAACTAATACATCACCAATTGGAGTAACATAAACTCTATTTACAGTAGTACAGCCTAGAATTTTTTCATGATTCTTATCAAAAGGATTCCAAACATTTCTTACTAAATTTTTATATTCTTTTCTAATTTTTCTTAAGTATTCTCTGTCTTTGTCATCACATATTATGTCATCCATTTTTTGCCACATACCTGATGGCACAGCCACATTAAGTAGCGTTTTATATTTTTTATTTTTTGAATAGTCTAATAATTTTTTAAAATGCTCCGTGTTAGCATTGTAGTGTCCTACGGTTATATTGAGATAAGGGTCCATACCAGCATTTTTAACATGTTCTAAAGCTTGAATTGCCCTTCTCCATGAATCTTTTCTACCTCTAATTTCATCGTGAATTTTTTCATCCATACTATCAATACTTACAGAAACTCTGCTAACTTTAAATTCCGCAAGTTTTTCAGCCATTTTTTTATCTAAATAATAACCATTAGTGGTTAAATACAGATAAAACCTCTCTGGTTTAATAGCCTCAAGTACTTGAAAAAGTTTTTTTGGTTGAAGAAGCAATTCTCCACCTTGAAGATCAAACTCAAAATAACCTAGTTCATCCGCCTCATCTGCAAGTTTTTTAATTGCATTAATATCTAAATATTCTTTTACATGATCGCCTTTTGGTGAATTAGTAAAACAATATTTGCATCTTAAATTGCATGCGTTATTAAAATTAAGATCTATTCCCCTAGTTTTAGTTCCAATTTTACCATCATTTTTTTGAACATAATTATAAAAGTCTCTAAGTTTTTCCATTAAACGAGGTTTACTTAATAGAGATGAGGCTATAGGCATATTATTTTATATATTTTGAAATTTCGCTTGTCAACATCAGAGTAAATTCTGCTTTACATGCTAAAGAATTGTTAACCAAACCTTCTCCATAGCATTGAGCAATACCTCTTTTGAAAGATAAGATTTTTGTTTTTAAATCTAAAGTGTCACCAGGTACTATTTTTTTTCTAAATTTTACTTTATCTACATTGGTTAAATATACCGTCTTTCCTTTATTTCCTTCTAATGTAAATATTGCCATAGAGCACATTTGAACTAAAGACTCAATTTGTAACATTCCTGGCATATTAGGATCGTTTTCCCAATGGACTTTAAAAAACCATTCATCATTATTTAATTTTTTGAAACCATTAGAAGTTTTTCCAGGAATTACCTCATTTACAAAATCAATCATTAGATATGGAGGTCTATTTTTTTGGTATTCTAAAATTTTTTCTTTATCTAATTTCATAAAACCATTTAATCATTTTGATAATATTGAAACCAAATTATTACCATCCCAAAATAAATTCATTTCTGTAGATTTTCCAACGGGTACAACTCTATTAAATGAAAAGTTTTTTGACCGATCTTTAAGATTTTTTAATTCATTTTTATTAAAGCCATAGTAAGATAATGTTTGATATTTTTTTGAATAAGGCAGATTTAAATTATTATTTATAATATACTCGTAAAAAAGACCCCACCTACCTCTAAATTTATCTAAATTTTCTGAAAGTTTATTTAATTGGATCCTTATTAATATATTTTCGTAATTATTTATTTTAATTTTTTTATTTGATGAAATCCTCAATGTGTTAGCGTATTTGTCTACCGCAGCAAACATATCTAATTTGTAATTTTTTTTGGCAATTTTATAAACTTTATTCCAAAAAATTTTTTGTCCCAAGGGTATTTTTTTACCTTTCCAAAAGATAATGTGTGGTGATGAACAAGCATTTTGGTCCATTAAATAGCTGTCATTGTAAAAGTTTTTGCAGAGCACTGTTAAGGATGAGTCTTTCAATTTTATTATTTCACTACTATTGAGTATTGACATCGAGTATTTGTCCGAAAAATAAATATTTTTACAATTTTTTTTTGTTTTTAAATTTTTAAATTTTTTTATAGTTTCATCTGAACCCCAAATTAATCTCCCATCACTAATTTTTGACAAATCGGTATTAGTCTTTTCATCCTTGTAATTTATAAAATTTATCATTTTAGATATATTTGACTTTCTATTTATTTTCTTATTTATGAATGAAATTAATACATTGGCAAATTCTAAAGATCTTTTTGGAATTCTCACAACATTTGTATTTCCTGATAATAAGCCAAATAAAAGTGAGTATGCAAAATTTGAAATTACATTTGAAGGAGGAATGTGAAATAATAAACCTATACCCATTTTGTTTTTTAAAAACTTTTGAGAATATCTTTGTTTTAATTTTTGTAGATTAGTATTTCTACACCAAAAACCAAATGCCATTAATTCATTATTTTTTCTTGACTCTTTTGATTTTACAATAATTTTAGAAAGTTCATTTAAAAAAGAAACTATTTCTTCATCAAATACTTTTTTTTTTATTACATATATTTTAATTTTATCTAATCTTTTTTCAATTTTAATCATTTATATTTCCACAACCTCTGATTTCTGATTTTTGTAACCTTCCATATACTTTAAAATATTTCCCTTTAAGTCCACATTTACAAGTGTCTTCTCCAAATATTTCACCTATGTCTTCTGTTAAAATATTATGTCCTGGATAACTTACAGGAACTAATGAAATAAGTTGTATAAGTCCTTTTTTATTGAATTTTAAATCATTAAAATACTGATCTCGAATAAATATTTCAGAAAATACAGAGGTATGAAAAAAACCATTTTTACATTCAAAAAAAATTGAGCCAGTTTGTTCAATCATCCCATAGTAGTTGTGTATTCTCGAAATTTTAAATTTTTTAAAGATTAGTTCCTTAAATTTTTCATTTGAAATTTTAAATTTTTCCAGTTTTTTCCAACCACCTCCATGAATGATAATTGCATTTTTATTTAAATACTTAGAATCTAATTTTTTTATTAAATATTCGTATACCTTATCAGTAAACCCAAATATAAAATATTTATCTTTACCCACATAATTTTTAAAATTTCTTAATTCATCATAATTAATTTTATTATCGTCTTTTAAAAGGAAAAATTTTTTTTTACCAAAGATGGAAAAACCTGTAATGGCAGCTTTTTGCGCATTAAAATTACCAAAATTATTTTTAATGTTTTTGTCTATTATTAACATTGGATATCTATTACTTGTGATCATTTCTGAAAAAAGATTATTTAATACTTGGATTTGGATTTTAGCATTATTTTTATCTAGATATATTTTAGATAAACCATCAGACGAGGTTCCAGATGAGTATATGATTTTGTAAATGTCTTTTTCTTTGATACTTTTAAGATTGATTAATTTAAATAACTTTACAGGGATCATTGGCATATCTTTTAATTTATCTATATTATTAAAATTTGGATAATTGTTTACAATCATCCTTTTATATTCTTTGCAATTTCTAAAATGATGATTGTTGAGTTTTATAACATTCTTTAGAAATTTTTTTTGTTTACTACTTTTTTTAAGATTAAAAAAATTACTTTCTGGGTTAAAATTTTTCATTAATTTATATCTTATTATAATTTATTTTATTATTTGAAGTCATTGGTATTTTTTTTACATTTTTTAAAATTATTTTACCTTTAAGTATTTTATTTTTTTTTACTAAACTATTTAATATCAATTTCATTGAGTTTTTTTTTTCATAAACAACTATTAATTTCTCGCCAGCCCCCTTTAATGCACATTTATGTCCAGACTTTAAAATTTCGTTTTCAAGTTCATCAAGTGATATTCTATAACCAAATATTTTAATAATTCTCTTTTTTCTCCCTGTTAAATAAAAAAATCCTTTTTTTTTAAAACCAAGGTCACCAGTATATAAATGTTTATAATTTTCAATTTTTGATAGATCTTTATCATTTTCAGAATAACCACAAAAAATATTTTTTCCTTTATAAATTAATTCTTTCTTTTTTAGAAAAAGTTTGCCTCCAGGGATCGGCTTTCCAATACTTCCAAGTTTTTTTTTATTTTTTGGGTATTCAATATACGAAATACGTGGCGACGCTTCAGTTTGTCCATACATAGAAAAAAATAAAAAATTTTTTTTTTCACAAAATTCAATTATTTTTTTTAACTTATTGTTGTCAATCATCCCCCCGGCAGAAGTAAGAAATTTCAGGGTTTTTGTATTTAATATATTTAAACCTAATTTCAGTAAAATTTCATATAAGAAAGGTACAGCATTAAAATTAGTTATATTATTTTTTTTAAAAATTTCCCAAAATTTTTTATCTACAATTTTTTTTTTTGTTAATACTATTTTGGCATTTTGAAGTAAATGTGAATTAATTACAGATAGACCATAAGAATAAGCGGGAGACATAGTTGTAATTGTAGAGTCAAATTTTGTTATTTTTAAATATTTACAAATATTTTTTGTATTATCTAATATATTATTGAAAGACAATTTTACGAATTTTTTAGATCCTGTGCTTCCTGATGTGCTTATAAGTAATGCTATACTTTTATGCATTGGGTATAATTTGTAGTCTAATTCGTATAAATTGTAGTTTTTATTTTCGAGTATTATTTTTTTTTTTAAAAAAATAGTTTTTTGTTTTGGAGCAAATATATACTTTGGTTTATAGACTTTAATTATATTTAATAAATATTTTCCACTTATATCATTATCTACTAACAGTTGGGAGATCCTTAAATTTAAAAAAGAAATGTAACCACTTAAAAAACTGAATTCGTTTTCACATACATTAATAATCAACCCATTTGATAATTTAAGCCTTTTGAATTTAGTGAAATCTTTTTGTAAATCTAGGTAAGAGTATTTTCTATTGTCATCTAAAATAAAACTTGATTTATCTAATTTTGTTTTATGTATGTTGTTTAAAATACTCATTTATATTAAATATTGATTTATTTTTACATTATTTTGTCTATAAACCATACAACTTATGATAGCACTTTCAGAACCAAAATTTCAAGAGAATGAAAAAAAATATCTCCTCGAATGTTTAAAAACTAATTGGGTTTCCACCAGTGGTCCGTTTGTAAAAAAATTTGAAAATGAGATAAAAAAAATTACCAAAGCTAAGTACGCAGTTGCTTGTCAGTCTGCAACAAGTGCTTTATATCTTTCATTAAAAATTTTAGGTATAACTAAAAATGATGAAGTCTTAGTACCATCAATTACATATATTGCACCAGTAAATGCTATTTGTCATAACCAGGCAAATCCAGTGTTTATGGATTGTGATGAATGGAATAACTTAGATATTCAAAAAACTTTAATTTTCATTAAAGAAAATACTTTTACAAAAAATAATAAGTTATTTAACAAACGTACAAAAAGACAAATTAAAGCATTAGTAATTCCACATTTGTTAGGTTCTGCAGTTTTTTTTGATAAGCTAAAAAAAATTTGTAAAAAAAAATCAATTTTTATTGTTGAAGATGCTGCTGAAAGTTTTGGTGTTTTCTTTAAAAATAAACCATTTAAAAATAAACATACTGGTTTAGTGGGAGATATTGGTTGCTTATCATTTAATACCAACAAAATAGTTACTAGTGCATGTGGTGGTGCATTAATAACTAATACAAAATCAATTGCAAAAAAATTTCAATATTTGATACATCAAGCAAAAGATGACTCAGATTATTTTATTCATAACGATATTGGCTATAATTTAGGTTTGTCAAATTTACATGCAGCTTTAGGATTTGCTCAAATAAAGAATATTAAACTATTCAAAAAGATGAAAAAAAACATTTTTTTTCAGTACAAGAAGAACATTAAAAAAACTTATTTTTTTGAATTAGTAGAAAAGAAAGATTATATTGATAGCAATTATTGGTTAATAATAATTAAGACAAAAAAAAAATTTAATATTAAAAAGCTAATTCTTTATTTAAAAAAAAATAACATTCAGAGTAGGATGTTATGGTACCCAAATCACTTACAAAAACCTTTTTTCAAATATGAAAAAACTGATTTAAGTCAAAGTATGATAAATTATAAAACACATCTTTGTTTACCAAGCAGTTCTTTTTTAACAAAGAAAGAAATTAAAAAGGTATGCGACCTTATTATTAAATTTGAAAAAAAATACTTGTTGAAATGAAATATAAAAATTGGAAAAAAATTATTTTAAATAATGACAATACAATCTCTGATGTTATTAAAAATTTAAACAAAAGTTCTGCACAAATTGTTTTAGTTGTAAATAAAAACAAAAAATTCTTAGGTACCATTACAGACGGGGATATAAGGAGAGGATTATCTAGAGGTCTAAGCCTAAAATCAAATATTATAAAAATCGTAAACAGGAGTCCTATCACTGTCAATTATGAAATCAACAAACTTAAGGCAAAAAAAATAATGAATAAAAACTCTATCTCACATTTACCAATATTAGATAAATTTAATTCAAAGATAAAAGGCATAATTATTTTAAAGGAAATTTCATCCGAAGAACAATCTTTTGATAATCCAGTAGTGATAATGGCTGGTGGAAAAGGGCAAAGATTATGGCCGATTACTAAAAACTGTCCGAAACCTCTTTTAAAAATAAATGGTGAAACTATAATTGAAAAAATTATAAAAACTTGCAGAAGACAAGGTTTCAAGAATTTTTGCGTTTCAATAAATTATTTAGGAAAAATGATCGAAAACTATCTACAAGAAGGAAAAAAACTAGACTCAAAAATTAAATATATAAAAGAAAAAAAATTTTTGGGAACAGGAGGATCTTTGAGTTTAATAAAAGAAAATTCAATTAAACAATCTCCTTTGATAGTTATAAATGGTGATATTTTAGTTAATATTAACTTTAAGGAACTAATTGATTTTCATATTAAGAATAAATCTAAAGCTACAATGGTAGTAAGAAAATCCTCTTTTCAAAATCCATATGGAGAAGTGAAGCTACAAAATATGAAAATAACAAAATTTGATGAAAAACCCATAAGATACTTTTTTGCAAATTCTGGTATTTACTGTATTGATTTTGATTGCCTGAGAAATTTGAAAAAAAATACATATTACGACATGCCAGATATATTTAAGTTGTTACAAAATAAAAAATTAAAAGTTTTAGCTTATCCACTCTATGAGGAGTGGGAAGATATTGGAGATTTAGCAACTTATAACAGAATAAGTAGGCTGGAAAAATGAAAAAAAATTTTTTTGGGCAACCAAAAGAAATTATTTTTTGTAAAAAATGTGTAGAGTCTAATCAGAGATTTGTTTCCTCTGTGCAGCACAAAATAATAAAAAACCAAGTCAAAGATACAGCGTTATTTGATAACCAAGGAGTTTGTTATTCTTGTAAATTTTTTGAGGAAAAAGAAAAAATCAATTGGGATGATAGGGAAAAAGAGTTTTCGGAAATTTTGGAAAAATTTAGAAAGAATGATGGTTCTTACGATGTTTTAGTTCCTGGTAGTGGTGGAAAAGATAGTATTTTTACATCATATATTTTAAAGGAGAAATATAAAATGCACCCTTTAACCTGTACGTGGGCTCCAGGGATGTACACAGACATAGGCTGGATCAATTTTAAGAAATGGATTAGTAATGGATTTGACAATATTTTATTTACACCAAATCGAAAAATTCACTCATTATTAACAAGATTGGCTTTTCTAAATTTATGTCATCCTTTCCAACCATTTGCTCTAGGTCAAAATAGCTTTGCGACAAGAGTAGCATTAGAAAAGAATATAAAACTTATAGTTTATGGTGACGGTTTATCAGAAAGAGCTATTGGTAAAATAAATCTAAACGATAAAAAAAAAAATACAAAAATAAGCAGGTGGCATTATAAAAAAAGAGAAGATGAAATTTTCTTGGGAGGAGTTTCACTTGAGGAACTTCAAAAAAAATATGGTTTGTCAAGGCATGATCTTGATCCTTATTTACCAATTTCAGAAGATAATATATTTGATAATTCAATTGAATTATTGCACATAACCGATTTTTACAATTATCATCCTCAGAAAAATTATTATTTTGCAAAAGAAAAAAAAACTTTCGAAGTAAATCCTGACGGAAGATCAGAGGGTACTTATACAAAATATCAGAGTTTAGATGATAAAATAGATGGTTTGCACTTTTACACATGGTTTATAAAAACAGGACGTGGTAGAGCTACTGATGATGCTGCATTAGAAGTAAGAAATAAAATTATAACCCGAGATGAGGCTAAATCTTTAGTAAAAAGATTTGATGGAGAATTTCCAAAAAAATATTTTAAAGATTGCTTAAATTACATGAACATCAGTAAAGAAATATTTTATGAAACTATTGATAGTTTTAGACCTGATCATATTTGGCGTAAAAAAGGAAAAAAATGGGAATTAAAAAAAGCAGTTTGGCATGAAAAATAGAATTATTGCTAGGTTAGATATCAAAAGTTTGAATTTGATAAAAGGTATACATTTGGAAGGATTAAAAATTATTGGTGATCCAATTAAATATGCAGAAAAATACTTTAAAGACAATATAGACGAGATTGTCATTATTGACTCTGTTGCCACATTGTATAATAGGAAGCCTAATCTTGAATTACTTAAAAAAATTACCAAAGATATTTTCTGTCCAATCACAATTGGTGGGGGCATAAGAAGCCTTGGTGATGCAATATCAATTTTAGATTGTGGTTGTGATAAAATTGCAATAAATACTGCAGCTGTTAATAATCCAAAATTAATAACTGAATTAGCAAAAACTATTGGCTCGCAAAGTGTTGTGTTAAGTATTCAAGCAAAAAGAAGACATGGTTGGTGGGAATTGTTTACTGATAATGGGAGAGAAAAAAAAGGCATAGATGTGATGGAATGGATAAAAAGAGTAAATGATCTTGGTGCTGGGGAAATATTATTAACATCAATTGATCAGGAAGGTACTCGTGATGGTTTTGATATAGATCTGATAAATCAAGCTACTATGATATCTCAATGTCCTATTATTTGTTCGGGAGGCATGGGAAAATTAGAGCATATAAAAGAGGTTAATTTAAATACTGAGTGTAAAGCATTTGCGATTGCTGATTTTTTTCACATCCAAAATAATAAGGTTAGAAAAATTAAAAATTTTTTGTTAGATAAATAATGATAGTTATCGTTGACTATGGGTTTGGAAATAAAATAAATTTATCTTCAGCACTTGATAAAATTAAAGTAGATCACTTGATAAGTTCAAAAAAAAAAGATATTGAAAATTGTTCTCATTTAATACTACCAGGTGTGGGAGCTTTTAAAACCACGATTAATTGTTTAAAAAAAAAAAAATTACTAAATACAATTAAAGATATTGCAAAAAAAAAACCAGTCCTTGGTATTTGTTTAGGTATGCAGCTTTTATTTGATTACAGTGTCGAAAATGGAAAAACTAAGGGGCTTGGCCTTTTAAAAGGAAGTGTAAAAAAATTTGATTTTAAAAATAAAGAAATAAAAATCCCAAATATTGGATGGAACAAGGTTATGACTATAAAAAAAAATAAAATATTTTCAAATATTAATAAAATGGATGAATTTTATTTTGTTCATTCATATTATATCAAGACCAAGGAAAAAAAAGTCATTATGTCTAATTCAAAGTATGGCGACCTTTCATTTGCTAGCGTTATTAATAAAAAAAATATTTATGGATGCCAGTTTCATCCAGAAAGAAGTAGAAATCAGGGTTTAATTTTTTTAAAAAATTTTTGTAAGATTTAATATGAAAGTTCTAATAATTGGTTTAGGTTCAGTTGGTTTGAAGCATTATAATCAATTGAAAAGTTTAAATTCAATTAAAAGAATCAAAGTGCTATCAAAAAGACCCAAAAAAAATTTCCCTTTTATAGATAAAAAAAATATTAGGATTTATGATCCAGATTATATCATTATCTCAAATTTAACATCAGAACATTTAAAGACCTTAAAAGAAATTAATAAACTTTTTATAAATAAGTTAATTCTTGTTGAAAAACCACTATTTCATAAGTTTTATAATTTTAATTCTAAGCGAAATAAAATTTTTATTTGTTACAACATGAGATTTCATCCAGTAATTGATTATCTCAAGAAACATATTTCAAAGAAAAAATTTGATTTTGCATCTATCAGCTGTACTACAAATTTAAAAAAATGGAGAACAAATATTAAATATTATAGGAGTAATACTTCAAAAAAATCTGGCGGAGGAGCGCTTCTTGAACTAAGCCATGAGCTTGATTATCTTGAATATATATTTGGAAGTTATGAAATAAAATATTCTGTTAAAAAAAAATTAACTAAATTGAAAATAGCAAATGATGATTTTTATCATTTAATTGGAACGTCAGAAAAATTAAAATATTTCGATCTTAAAGTGAGCATATTTGATAACAAAGAAGAAAGATTGATCAAACTTAGTAATGAAAATAATTTTATAGAGGCAGATATCTTGAAAAATAAGATAAAGTTTTTTGATGGAAAAAAAATTTATGAAAAAAAATTTAAAAAAATAGATACTTTAAAAGAAATTCATAAAAAGATTATTTCAAAAAAATTTCTAAATATTTGTAATTTAAAAGAAGGAAAAAAAATTTTGAATAAAATTAGGAGATTTAAATATTAATGAATGTTTTATGTACCATTTGTGCAAGAGGAGGGTCTAAAGGTCTTAAAAATAAAAATATTTTACTATTTAAGAAAATGCCACTTATTTCTCACACAATAAAAATTGCAAAAAAAAGTAAAGTTTTTTCAAAAATTGTTATTTCTTCTGATAGTCAAAAAATTTTAAATATTTCTAAAAAAGAAAACCCAAATTTATTGATTAAAAGGCCTTATAATTTGTCAAATTCTAGAGTTTTAAAAGTCCTAGCGATCAGACATGCTTTAAAAGTATCAGAAACTAATTTTAAAATGAAATTTGACTATATTGTTGATCTAGACATTACTTCACCAATAAGAAAGACATTAGATATTCAAAGAGCATTAAAAAAAATAGTTAGAGAAAAAAATGAAATATTAGTGTCAGCAATCCCATCAAAAAAAAATCCATATTTTAATATGGTTGAATTTGATAAAAAAAAAAAACTAAAAAGAGTAAAAAATATTAGTAAAAAAGTTTACAATAGACAAGGTGCGCCAAAGGTCTATGATATGAACGCTTCTATTTATATTTGGAAAAGAAAAACATTATTGACAAAAGAAGATTTGTTTTATGGCAACACTTCTCTATATCTTATGAAAAATCAATTAGCTTTTGATATTGATACTAATTTTGACTATAAAATTTTAAAAAAAATTTATAATTTATAGAGATGAAAAAAACAATTTTAATAATAGGTGGTTCAGGATTAATTGGAAAACCCTTAGTAAGGGGATATTTAAAAGACAAAAAAGTTATAAATCTTGATATAAAGAATTTTAAATTAAATGATAAAAATTATTATTATGAAAAGATAGATTTGAATAAGTTAGGAACAATTAAAAGCAAAATTGATAATATTTTTAAGAAATACAAAAATATAAATTCAGTAATTAATTGTTCATATCCGACCGGAAAAAGCTGGGGCAAATGTAATTTTGAAAAACTAAATCTAAATCTTTTAAATAAAAATCTTTATTCAAATCTTCATAGTTATATTTGGTCAAGTTGCTTGGTACTTCAAAACATGAAAAGAAAAAAAATAAGTGGAAGCTTAATTCTATTTTCTTCAATATACGGTATGAGAGGACAAGATATGAGTATTTACGAAAATACAGAAATAAAAGAAAATATTGTTTATGCTGTGTCAAAAGGGGGAATTTCAAATTTTGTTAGAGAAGCAGCTTCTTACTACGGAAAATATAAAATAAGAGTTAATGCAATTTGTCCTGGTGGTATATTTGGTCATGTAAAAGGATCTAAAAATTCACAAAGCCAAGCCTTTAAAAATAATTATTTAAAAAGAGTTCCAATTAAAAGGTTTGCTAATACTAATGATATAACAGCTGCTACGATTTTCTTAAGTTCAGATAAAGCATCGTATATTACAGGAATAAATTTATTGATTGATGGTGGCTGGACATCAATTTAATGAAAAAAAAAAAATTAGCACGACTTATTTGTATATCCTCACTTTTTCAATTATTTGTTGCCCACTCTTGTTTAAAAAAAAGGGGGGATCTTAAAAAATATTTTAATATTGTTGTTTTAACTAGTTCAAATATTCACATTAATAATTATGAAAAAATACATAAATTTTCCAACTCTTTAGGATATAAAAGTGTAATTAATTTATCTAACCAGATTAAAAAATTAACACCAGATTATTCTTTATTTTTGCGAAAAGACTTAATGAATAAATTTAAAAATTATGAGATTAGAGAAATTTTAATTAGGTATAAATTTAATTTATTTGAACACACAATTTTTTCATCATTTAATGAAGCTAAAATTTCTATTTTTGAAGACGGCATGGGAGATTATATGAAACATAGTTTATTAGATAATGCCAGAAAGAGAAATAAGTTAAAGGATTTTTTAAATTATTTATATTATCGTTGTTTAAATTATGATCATTTATTTTATTTTAATATTAACTATTCATATCCTCTTAGAATTAACAATAAATTTGAATTAATAAATGATTGTAATGGTGATTTAAAATCTCATCATATTTCTGATAAATCTTTCATTAATATTAAAAATGAATTTTTGAAAGTTATTAAAAAATTTAAAACTATAAAATTTAGAAAAAAAACAATCCTTTTTTTGATGCATGATATTGATGAATATTTTGATCCCGCAAGAACTAATAAAATCGAATTAAAAAAAAATATTCAATATTATATTAAAGCAAGACAATTAATTTCAAAAAAATTTCCAAATTATGATATTGTCCTCAAAACTCATCCAAATATAAGAAAATCAACATTAAAGATATTAAAAAAATACAATCTAAATATTCTATCTAAAAATTTTATTACAGAAATGTTAATTAATAATAAAAAAGTTTTTTGTGTGGTTGGTTTTGCAAGTAGCTCATTAATATATGCAAAAAAAATTTTTAAAAAAAAAACTATCTCTTTCAATACAAATAAATTAAATTTTCATGCAGTTGACAATCAAAGTAGATCAATTTTTGATGTTTTAAAAAGGTTTAAAATTGATATTTTAGAATTATAATTTTTATAATGTCAAAAAAAATTGTTATATTTGGTGGATCAGGTTTTTTAGGAAGCCATGTAGCTGATTTTTTAACTAAAAGAAAATATGATGTTTTCATATTTGATATAAAAAAAAGTTTATATAGAAATAGATTTCAAAAATTTATATTGGGAGATACATTAAATAAAATCCAAGTTAACAAAGTTCTTAAAAATTGTTCATATGTATTTAATTTTTCTGGTGAGGCCGATATTGGAAAATCTAAAAAATTTCCTATAGAAACTTTAGAGTCAAATATTATTGGTACTGCAAATATACTTCAAGCATGTTTGAAAAATAAAATAAAAAAATACCTTCATGCGAGTACAGTTTATGTTAATAGTGAGCAAGGAGGTTTTTACAGATCATCAAAACATGCTGCCGAGTTAATAATAGAAAACTACAATGAATTTTTTGGATTAGATTTTGTAATAATGAGGTTTGGTTCTCTTTATGGTCCAAGAGCAAATAAATTCAATTTTATTTCAAATATAATTGAAGAGGCTTTAAATAGCAGGCAAATTACAAGACAAGGGAATGGAGAAGAAATAAGAGAATATATTCATATTTTTGATGCGGCAGAATTATGTTGTAAATTAATTCAAAATAAATATAGAAATGTTATTGTTAATATTACTGGATCTCAACCTTATAAAGTCAAAAATGTACTACAACTTATTAAAGAAATTTTAGGAGAAGATATAAATATCAAGTTTAATAAAAAAAAAATACTAAAAGATCATTACAAGATAACTCCTTATTCATATAAGACAAGAATAGCAAAAAAATTAATTAATGATGGTTACATTGAACTCGGAGAAGGTATATTAAATTTAATAAATGATAAAATAAAAGATAAGAGTTAATGTAAATTTGATTTGTTAATAAAATTATTATAAGAGTATGCACGATGTTAAAAGATAAAAGAAATTTTAAAGTTTTGTTGGTCTATCCAAATTTACCATTAATGTTAGTTCCACCATTAAGTATGGCTATATTTACTGATTTATTAAAAAAAAAAGGATATGTAGTCGAACTTTTTGATACAACCTCTTATATTCCAGAAGAAGTAAATTCTAGTCCTCAAAATAGAACAACTTATTTACAAGCTAGAGATTTTAGTGATGAAGATGATCTTGGAGTTTCAATTAAAACAGATTTGTACGGCGATTATAAAAAAAAAGTTTTGGAATTTAAACCAGACTTAATTATTTATTCAATAGTGGAAGATGCATTTATAAAAGCTCTTAAAATGATGGATGTAATTAAGGATTATGATTGTGTTAAAATTTCAGGTGGTGTTTTGCCAACGGCTGATCCAGAATATGTTTTAAACACTAAACAGATTAATTTTATTGCTGTAGGTGAAGGAGAAATCACGCTAGCTGAAGTTTGTGAAGCGGTAAGAAAAAAAGAGGATTTAAAAACTTTAAAAGGTACTTGGTTTAAAGATGACAGTGGAAAAATACACAAAAATCCTCGAAATAAACTTGTCGATATTAACGTGTCTTTACCAGATTATTCCTTATTTGATCCTAGAAGGTTTTTTAGACCAATGGGTGGTAAAATATTTAAAACCATCCCAGTTGAGACCTATAGAGGTTGTCCATATAAATGTACATTTTGTAACTCTCCAATGCACAATACTCAGGTTAAGCAAGAAAATATAGCACATGATTTCCTTAGACGAAAAACTATTGAAAATGTGAGAAAAGAACTTCTAGATTTAAAAAAATTATACAGTCCAGAATTTATATATTTTGTGGATGATAGTTTTTTAGCAAGACCAAAAAAAGAAATTTTTGAGTTTTGTGAAATGTATGAGGAGTTTAAAATACCTTTTTGGTTTAATACTAGACCAGAAAATTGCAAGGTAGACTACCTGAAAGCTCTAAAAAGAGTAGGAGCTTATAGAATTTCATTTGGTATCGAATGTGGAAATCCAGATTTTAGACAAAAAGTTTTATTAAGAAAACCATCAAATCAACAGATAATTGATTCATTTAAAACAATTCATGCATCTGGAATTGCTTTTAGTGCAAATTTAATCATAGGTTTTCCTGGAGAAACCCGAGAACTAGTAATGGAAACAGTCGAACTAGTAAGACAAATAAAAGGTTATGATACTATAACTGTAAGTATTTTTACCCCATATAGAGGAACAGTTTTACAAAAGATAGCAGTAAAAAATGGATGGCTTGATAAAGATCACATAACTATTCACACTACATCTTCCTCGGTCTTAAAAATGCCAAAGCCATATTTGAGTTCTAAGGATATAGATGGTTTGATGAAAACTATCCCATTATATGTTTATTTCCCAAAATCAGAATGGAAAAATATAAGGAGGGCTGAAGAAAACGATGATGAGGGAAGGAAAATTTACGAACATTATTCTTCGCTTTACAAAGAAAATTTTTTAAAGGGTAATCAGGAAGATAAAAAAATCTTGATGGATGAAAGTTTGGACAAGCAACCTGTAAGAGCTAAACAGCCTGAACAATTGAATGGAAATAGTGCAAGTATTGATAAAACCTTTAAGAATAAAAAATTATCTAATTCTGAAATTGCATTATTAACAATGAATATTTAATGAAAAAAAAATTATCTCTTGGATCGTGGCTTACCATCCCACACCAGTACGTTTTAGAGGTATTATTAATAGAAAAAAAAATTAAATGGATAGTGATTGATATGGAGCACACATCAATATCTATTTCAGATATTGAAAAATTAATTCCAATAATTCACTCTAGTAAAAAAAAAGTTTACATACGCATATCTTCGTTTTCCTCTAATGAAATTAAAAAAACATTAGATGCAGGAGCAGATGGTATAATTGCTCCAATGGTTAAAAATGAAGAGGACATCGAAAATATAATTAATCAATCTTATTTCCCTCCCGAGGGATCAAGAAGTTTTAGCTTTTGCAGGGCATCTAATTATGGAGCAAATTTTAAAAATTATACAAAAAAATTTAATAAGAAAGTCAAAGTAATTCCATTAATAGAGCATATTGATGCAGTTAATAACTTAGACGAAATACTAAGTCAAAAAAAAATTGATACAATAATGATAGGACCATATGACTTGTCAGGTTCATTGGGAAGATCAGGGGATTTTAGTAATAAAAAATTTACAGATGCATTAAAAATAATCGATAAAATTTGCAAGAAAAGAAAAGTAACTAAAGGTATACATTTGCCAAAAATAGATTATGAAAGTTTTAGAGACCTAATCAAAAATAACTTTAGATTTATAGCGTATGGAATGGATACGCAATTTTTAACAGATGCAATTAAGAATTCATTTAAAAAAATATAGGGTAATTTAACAAATTTCTTCTAATTTCATTTTTGGTAAAATTTTTTCTGATGTATTACTAGACGCATTGATAAATTCAATTTCATTATCATTTAGAATTTTTTTTAATTTTTTTAAAGACTCAAAAATTTCTGGTTTTTTCAATTGATACCATTTTACCAGATCATCATCCCAATGTGTCGTTTTTCTAAATTTTACATCATGATGATGGGTAATGTTCTTATCTGAACAATCAAAATCTGTACCCAATAAAACAATTCTTTTAGATCCCATATATTTTGCAATTTGAACACAGCTTAGTATTCCAGTGCTTCCGCCGTTATGCCGAAATTCCTTAGAGATATCAAAGGAGAAACCAGTGCCACCATCTTTAAATTTGTAAAGAAAAAATTTAAAAGGCACTGGTAAAATAATATCATCTTCTTTTATAGCGTTTAAATTTAAATGCTCATCCTCTTTAGCACCAGGGAATCTAAAAGATGCATCAAATAGGCTTCTATCTATTGTCTCACCAGGATTAATTCTAGCTCCAGAAACACATGAATAGAATTTTTTTGGTTTAATATTTGTCAATGCCTGATAAGAAAAATTATAAGCAATTACTATTTTATCATTTAACAAATCTAAATTTTCATTATTAAGCGAAGGTCCAGCACCAACTAAAAAAATTGTTTCATTTTGATGTAAATTTTTGAATTTTTTGATTTTTTTTTTACTTACTTTGAATCTAAATTTAAGGAAGTTTAATGTTGAATAAAAGTCATTAATCTTTGGAGACAGAACTTCTTTTAGAAAACTTTTTGATTTCCTTAAAATAACTTTAAGATTATAAAATTTGTTATTTTTTACCCCAGTTTCATTAAAAATTATAGAATTTCTTTTATTAGTCATAAATATGCCTTTTATTATATGTTTTCTACTTGTAAACAATTAAAATCTCATGAAGCTTTTTAAAAAAATTTTAAGTCTTCTTCCAAAAAAAGAAAAATGGAATTTGACTAAACTTTATCTTGTTATCACAATTTCAACAATATTTGAGTTATTAGGAATTTTATCTATATTTCCAATTTTAGCACTCATAACAGATCCTGTGCTTTTAGAAAAAAATAAATTCTATCAATTAGTACAAAATATAATCAATAGCAATGATTTAAATTTAATTCTAATTTTATTAATAGTTATTTCAATAATAGTTTTCTCACTACATATTTTTTTAAAAGTATTTGTACTTTGGTATCAAAATAATTATGTCTATTCAAAATCATTTAAATATAGTTTTGATCTTCTCTCTAGCAATCTTTCGAATAATTATGAATGGTTTTTAAATAAAAATAGTTCATCATTGACTAAAGATGTACTAGATGAAACAAATATTTTAGTTCAAAAAGTTTTTAATTCTTTAATTATATTTTTTTCAAGTTTAACTTATATATTTTTTGTTATCTTATTAGTCTTCTTGTTTTCTGATAAAAGAATAATTTTTGCCATATTTCTTGTATCAGTTCCATATCTAATAATTTTTAAGTTTTTATCTAATTATTTGAAAAAAATTGGTAGCGAAAGGTTCGAATTTAATGAAAAAAGATTTTTTATAGTAAAAAATATTTTTGATGGAATTAAAGAAATAAAAGCATTTAATCTCGAGAAAAAACTCCAAAATAATTTTGGAAGTACTGCAAAAAAATTATCAGAAATAATGACAAATTTTGCAGTAATTTCAATGTTACCAAGATATCTATTAGAATTAGTTTTTTTTGTTGGTATTATGGTAATTACAATTATTTTTTTACTAACAGAAAATTCTTCTTTAAATAAGCTTATTCCCACTTTTGCAATACTTGGTCTTTTTTTCTTAAGAGCTATACCGCCTTTACAAAATATATTTAAAAGTTTTTCAGATTTAAAATTTAATACTCTTGTAATTGAAAAGATGATTAAAAGTTATAAAATTGATAATCTTAACTATAATTTAGATTATAAAAAAATATCTCCTATAGAATTTAATAAAAATATTACCTTGAGAAATGTTACATTTAATTATTCTAATAATAATAAAAATATATTTGAAGACTTATCTTTGGAAATAAAAAAAAATAATTGTTATGGAATAATTGGTGCAAGTGGAGCTGGCAAAACTACTCTTATTGATATCATATTAGGTTTGTTGATTCCAAAAAAAGGAGAGATTTTTGTTGACGGTAAAAAAATAAATACAAATTTAATCCAAAGTTATAGAAAAATTTTCAGCTATATTCCTCAAAATTGTTTTTTAACAAATGACAGTATTAAAAATAATATTATATTAAACAAGGATACTTATGATCAAAATTTATTTGATTCAGTTACCAAAATAGCTGAAATCAAAGAGTTCATTAATGGTTTAAGTAATAAAGAAAATACCTTTGTAGGTGACAGAGGTTCAAATTTATCTGGGGGCCAGAAGCAAAGAATAGGTATCGCAAGAGCTTTATACAATAATTCGAATTTTTTAATTTTTGATGAAGCCACAAATGCATTAGATAGTTTTACAGAGGAAAGAGTATTAAATACGATTTTCTCATTAAAAGATAAAACGAAAATTTTGATTTCACACAAGACTAGTAATTTAAAAAATTGTGATGAAATAATTGTTTTAGATAAAGGGTTGATTAAATTCAGGGGCAAATATGATATGTTAATAAAGAATCAAAATTTTAATTTTTTATTTTGATATGAAAAAACTCAAGTTTGTAATTGTAATACCAGCTCGTTTCAAATCATCGAGATTTCCAGGCAAACCTTTGGCACTTATTAAAGGTAAGCCTATGATTTATCATGTTTGGCGACAGTGCATAAAGGCTGTAAATAGGAAAAATATTTTTATAGCAACAGATGATATACGCATTAAGAATATATGTTTAAAATATTCAATGAATTATCAAATGACTTCATCGAAATGTAAAACTGGTACAGATAGGATGTATGACTTTTCAAAAAAAATTCCTGCAGATCTTTACATAAATGTTCAAGGTGATGAGCCAAAAATTAAGCCAAAGGATATAAAAAAAATTATTAAGTTGGGATTAAAAAATAAAGATAAAATTTACAATGGCATGTGTAAAGTTAAAAGTTACAAGGATGGATATAAATCTCAAGTACCTAAAGTTGTTTTTGATAAATATCAAAATTTAATGTATATGAGTAGAGCACCAATACCAAATAATAAAAATTTAAATAATAAAATTTTTTATAAACAAATTTGTATTTATTCTATACCAAAAAAATTCTTAAAGATTTTTGGTAAAACAAAAAAAACAAAGTTTGAAAAAATAGAAGATATTGAAATAAATAGATTTTTGGAATTAGGTTATAAAGTAAGGATGGTTGAGTTGTCAGACACAATTTCAATTGATTACCCTTCCGATTTAAAAAAATTAAATTAAAATGAAATTAACTTATGTTAATTATATAATTTCATTTATTTCATTTTTATTAGCTCTATATTTAATTGAGTCTTTTCTAGAGATATCTAATATTTTACAAAAAACAAAACAAAAGAGAGTAGACTTAGAATTTAGAAATAAAGTTAAATTAGCAAATAATGTAGGTATAAAATTTGACGAAAGATCAATGATAGAGGTGCATCATGATTTTAAAAAAGATGGAATTGAGTCTAGATTGATCGTAAAACCAACAAAGTTTATTTCAACTGATGGAATATTGATAAATGGTGAAAAAATTTTTCCTTTAGCGGGAATTTCAAATATTCTTACAATCAATTGTAATGAAAATGGAAAAGTATCTACATATATAAGTGATAGATTTGGATTTTCTAATGATGATTCAGTTTGGGATGAAAATGAAATAGAAACTTTAATTATTGGAGACTCATTTGCTCATGGAGCCTGTGTAGATCAGGATGAAGGTTTTGCAAAAAATTTAAAAAATTTATCAAATAAAAATGTAGTGAATCTTGGTTTTGGTGCTAACGGACCTTTGCTAGAATATGCTACTTATGTTGAATATGGAAGAGAACTTAAAGCAAAAAATGTTTTATGGTTTTATTATGAAGGAAATGATTTAAGAAATTTAAGAAATGAGATTAATTCGGATATATTATTGAACTATATTAATAAAAATTTTGTTCAAAATCTTAAAAATAAACAAACAAAAATTGATGTATATCTTCAAAATTATTTAAACAAAAATATCAGTAATACAAAAAAAAATAAAAAAAAAATAAATTTATTTAAAATTTTAAAATTTGGAAATTTAAGAGATATCTTGATCACTTCTAATTATGTGCAAAATTATAAAAATTGTAAGCAAGAAAACTTAGACAAATTTATTTCTATCATCAAAAAACTAGATACCGAACTTACTGAAAAAAATTCAAATTTAATTTTTATATATCTACCTTCTTATTATAGATTTGAAAATCAGATGAATTTCTGTAAAGAAAAAATAATTGGATTATTAAATAAAAATCAAATTTATTATATTGATATTTATAAAGAATTTTTCGAAAAACTCGATAATCCATTATTATTTTTTCCTTTTGGGAAATTTGGCCATTACACAGCAGATGGCTATGAGGAGATAGCAAATATAATTTATAATAAGCTGTATTGATGTTTTAATTTCAAATAACTTTTATTTTAAGATGTAACTTTACTGATGAAATGCTCCTTTTCATCTATACTATTAATTCTTGCTGAGTAAAAATCTTTGTTTTTTGTTGATTTGACCTTTTCAAAATTAAAATTTTTATAAAAATCATAAAATCTTTTATTTCTGTCAGTTCTAATAAAATAAGTATTTATTTTATTTATATTTAATTTAATTAATTTTTTTTTGATTGATAATAAAATAAAATTTTCCAAATCTTTATCGAAAACCCTACAAGACATAACAAAGGAGTCCAAAGTAGCAGACTTATTTTTGTGAATTTGAATATTAATTGATGCTATAATTCCATGATCAATAAATCTATCTCTTAATTTATAGCTAAATGCTAAATTATTACTTTTGATAATTTTTTTTATTTCATCTTTATTATATCTTTTGAAAGTAAAATTAAATTGGTTAGTTTTATAAGTCATTTCAGATAGTCTTTCTGAGTTTTTTTCTGAAAAAGGACTTTCAATACATCTCATTTTTAAATCTTTTAAAAAATCATTATAATTATTAAATTTTGATTTATCTTTTTGATATTTCTTTAATATCTGAACACTCTTCGATCTATTAATTTTATTTTTTTGTGTATTACCAAAGTAATTAGCATCACCTATATTAGTGATTAAATCATTGATATTTTTAAAATTTATAACTTTTATTTTTTTTAAAGACTGTAAAACTTCAAATCTCTCAGAGTTATTATCATCTATAAATAATATATTATCTAATGATAAATTAAGTTCTTTAGCTATTTGATAAATATTTTCTGACTTCTTATTCCAATTTATTTTTTTACATGTAAAATTATTAAATTTTATTTTGAAATTTCTTTTTAAAAAAGCCTTCTTTACATAGTCATAGTCGTTCTTAGAAGCGATATTTATAAATATACCTTTATTGTACATATTATTTAAAAAATTTTGATAGATATTAAAAGGTTCAGTTAAAGAGTTACCTGTAGAAAAATCAACTTTATCTATTCCATCATCACCCAAGATACCCTTCCAAAAGGTGTTGTCTAAGTCTGTAATTATAGCTCTAGGTGATGAAAAACTAATATGGGAAATTATTGAACAAAAATTATCAGAAATAATTTTTATATTTCTTGGATTGAAGAAAATTTTATTATCAAAAAAAAATTCCCTATCATGTATAAATTCTTCTCCGTAACGTTTAATTAATTTATTTATTCCCCACAAATGACAATCATTTTTTTCCAAAAATTTATTTATCTTATCATTTAATTTATTGATTATATTACTTTCAAATACATTTTTGCTTAATGAGGGTATATCTGTAATAACAATTTTCTTATCACTAAAATTTTTAATACTTTTAATTATATTTGTATAAAATTTAAAATAATCTAATTTTAATTCATCGAAATAATTGGGAAAAATTGAAATTAAAATCAAATCATAGTGATCTTTTTTAATATTTTTTCTTTTGTAAATTTCACTTATATTATAGTTGTCAATTTCAGCGAAATCTAAATCTAAAAGTAAATTTCTATGAAAGCCATTTAAAATGATTTCATCCTTAAAATATTCAAAGAAATGATTAGTTAAAACTAATATTTTCATTTTCTTAAAATTAGAATCTTTATGAATAAGTTTTAAATTTTTATTAATGAAATTTATAATTTCGAAATTTTGATCAACATTTAAGTTATAATGAGTAATTATATGCATTAAATCATCAAATTTTGATTTAAATTCTTTTTTTTTAATTGATTTAAGTTCTTTGATTTTTTTTCTCAAAAATTGGTCATTATTAAATTTCCATTTCATAAATTCTATTTAATAAAAAAAATTTTTTTTTGTAAGTCAGTATTATTATTTAGATAGTACCTAAAATTTTTTAAATTTCTATCTAGGATACTTAAATTTTGTTTAGTATTTATTTCAGGAATTCTATAAATAGATACATTTCGAAATTTGTTAAACTTTTGTTCAGCTTCTAGTTTTATTTTAGAGTAAAAAGATTTTGAATTTTCAGTGATAAATGTTGTTGAGGGGTAAAAAAGTTTAATATTATTTAATTTATTTGCATTTAAAATTTTTTCAGGAAATCTTAGATAATATTTTATAAATTCATTTTTTTTGTTTGTATTGTTTTCAAGTGAGATTTTGCAAGTAGCAAAATAGTAAATTAAGATCGGTGAATTTTTTTTTATTATTTTATTTATTTTTTCTAAATCTTTATTTACATCTATACGCAATATACTTAATCTCTTTTTTTTAATATGAATTACATTTTTATAAAAAGTTGCGAAAACTTTTACTTTTCTATTATTTAATAATAAAGTTAACATATCATATCCTATACCTGACCCAGCTCCAATTATTAAAATATTTTCTTTTATATTTCTGACTTTTTTCATTAATTCTTTATTTGGTTTTTCAATTTTTATTTTTAGGGATGTTCTTTCTATGGTTTCAAAATCTATTCTATAATTCTCATATATAAGATAATTTTCAATAATAGGATAATTTGGACTTATTTTTTTTGAAAAAATCTTTATTTTATTTGAATCGTTTTTATTATTTTCAATTTTAATACATATCTTGTTTATTAAACAATTATTTCCTGGATAAATCATTCCTGCATATCGAGATAATAACATTAATAAAGTTTCAATTTTTCTAAATTTATTATTAAATTCAAAATAAAAATTATTTTTCTTGAATTTTATCAATTTTTTTAAATCTTTTTTTTTTAAATTATATTTTGTTTTGTGTGAGTCATAAAATATTTCTAAGATTTTTTTTCTATCTTGTATTAATAGATATTTGTTTTTATTTATTTTTCTAATCAAAATTTTCTTATTATAAAAAACAGGGTTTTTAAAATTTATACTTAATTTAGAAAAATTTTTTTTTAAAAGTTTTTTATTACTTTTCAAAAAATTTAGAATTACTAGGACACCGTGACAAATATTTTCTCCGTACATAGAATTATGACCATAAATTTCATTTATATGAAGTGGATTTTGATCTCTGGATTTTTTTGCAAATTTTAAACCAATATTTTTTGAAATTTTAAAAAAATTATTCATTTATTATCTATTAAATATCAAAATAATATCTTTTATCTTCTTAATTTTATGAATTTCTTTAGGTCTTATTTTTTTTTTTGTTAATTTTTCTATTTCAATGAAAATTCTTATATTATTGAGACTATCCCATTTTTTGATTTCTTCTATTTTAACCGATGTGGTTAAGCTATCTTTTTTCAAGTTACAAATTTTTTCAATAATATTCAAAATTTTTTTTTCAATATTTTTTTTCATAAAACTTATTTTTTATAAATTATTTTTTTCTGAAATTTAATAATTAATTTAGAATTTGTTAGGTGGTTGCCATCTCCTAATTTATTATTAAATATATCTTTTCTTTTTTTAGTAATTTCTTTTAAATTATGTAAAAATTCATATTTCTTTTTTTTATTTTTTAAGATGCTAGAATTAAGTTCATTTCTCCATTTTTGTCTTTGTTTTAAACTTCCAAAAATTGGTTCTACCATTTTTTTATTTGCTGCTATAATTTTATTCTTTTTTGGAGTCGTCCCTTTTCTTGCTGATGATGGATTAATTTCTTTAAAATAGAATTTTAACTTTAATGATTTGTTGTTTCTTTTTAATTCATTTCTTAATATTGATAGAGTTTCATTTAAGTTGTTTATATATTCACTAATCATGGTTTTTGAATTTTTAAAATATTTTTCTATAATCAAAAAGTTATAAAAAATCGTCCGTATATCAATTTGTCCAAATGAAAAAATAAAATGAAACTTGGAGTTTGTGCCATGATAATTTATAAAAAATTTTGTTAAAAATAATATTCTTTGCATAACAATTTTTGATTTACAAAAATTAATTAAAAGAGTTGGTCCAGTCCAAATAGTGTAAAAAATATTTATATTATCTGTATTTAAATAATTTCTACCCAAATGTTCTGTATTCGAATCACCAATTAAAAAGTATATATTTTTGATATTCTTTTTTTTTATTTTCCAGTTAATTTCTTTAAATTCATTTTTTTTTTTGTCACCTAAATATAATCTGTATCTTTTACCATGATTAGAGCCTATTAAAAAAATCCATAGTAAATGAAAAAAAAGATAAAACTTACTATTTTCAAAGTTAGAAAATTTATGCAATTTGGCATAAATAAAACGTGTTGTTATAAGTAGAAAAGATTTTATAAAATACATTTTTTAAAATTTTATACTTTATTAAAAGTTAATTGTAAGTATAAATTGACCGAAATAATTAACTACTCTTTTTAACAAATAAATGTCAATTCTAATTACTGGTGCTGCAGGGTTTATAGGTTTTCATTTAAGTAACTACCTTACTAAAAAAAATATAAAAAAAATTATTGCTGTTGATAATTTTAATCCTTATTATGATATTAAGTTAAAAAAAAATAGAAAAATTCACTTAGACAAAAATATTAATTTTATAAAATTAGATCTCAAAAATTCAAAAAAGTTAAAAATTTTATTTAAAAAACACAGATTTAAAAAAGTTATACATTTGGCAGCTCAACCAGGTGTGAGATATTCATTAATTAATCCAAAAGCATATTTTGATAATAATTTATTAGCTTTTTATAATCTTATAGAAGCCTCAAGACAATTTAAGGTAAAACATTTTATTTACGCTTCATCAAGTTCTGTTTATGGGAATACAAAAAAATATCCATTAAAAGAAAATTTTAATACAAATAAACCAATTTCATTTTATGCAACAACAAAAAAATGTAATGAATTAATAGCGGACTCTTATCACCTTAATTTCAATTTAAATTGTACGGGACTTAGATTTTTTACTGTTTATGGACCTTACGGTAGGCCAGATATGTCTGCTTATAAATTTGTAAATAATATTTTGAAAAATAAAAAAATAAATGTATTTAACAAAGGCTCTCATTCTAGAGATTTTACTTATATAGATGATGTTGTAAATGCAATTTATAAGATTATAAAAAGTAAAAAAAATAATAATCATGAAATTTATAACATTGGAAGTGGTAATCCAATATCTCTTAAAACTTATATAAATGAGATAGAAAAATATTTAGGAAAAAAATCAAAAAAGAAATTTGATAAACTTCAAAAAGGAGATGTGTTAAAAACTTTTTCAGATATAACAAAGATTAAAAAAGAGTATAATTTTAAACCGAAAATAAAATTAAAAGTAGGTTTAAAAGATTATATAAAATGGTTTAAAAGCTTTTATAAAATTGATTCAAAATAAAATTATAAAAATTACAAAAAAAGCTTTTTTCTTGGCAGAAAGCCCCATTTTGGTCTCAAAAAATAATCTTGCGTGGATTGATATATATGAAAAAAAACTACTTATACTAAATTTAATCAATAAAAAAATTAAACAAAAAAAATTTAAGCAATTTTTAGGTTTTTTGTCTTATTACAAAAAAGATCTTATTATTGGTTTAGAAAATGAAATTATAAATTATTCTTTGTTAGATGGAAAAATTTCAAATTTAATAAAGATAAATTCCAAGAAAGGCTTGAGAACAAATGATGGGTCTATTGATAACCATGGAAATCTTTGGTTTGGGGTTTTAGATGAAGAAAAAAAGTTTAGAGGTGGATTATTTTGTAAATATAAATCAATGACTAAAGCTATAAAAATATTTGGTAATATAAATACACCTAACGGCCCAGTTTTTATTGATGATAAAGATTTTTTTTTTAACGATACATCAAGACAAATTACTTATAAATGTAAAATAACTAACTCTTTTGTAAAAAAAAAAAAATTTAAAATTTTTAAACAAAACCAAAAACCAGATGGAATGTTTTTTGATAAAAAGAAAAAGAGATTATGGATATGTTTTTTTGGTAGCTCTTTAGTGAATTGCTATGACATGAAAGGTAAATGCTTAGGTTCAATTAAGCTTAAAGCTAAAAATTTAACAAAATGTGTTATAGATAAGTACAGAAAAAATACAATGTATATAACTTCAGCCTATAAAAATTTAACTAAAAAAAATTATGATAAGAAATTTGATGGTTTCATATTTAAAGTAAAAAATAAACTTATATAATTTTATGTTCTTGAGTTTTAAAAACTTTATTAACTGTTTATTTATTCTATTACAATTTCATTTAGTACCAAAATATTTTTTAAAATTAATTATGGGAAAAAAAATTTTTAAAAAAAAGAATTTTTTTTTATTTGAAGAAAAAAATAAAAACTTTGAAGTAATAGATCCTCAAATAAATTTTGATGAGATAAACTTAATTTGTAGAGGAAAATCTTTTAATAAATATAAAAATGAAATAAATTTTGAACTGCCAACTTTTTTTGTTAATTATTATTTCAAAGACAAGACAGACATAGATGAAATAATTTACGAAAAAGATAATTTTTTTGGCATAACAGCAGATTTTAAGGCAAAAAAAAAAATGAAAAAAAATTTCAAAAAGACGATTTTAATTTTAAACGGTTATGAAAAGAATAAAAAAAAAACTTTTTCCTACTGGGAAGGTCAAAATGAAATCGATCAAGAATTGATGATAGATAAAGATATTTCAGATAATGCTAAGAATATTTTTCAAAAATTAAATAATTCAAAGTTATTGATAAACTTTCATAATGATGAAGAGCAATTAGATCTTGGGTCGGCACTATGCGTACTCGTATTTTTGGCAAAAATTTCTAAAAAAATTAATGTTTATGGTTATGATCACTATTTAAAATCGGAGATCGCTGAGATGAATTATATTAAATTGATGTATTCTATTTTTAGTGAAACCAGCAAAATTAATCCTAAACCAGTTAAACAAAGTTTTATAAAATCTATAATTAATTATTATTTTATAGAATATTACGAAAATTTAGAAAATGTAAATATTAATTCTTATTTAAAGAATTTAAGAAGGCATAAATATTTGATTAAATTAATTAACAAAGTTTTTATCAATCCCTATTAAAATTAAATGTTAAAAATAGTTTACTTATCTAGGAATATTTCGAAGATTTTTAACAATCAATATGTTTCATCATCATATCAACAAGATGTAATTAATGAATTATCGAATAACAGTAATTTATATAACTATGGCCCTGGCTATAAAGATTTTAATATTAAAGATAATTTAGAAGACATAATTAAAAAATCTAGTTTTAATCCAGATGCAATTGTTTTTGGCCACAATTGGTTATCAGATGATGATAATTCAAATTCAATTTCATTAATGGATGATTTATCTTTTAAAAATTTAGAAATACCTAAAATTTTAATCCTAAATAAAGAATACGTTAATTTAGAGAGAAAACTAAAATATATTAAAAATATTAAATTTGATTTTGTGTTAAGTCATCATCATGAAGTCGAGAAATACGGAAAACTAACTAATTTAAAATTTATATTTTGGCCATTCGCATGCCATAAAGAAAGATTTTTATATAAAGATGAAAAAAAGGATATTGATTTATTTTTTTCAGGGGTTTTACAAAATCAATATAAACATGCTTATCAAAGTAATTTTAGATTAGATTGTTTAAATCAGATATATCATACGTTGCTTGACCAGCGAATTTTGAAAAAAAAAAAATTTAAAAAGTATGATATTATTTGGAATTCTGTACCACGTACAATCAAAGGCAGAATGTTAAAATGGATATTAGGAGAAAGACTATTCAGTTATGATGATTATGCTGAATTTATTAAAAGATCAAAAATAGTTATAAATTCACCATCGCCAGTTGGTTTAATCTCTCCTAGATATTTTGAGTGCATGTTATCTAAAAGTTTAATTTTTTGTGAAAATTCTAATCTTTATACAAATATTTTTAAAAAGAATTTTTTTGTTTTTTTAAATGATAAAGGGGATGATCTTGAAGAAAAATTAAGTTTCTATTTAAATAATACATCGGATTATAATGATAAAATTGAAGAGGCATTTAATGAGGTTCTATCAAATCACACATGGAAAAATAGGATAGATAAGCTTTTAACGCTTATAAATTAAATTTAAAAATTAAGATTTGCTAAGTTTTTTTTTGGTATCTTATATATATTAAATTTTCTTTTAGATCTCTTGAAAGGGTTCCTGGTATTGTTTACTAATTCAATTTCATTTATTTTATATTTGCTTATTGGATTAAAAAAATTATCACTTTTGAATATTAGATATATATTTCTATAATCACTAAATTCCAAAGTATTTATAATTTCTTCAAAGAAAAATTTTTTTTCAAAATTAAAATAATCGATATTTATGAAGTCATATTTTTTAAATAAATTTCCATCAATTTCAGTGATTATTATAGTCTCCTCTAAATTTTTAAAATTTCTGAGTATTAAATCTTCATTTATATAATTATAAGAAATATTATTGTAATTTTTTTTCATATATATTTCAGAATTGAAATATACGAAAGAAATTTGCGTAATTATTAGCTGTAATAATAAAACAAACTTAATCTGTTTTTTATAACTGATTTTATTTTGTAAAAATAAATAGATGATTATTAGATATATTAGAATATAGTTTCTAGAGTGATTGTGATCAATTCCAAATCTATAGAATATAAGATTTATTAGAATTAAACAAATAACAAGGGTATATTCTTTAGAAAAATTGAATTTTGAAAAAATTACACAAATAAAAAAACCTATACCCAGCGAAACAGGAAAATTATCAAAGTAGTTTAATGGAATTCCCAAATTAAAAAAAAATTCAAGTATGTTAGAAAAAGAAAATGACAAGTTAGAATTTTTTAAAAAATTGACAAAATTTTTTTCTGCTATGTTATTTTGTGTAAAGAGTATTTTTGTAGGGTCTGAGAACTCAAAAAAATTATGAATGAAAAAAATTAAAGGAAAAAACGATATAGATATTAATATAATAAATATATTTTTTGACTTATAT
>CACCBF010000004.1 GCA_902544135.1 uncultured Pelagibacteraceae bacterium | reverse complement strand
TCTTGCAAAATACCACAAATCTTTTTTTTATTAATCAATAAATCATTTGGTGATTTATAAACTATTTTGCGCTTATAAAATTTTGAAATTACTTCTTTAACTAAAAGACAATTTTTTCTTGATAGTTGTTTCATTGATAAATTTATTTTTTTTAGTTTATAAAAAAAGGATATTAAAATATTTCCTTTATAAGAAATCCATTTTCTCCCATACTGACCTTTACCACTAGTTTGTGTTTCGGATATTATCATTCCAAAATTATGATTTGTTTCTCTTATTATTCTTATTGCTATGTTGTTTGTACTCTTAACTTTTTTATATCTAAAAACTTTAAACTTCATCAAATTATATTAATTCTAGAAACTACCTCAATAAGTTGGCTAGGGAATATGAAGTAAACTAAAATTAATAATGTTGAGAATGTTAATGAAAATTTTAACCACAATCCATGATCCGTGTCATATTTTTCTTTTTCTTTATCAAAATACATGATTTTAATTAATCTTAAGTAATAAAAAGCAGCAACCACTGTTGATAATAAACCCACGATTGCCAAAAAATACATTGATTGTTCTATTACTGATTTGAAAACATAAAATTTAGCAAAAAATCCAGCTAAAGGTGGTATGCCTGCCAGTGAAAACAATATAATCATCAGTGATAGAGCTAACATCGGATGATTTTTAGATAATCCCGATAAATCCTCTATTTTTTCGTAGTATTGATTTTCTCTTTTCATCATTAGCAAACAAGAAAATAATCCTAAATTCATTAATATATAAATAATTATGTATATTACTGAACTTTGCATTCCTTCATTTGTGCCCGTTGCAACACCTGCTAAAGCATAACCCACGTGTCCTATAGAACTGTAAGCTACTAATCTTTTTAAATTGGTTTGACCTATTGCAGCAATTGCTCCAAAAAGCATTGAAGCAATAGAGAGAAATATCATTATCATTTGCCATTGATCAATTAAATTTAAAAAAGGTACATATAAAAATCTAATAAATACAGTTAAAGCTGCAACTTTTGGTACCATTGTGAAAAACAAAGTTACAGATGTTGGTGAGCCCTCATAAACATCCGGGGCCCACATATGAAATGGCACAGCCGAGATTTTAAACGCTAACCCAACTAAGATGAAAACAATTCCGAAGGTAATAGCATATTCACTAGAGCCTAGTTGATTTGCAATCACATTGAAATTTGTTGATCCAGTAAATCCATATATTAGTGAACATCCATACAAAAGTAATCCGGAAGATAATGCGCTTAGTACAAAATATTTTAGTCCAGCTTCTGAAGATTTTATTTGATCTCTATTAAAAGTGGCCAAAACATATAATGCTAAAGATTGTAACTCTAGACCCATATAGAATACAATCAAGTCATTAGAATTAATCATAATCATCATTCCCAAAACAGAGCTTAATATTAGTATTGGATATTCAATCTTAAAAATTTTAAAATTTCTTAAATAATTTGATGAAATGATTAAAGCTAAAAAAGTGGCTAGCAGCGTAACAATTTTCATCAATGATGATAAATAGTCTATAATTATACTATTATTAAATAATTTAACTTCTTTAATACCAACTGTTTCATTAAATGTTATGACTGCTGTAACAAGTAAGACTACTAATGATAAATTTTGGATTATTTTTGAGCTATTTTTTTTAAAAACACCTAATATAAGTAGAAACATTATTGATAAGGATAAAAAAATCTCTGGAAAAACTAATTGCAGATTTGTCATTATATCTTGCTCGCTAATCTAAAGTTGTATGTTTCTATCAAATCTGAAATAGATACCTCTATTGTATTAATCAAAGGATCTGGATAAAAACCAAAAAACAAAGTTGGTATAGCCAAAGAAGTTAATATAATTGACTCCGATCTATTCAAATCTATCATTTTTTTTAAGTCATTATTAATTAATTTTCCAAATATCACTCTTTTGTATAACCAAAGCATATAAGCTGCGCCAATAATTACTCCAATGCTAGCAATAACAGCAACTAAAAAGTTATCTTTAAATGCTCCCATCAATATTAAAAATTCACCTACAAACCCACTAGTGCCAGGAAGACCCAAAGCTGCCAAAGTAAATAACATGAATAAGACAGAATACTTTGGAATGATATTTACGATTCCACCATAAGTATCAATAAGTCTTGAATGCATCCGATCGTAAACAACACCAACACACAAAAAAAGTGCAGCAGAAACTAATCCATGACTTATCATTTGAATTATACTTCCCTCAATACCCTGTTGTTGGATGGTAAAAATACCTAAAGTAACGTATCCCATGTGAGCAACAGAGGAATACGCAATAAGTTTTTTCATATCTTCTTGCATTAAGGCGATAAAAGATGTGAAAATAATTGCGATTACGCTCAATGTGTAAATTAGTGGAGTAAAAACTTCTGATGCAACAGGAAATAGTCCTAATGAAAATCTTATAAATCCATAACCTGCCATTTTTAATAAAATTGCAGCTAATAAAACTGATCCTGCTGTTGGAGCTTCAACATGAGCATCTGGTAACCAAGTGTGGACTGGCCACATTGGAGTTTTGACTGCAAAAGAACTAAAAAAAGCAAGCCATAACAAATTTTGATATTTAGCCTCGATGCCTAAACTATAAAGTTCAATTACGTCTGTTGTCCCGGTTAACCAATATATAGTAATTATTGCAACCAACATTAATACTGACCCGAGTAAAGTGTAAAGAAAAAATTTAAATGCAGAATAAACTCTTCTAGCCCCACCCCATATCCCAATAATTAAAAACATTGGTATCAGACCAGCCTCAAAAAATAAGTAAAAAATAACAAGATCTAAAGAACAAAATACTCCTATCATGAAAGACTCCATAATTAATACTGCAATTAAAAACTCACTTAATCTCTCTTTGATTGAATTATTTACTGATAAGATACAAAGTGGAGTAATAAATGTTGTAAGTAAAATAAATAAAATTGAAATTCCATCAACACCCACTTTATAATTTATAAAATCCTCAATCCAAATTCTTTGTTCTACAAATTGAAACTCTGAGGTCGTATGATCGAAAAGTATCCACAAATATATTGATAAAAGAAAATTTACAAAAGAAGTAAACAATGCGACGTATTTTACAGTAAAATTATTTTGCTTGTTACTTCTTGTAAAAAATAAAAAAAAAGCACCTACTGTCGGTAATAAAATCAATGAAGAAAGAATAGGAAAATTCATTATCTAACAATTAGAAAAGTTAATAAAGCAGAAAATCCAAGAAGCATAACAAACGCATATTGATAAATGAATCCACTTTGAAATTTATTTGCTTTAACTGAAAATCTTTTGATAATAGCAGAGATACCATCAGGCCCAAAACCATCAATTATCTTCAAATCAAAGAACTTCCACAAAAATAATCCAAATTTTTTTGATGATTTTACAAATAGTACTTCATATAATTCATCAAAATACCACTTATTTAATAAAAATAGGTATAAGGGTTTGTTATTTTTTACAATTTGTTCTGGTAAATTTTTATTTTTAATAAATAGATAATACGCTGTTGGTATAGATAAAATTACTAGTATTGGAGTTAATAATAAAAACCATAATGGTGGGTGTTCATTACTCAATGGTTTTAGAAAAAATATTGAGTCTTTCCAAAAATTGTTCAAACCATAGTTACCAATAAACAAATCCTTAAAAATAAATCCTGCAAATATAGCACCCAGAGAAAGTAGGACTAGAGGTATCAACATAACCATAGGAGACTCATGAGTATCCTCAATTTTTATCTTTTTATTATTATAATCACCGTGAAAAGTTTTGAATATTAACCTCCAAGAATAAATAGAAGTTAAAAATGCAGTAAAAATCCCAATTCCAGCAGCATAATAACCTGTTGTATTACCTCTAAGATATGCGAATTCTATTATAGCATCTTTAGAATAAAAACCTGATAGCAAAGGAAAGCCAGTTAATGCCAACGTTCCAATAATCATTAATGAATAAGTGTAAGGTAATTTTTTCCATACTCCTCCCATATTATTTATATTTTGCTCATCTTTAAATGCATGGATGACTGAACCAGATCCCAAAAATAATAAAGCTTTAAAGAAAGCATGAGTAAATAAATGAAACATTGCTACGTTATAAGCACCCACTCCAGTAGCAAAAAACATATAACCTAATTGACTACATGTAGAATAGGCTATTATTTTTTTTATATCATTTTGAACCAAAGCAACAGTTGCAGCAAAAAAAGCTGTGCTCATACCAATTACAGTAATTATATTTAATACGAATTCAGAATATTCGTAAATTGGTGAACATCTAACAACAAGAAAAACACCTGCTGTAACCATAGTTGCCGCATGAATTAAGGCTGACACAGGTGTTGGACCCTCCATGGCATCAGGTAACCAAGTATGAAGTAGAATTTGAGCTGATTTACCCATGGCACCAATAAATAAAAGTAAGCAAATCAAATCTATCGCATTAATTTCGATACCTAAAAAAACTAGATTTTTTTCAGTAATGTTTGGAATTTGCTGAAAAACCTCAGAATAATTTACTGTTCCGAATAAATAAAATATTAAAAAAATACCTAGAGCAAATCCGAAATCTCCAACTCTATTAACAACAAATGCCTTAATTGCTGCTTTATTTGCAGAGTCTTTTTTAAACCAAAAACCTATTAAAAAATAAGAACATAGACCAACACCCTCCCAACCAAAAAATAATTGAATGAAATTATCTGAAGTTACCAACATTAACATCGCAAAAGTAAATAATGATAAATAAGCCATGAACCTTGGCTTATGAGGATCATGTGACATATAACCAATTGAATAAATATGAACAAGTGCAGAAACAGATGTTACTACAACCAACATTACGGCTGATAATGCATCAATCTTCATCGACCAATTAACGTTTAATGATCCTGAGCTTATCCAGGTAGCTATTGTGATGTTATCTTGATATTGATTGACTATTACCTCGTATAAAACTAGAGCTGATAAAATAGCCGATATCGATACCAATAAACTTGTAATTATTTCAGAATTTCGATCACCGATAAATTTTCCAAAAAATCCAGATATTATTGAGGCTATCAATGGTAAAGCTATTATTGAAATTTCCATTCTACCCTTTTAATTTATCTATTTCCTCAACACGAATTGTTCCTGAATTTCTGTAATAAACAACTATGATTGCAAGACCGATTGCTGCTTCAGCAGCAGCAACAGTTAATATAAATAAAGTAAATACTTGTCCAGTCAAATCACCCAAATACATTGAGAACGAAACTAGGTTAATATTAACAGCTAATAATATGAGTTCTATACTCATAAGTATTACAATAATATTTTTTCTATTCAAAAAAATTCCAATTATTCCAATACTAAAAATAACTGCACCCAATGTTAAGTAATGTCCTAAACCTATTTCAATCATCTATTTTTACTCCTCTATTAGAAGCAACCTCTACAACCTCTACACCCTCAGCTCTTTCTCTAGAAATTTGTTTCAAATAACTTTGTTTTTTAACACCCTCTCTTTGTCTAAAAGTAAGAACAATAGCTCCTATCATTGCTATTAGTAGTATCATTCCACTAATTTGAAAGATGTGAATATAGTCTGTATATAAAACCATTCCTAATGAATGAGTATTACTAACATCGTTTACTATTGATAAATTACTTTGGTCAAATAAGTCGGGTTTGTATTTCCATCCACCTATAACAATTATAAGTTCAAAAAAGATTATAACACTTATTAATAATCCAATTGGTATGTGATTGGAGTTTTCTTTAGATATAAACCATTGATTTTTTTGTTGAGCAACATTTAACATCATTACAACAAATAAAAACAATACTGCTACAGCCCCTACATAAACAATTAGCATTATCATTCCTAAAAATTCAGCACCAATCATGATAAAAAGACAGGATATACTTATAAAATCTAAAATTAAAAAAAAAACAGAATGGACAGTATTTTTTGATACTGTGACCATGACTGCTGAGACCACTGCAATTATAGAGAATGCGTAAAAAAATATTGCATGCGCAATCATAAATTATCTGTAAGGATTATCTGACTTAATATTAGCTGCCAAAATATTTTCCCATCTGTCTCCATTATCAAGAAGTTTTTCTTTAGTATAATAAAGCTCTTCACGAGTTTCTGTGGAGAATTCAAAATTTGGTCCTTGAACTATTGCGTCTACAGGGCAAGACTCTTCACATAAACCACAATAAATACATTTCATCATATCGATGTCATAACGAGTTGTTTTTCTACTTCCATCTGATCTTTGAGAAGACTCAATAGTAATTGCTTGAGCAGGACAAACAGCCTCACATAATTTACACGCAATACATCTTTCTTCACCATTCGGGTATCTTCTTAAAGCATGTTCGCCTCTAAATCTTGGACTTATTTTGCCTTTTTCAAATGGATAATTTATTGTTTTTTTTGATTTAAATAATTCTTTTGTTGCAATAAAAAGCCCTCCAATAAAATCTGTCATAAATATCGTTTTTAAAAATCTAGAAATTTTCATTTAATTAGTGGGTAAAAGGTTAAAATAAAAAAGATAACTAGCAGTTAGAACAACATAAGTTAAAGATAATGGTAAAAATATTTTCCAACCTAGTCTCATAAGCTGATCATATCTATATCTTGGTACAATGGCTTTTACCAACGCAAAAAGTATAAATAAAAATAATATCTTAAAAATTAGCCAAAGAGCTCCTGGAATTAAGTTAAATGGATAGAGCTCAATCGGAGACAGCCACCCTCCTAAAAATAAGATTGATCCTAAAGCACACATTAATAGAATATTTGCGTACTCTCCTAACCAAAACATTGCGTACATCATTCCAGAATACTCCGTTTGATATCCTGCAACTAATTCTGCCTCTGCTTCAGGTAAATCAAAAGGTGGTCTGTTTGTTTCTGCTAATGCTGAAATAAAAAAAATTACAAACATTGGAAATAGTGGAATAACAAACCACATGTCCTTCTGAGCAAGTACTATGTCACTTAAATTTAATGAGCCTACACACAATAAGACATTTATAATTATTATACCTATTGATACCTCGTAAGAAACCATTTGTGCCGCTGATCTTATTGAACCTAAAAATGGGTATTTAGAATTTGAAGCCCATCCACCCATTATTATTCCATAGACACCTAATGATGAAACAGCGAATATATACAAAATTCCTACGTTAATATCAGCTAGAACTTGATCAACACCAAAAGGAATCACAGCCCAAGCTATCAAAGCAAGGGTCATTGTAATAATTGGTGCTAAAATGAAAATTATTTTATTTGAGCTAGCAGGTATAATTATTTCTTTAAAAATATATTTAAGCGCATCAGCTAAAGATTGAAGTAAGCCAAATGGACCTACTACATTTGGACCTTGTCTTTTTTGAACAAAAGCCCAAACCCTTCTATCTAACCAAACAATCATCGCGACAGATACTAAAACTGGCACCAGTAAAAATAAAATCTTATATGTTTCCTGAAAAATTAAATCTAAATATTCCATTTATTATCCCTCTGTCCCTGTTTTTTTTAAAACTAACTTTGAATTATTGCATTCAAACATTGTTTTTGATGCTCGGGCAACTACATTAGAAAAATAGTAATCTTTAAATTCAACTTTTATTTTTTCGTTATCAAAAGTTTTTTGTTCGATCTTTTCATTAAATTCAGAATTTTTTTGCTCTTGTTTTATTTTTAAATAGTTAAACATACTACTTTCAAGCTCCTCTTTATCATTAAAAAGTTTTCTATTATTCATTACTTCTGCAAGATCATTTATTATTTGCCAATCTTCTTTTGCATCACCAGGCGGATATGATGCCTTGTAGGCTTTTTGAATTTTTCCCTCTAAGTTTGTGTAATGTCCTGATTGCTCTGTGTAGGTAGCACCAGGTAAAATAATATCTGCAATCTCTGCACCTCTATCACCGTGACTACCTTGATAAATAATAAATTCATTTTTCTTCTTAAAATCTAGGTTGTCCTGTCCAAGCAGATAAATGATTTCAAATTTGTTTTCTTTCACTTCATCAAGTAATTCATTATTTTTATCAATTATATCTAAATCTAAATTACCAACTGTTCCTGCATCTACAGATAATACATTAAGTGGATTCCATTCACTTGAAATTTTTTCATTCTTTATCAAAAAATTCTTAAGTGAATTGAATAAACATTCAGCAGAATTAATTCTTAGAAATGACTCACCAATTATGATTAATGGTTTTTTTGAATTAATTATCTTTTTTGAAATTTCATTATTGTTATCAAAAATATCTTTTAAAGTTTGTGTATTTCCATCTAAACTTTCATATGGATAAGTAAGGTCTCCAATATTATTTAAAGAGATAATTTTTGTATCATTATTTAAAAATGCTTTTCTAATTCTTGCATTTACCATTGTTGCTTCATATCTCGGATTAGTCCCAATCATTAAAATTAAATCTGCTTCCTCTATTCCGTTTATTTTTGAATTAAATATATAATTTTCTCTATTTGAACTATCAATAAAAGTTTTGATGGATCGAGACTCATAATTTTTTGTATTTATTGTTCTTTCTAAAAATTCTTTAAAAATAAAACTTGCTTCCATATTGGAAAGGTCTCCAACAAAACCACATATTTTTTTGTTATCTGTGTTTTCAATTTTTGATTTAATGATTTTATAAACTTCATCCCAAGAAGCTTTTTCAAACTTATTATTATATTTTATATATGGAGTATCTATTCTTTGATTTAATAACCCATCACATGCGTATCTCGTTTTATCTGATATCCATTCCTCATTTATATCCTCATTTATTATTGGTAATACTCTTTTCACTTCCCAATCATATGTATCAACTCTTATATTAGATCCAACTGCGTCCATCACATCTATGGTTTCAGTTTTTTTTAGTTCCCATGGTCTTGCTTCAAAAACGTAAGGTTTGGATGTTAGCGCTCCAACCGGACAAAGATCTATAACATTTCCTGATAATTCTGATTGTATAGATTGCTCTAAGTAGGTTGTTATCTGCATATCTTCTCCCCTTCCTATAGCACCTAATTCAGGAACACCTGCGATTTCTGTTGCGAATCTCACACATCTTGTACAATGAATGCACCTTGTCATTTGAGTCTTAATTAATGGACCCATATTTTTATCTGGAACTGCTCTTTTATTTTCTTTAAATCTCGACTTATCAATACCATAAAACATTGATTGATCTTGAAGGTCACATTCTCCACCTTGGTCACAAACAGGACAATCTAATGGATGATTTGCTAACAAAAATTCCATAACACCTTTTCTAGATTTTTCAATTTTTGGTGTATTTGTTTTTATCACCATCCCATTAGCTGCTGGCATTGCACAAGAAGCTATTGGTTTTGGAGATTTTTCCATTTCAACTAAACACATTCTACAATTTCCTGCTATTGATAATTTTTCATGATAGCAAAATCTAGGAATTTCGGCTCCAGCTTTTTCACAAGCCTGTAGAACAGTTAAACCTTCCTCAACCTCTACTTCTATATTGTTTACTTTTAATTTAAGCATTTTTATCCAGTAAATGTTGGTCGACCAAATAAGGAATATTTTTATTTTCTTTAACAATTGGGTCAAATTTATTTCTCTTCTTAATTTCATCTTTAAAGTGTCTTAGTAACCCTTGAACTGGCCATGAAGAACCTTCACCAAAAGCACATATAGTATGTCCCTCTATTTGTTTTGTTACATCTCCTAACATTTCTATTTCATCTTTTGATGCCTCACCCTTTGCCATTCTCTCTAGCATTCTCCACATCCAGCCAGATCCTTCCCTGCATGGTGTGCACTGGCCACAGCTCTCATGTTTATAAAACCTTGCTATTCTGGCCATACATTTAATAATATCTTGATCCTTATTGATAACGACCACACCTGCAGTTCCTAATCCACTTTTTTCAGCTACTAATGAGTCAAAATCCATTGTTAAAGTTTCACATTTTTCTTTTGGTATAAGAGGCATTGATGACCCACCTGGTATTACTGCTTGTAAGTTATCCCATCCACCAACTACACCTCCAGCATGTACTTCGATCAATTCCTTAAGAGGAATATTCATTTCCTCTTCAACATTACATGGAGAATTAACGTTTCCAGAAATACAGAAAATTTTTGTACCTGTGTTTTTTTCCCTTCCTAAAGATGCAAACCATTTTCCACCTCTTCTAATTATAGTAGGAACTACAGCTATAGTTTCAACATTATTGATTATTGTTGGACAACCATAAAGTCCTACTAAAGCAGGGAAAGGAGGTTTTAATCTTGGTTGACCTTTATTTCCCTCAATACTCTCTAGTAATGCTGTTTCTTCACCACAAATATAAGCCCCAGCACCGTAATGAATAAAGATATCTAAATCCCATCCAGTTCCAGAGGCATTTTTTCCAATTAATTTCTTTTCGTATGCCTCATCAATAGCAGCTTGAAGTTTTTGTCCATCAACGAAATACTCACCTCTAATATAAATATAGCAAACATGTGCTTGCACTGCAAAGGATGCAATCAAACAACCTTCAATTAATTTATGAGGTTCAAATCTTAAAATATCTCTATCCTTACAAGTTCCTGGTTCTGACTCATCAGCATTAATCACTAAATAATGTGGCCGTGATCCAACTTCTTTGGGTGCAAAGGACCATTTTAAACCTGTTGGAAATCCTGCACCACCTCTTCCTCTAAGTTGAGACTCTTTAACCTCATTAATGATCCAATCTCTTCCTTTACTTATAATTTCTTTAGTATTAACCCAGTCGCCTCTTTTTTGAGCTGAAATTATATCGGAACCCAAATCATTATATAAGTTTTGAAAAATTCTATCTTTATCCTTAAGCATTTTTAAATTCCATTAGTGTTTTTCTGTTATTCTCTGGCTCATTGTTTACTCTTCCTCTATATGATCCAGCTTTTGGAGTATCACCTTTCAAAATCTTATCTAAAATCTCTAATGTTTTTTCTTTATTTAAATCTTCATAATACTCATCGTTAATTTGCATCATTGGTGCATTAACACAAGCTCCCAAACACTCAACTTCCATCCAAGAACAGCTTTTATCTGGTGAAAGCTCAGACTCATTTTCAGATATCTTTTCTTTACATGCTTCTACTAATTTATTTGCTCCTCTTATCATACAAGGAGTTGTTGTACATACTTGAACAAAATACTTACCGACCGGTGATAAATTATACATACTGTAAAATGTTGCAACCTCATAAACTTTTATGTAGGGCATATCTAAAATTTTTGCTATATATTTCATGGCAGCAAGTGGTATCCAATTATTATTTTGTCTTTGTGCGATGTAAAGTAATGCCATCACAGCACTTTGTTGTTTGCCCTTTGGATATTTTGTGATAATCTTATTTGCAGTTTCTAAAGATGAAGAATTAAATTCGAAGCTTTCAGGTTGTTCTTTTGCAGGTCTTTTTAAACTCATCTATCGACCTCACCAAAAACTATATCTAAAGATCCAAGAACAGCTGGTACATCTGCCAACATATGACCTTTTATCAAATAATCCATAGATTGAAGATGCGAAAATCCTGGAGCTCTAATTTTACATTTGTAAGGTTTACTAGATCCATCGGAAATTAAATATACTCCAAACTCACCTTTGGGAGCTTCTACTGCTGTATATATTTCATCTTCAGGAACTCTATATCCCTCAGTGAATAATTTAAAATGATGTATTAAAGCTTCCATTGATTGTTTAATCTCTTTTTTTGATGGCGGTGAAATTTTACCATCAAAAGTTTTAATTGGACCTTTTTCCATCTTTGCTAAACATTGTTTAATTATATAAACACTTTCTTTCATTTCTTCTATTCTGCACAAATATCGATCGTAGCAATCTCCATTCTTACCAATAGGTATCTTAAACTCTAATTGATCATAACAATCATATGGTTGTGATTTCCTTAAATCCCATGGAACACCTGAGCCCCTTATCATTACTCCACTGAATGAATAATCAAGAGCATCATCTTTTGTCACAATACCAATATCTACATTTCTCTGTTTGAATATTCTATTATCAGTCAATAGGTTTTCTAAATCATTAATGACTTTTGGGAAAGTTTCACAAAACTTTGCGATGTCTCTCTCTAACCCGACTGGCAAATCTTGATGAACACCCCCGGCTCTAAAATAATTTGCATGTAACCTAGATCCAGAGGCTCGTTCATAAAATGTCATTAAAGTTTCTCTTTCCTCAAATCCCCATAAGGACGGAGTTAAAGCACCAACATCCAATGCCTGAGTTGTAACATTTAAAATATGACTTAAAATTCTACCGATTTCACAAAACATTACTCTTATATATTGAGCTCTTATGGGCACATCTATTCCCAAGATTTTTTCAATAGCCAAAGCAAAAGCGTGTTCTTGATTCATTGGAGCAACATAGTCGAGACGATCAAAATAAGGTACGGCTTGCATATAAGTTTTATTTTCTATAAGTTTTTCTGTTCCACGATGTAATAATCCGATATGTGGATCAGCTTTTTCTACGACTTCTCCATCTAATTCAAGTATAAGCCTTAAAACTCCATGAGCTGCGGGATGTTGAGGCCCAAAATTCAAATTTAAATTTTTAATTTTTTTTGTCATCTGTGTTTACTTGCTCTTTAATATATTTTGTTCCTTCCCATGGACTTTCATAATCAAAATTTCTATAATTCTGTTCTAATTTTACTGGCTCGTTAATTACTTTTTTTTGTTCCTCGCTATACCTTGACTCTATATGACCAGTTAAAGGAAAATCTTTTCTTAACGGATGACCTTCAAAACCATAATCTGTAAGTATTCTTCTTAAATCGGGATGGTCTTTAAAATTTACACCATACATATCAAAAACTTCTCTTTCCATCCAATTGGCTGCTGGAAAAATAGATGTTATAGAAGATATAACTTCTTTTTCATTGATAAAATAACTTAATATCATTCTTTGATTAAACTCGTGGCTCAAAAGTAAATATACAATTTTAAATCTTTGTACTTCATCTGGATAGTCTACGACTGTGATATCTATAAGTTGTCTAAATTTTGTGTCTTTATTAGTTTTAACAAAGAGTAAAACATCAATCAAATCCTCTTTATCAATTTCAATATAAATTTGGTTATGCTTAATTTTAGTTTTATTTATTTTTGTAGTTAGTTCAGAATTTATTTTTTTTTCTAAATCAGTTAAATTTTTCATTTTATCTATTGATGGACCCCTTGTTTCTAATTTTTTTTTGTAATTGCATTATACCGTATAACAAAGCCTCAGCAGAAGGCGGGCAACCTGGTACATAAACATCAACTGGTACGATACGGTCACAACCTCTGACAACAGAATATGAATAGTGATAATAACCACCACCATTTGCACAACTACCCATCGATATCACATATCGTGGTTCCGGCATTTGATCATATACTTTTCTCAATGCTGGAGCCATTTTATTTGTTAGTGTTCCTGCTACAATCATAACATCGGATTGCCTTGGCGATCCTCTTGGAGCTGCTCCAAATCTTTCAAGATCATATCTTGGCATTGCAGTTTGCATCATCTCAACAGCGCAACAAGCTAAACCAAATGTCATCCAATGCAATGATCCTGATCTCGACCAGTTTACTAAATTTTCTAATGAAGTGGTTATAAATCCATTATCGCTAAAGTCTTTAGCAAGTTGTTTAAATTCCTCAGGTACTTGATCTAACTTGTTATTCATTTGATAAAAATATTATTCCCAGTCTAATGCACCTTTTTTCCACTCATAAATAAAACCAATAGTTAATATGAATAAAAAAATCATCATTGATGTAAAACCTAATAAACCAATATTACCTAGCGATATTGCCCACGGAAAAAGAAATGCAATCTCTAAATCGAAAATTATAAAGAGTATTGCAACTAAATAAAACCGTACATCAAATTCCATTCTTGAGTCTTGAAAAGGTTCAAATCCACACTCGTAAGCTGATAGTTTTTCAGGATCTGGGTTTTTTGGTGATAATATAAAATTTATTACTATAAACGCACAACTCAAACCAAGTGCAATTATTAAAAATAAAATTATAGGCAAATAATCTTTTAAAAATTCCGCAGACATGATGAATATATATCATTTTTTGTCATTAGATGAAGTGGTGTTAGGTCACATTATTTAAAATATATGGCCTAAATGATAACGATTATCAATATTAATTTGTTTAAGTGGCGGGAGTGAAGGGACTCGAACCCTCGACCTATCGCGTGACAGGCGATCGCTCTAACCAACTGAGCTACACCCCCACTTATGATTCATTTTGGTGGGCAGTAAAGGACTCGAACCTTTGACCCCCTCGGTGTAAACGAGATGCTCTACCAACTGAGCTAACCGCCCTAAACCAAATTAGTGATTTATATCTTTTAGACTAATAAGGTCAAGATTTATTAGTTGTTAAAAAATGGAGAAAATATTTAAAATCCACCTCTCCAATTATTTTTGGAGTTAAAATGATCTTCCTCTTCTTTAGAGGTTGGTCTAAACAAATAATAAAAAACTATTATTATGATTAAAGGAAATAAAATTAATTCCATAAGATCAGTTTCTATTCTATTGAATACTTGCTTGAGATTTGTCATCTTTTTTAGACATGTCAACCTCAACCCATTCTGTTTTTTTAAGTTCTTTAGTTAAAGCAATTTTTAAAACTTCATCAGCGTTCTCAACTGGTGTAATTTTAATATCATCAATTATTTTTTTTGGCATATCTACTAAATCTTTTTCATTTTCTTTTGGAATTAAAACTTGTTTTATTCCAGCTCTATGTGCTGCTAATAATTTTTCTTTTAAACCTCCTATTTGTAAAACTTGACCTGTCAGAGTTACCTCGCCAGTCATAGCAACATCTTTTCTTACTGGAATTGAAGTAATAGATGAAACAATTGATGTTACCATAGCTATACCAGCAGATGGGCCATCTTTAGGCGTTGCTCCCTCAGGTACATGTATATGAAAATCTTTTTTTTCAAATAATGGTGGAATAATTCCATATTCTAAGCATTTGGATCTAACAAATGATTTGGCAGCTTTAACCGACTCCTGCATTACATCACCTAGCTTACCTGTAATTTGCATTCTGCCCTTTCCTGGCATTGTAACTGTTTCAATTTTTAAAATTTCACCACCATATTCAGTCCAAGCTAAACCAGTAACAATTCCAACTTTGTTATCATTTTCTAATTCACCAAATTTATGTTTCGGAACTCCAAGAAAATCAGACAAATTTTTATTATTTACATTAACTTCTTTTTCCTCTCCAGAAACAACTTTTTTAACAACTTTTCTAGCGACTTTAGATATCTCTCTCTCTAAATTTCTTACCCCTGACTCTCGCGTATATCTTCTTATTATTTCTTTTATAATATCATCATCCATTTTCATTTCATTTTCTTTAACACCATTATCTTTAATTTGTTTAGGAAGAAGAAATTTATTTGCAATATTAATTTTTTCATCCTCTGTATAACCAGCCAGTCTTATTACTTCCATTCTGTCTAAAAGTGGTGGTAGAATATTTAATGTATTAGCTGTTGTCACGAACATTACATCTGACAAATCATAATCAACTTCAAGATAATGATCATTAAATGTTGTATTTTGTTCAGGATCTAAAGCTTCTAATAAAGCTGAGGATGGGTCCCCTCTGTAATCATTTCCAATCTTATCTATTTCATCTAATAAAATTAAAGGATTTTTAGTTCCAGCTTTTTTCATCATCTGGATAATTTTACCTGGCAATGACCCAATGTAAGTTCTCCTATGTCCCCTTATTTCAGCTTCATCTCTCATTCCACCAACTGACATTCTGACAAACTCTCTGTTGGTAGCTTTTGCAATTGATTTACCGAGTGAAGTTTTACCGACACCTGGAGGACCAACTAAACACAAAATTGGACCTTTAATTTTTTCCATTCTTTTTTGAACAGCTAAAAATTCTATAATTCTCTCTTTAACTTTCTCCAATCCAAAATGATCCTTATCAAGAATGTTTAAAGCTTTTTTTAAATCTATATCTACTTCACTTTTTTTATGCCATGGTAAATCAATCATCCAATCTAAATAGTTTCTAACAACTGTGGCTTCAGCAGACATTGGACTCATATTTTTTAATTTTTTCAATTCTTGCATACATTTCTTTTCAACATCTTTAGGCATTTTAGATTTTAAAATAGCCTTATTTAAACTTGTGCTCTCATCTTTGCCATCCTCAATCTCACCAAGTTCTTTTTGAATGGCCTTTAATTGCTCATTCAAGTAATATTCTCTTTGAGTTTTTTCCATTTGGGTTTTAACTCTCCCTCTAATTCTTTTTTCAACTCCAATTATACTGGTCTCATTTTCCATCAATTTGATAATTGCATTTAGTCTTTTTTTAACATCAATTGTCTCAAAGATTTGTTGTTTTTCTGAAATTGTTGCTGTTAAATGTGAAGCGATATTATCTGCTATTTGAGATGGGTCTTTTAATTGTTTAATATTACTAATAGTTTCACCTGAAATTTTTTTATTGATCGATGTTAATTTTTCTAATCTTCTAACTGCTGTCGCTGCAAGTGGGTATAAATCCTCGTCTGCATTTAAAACATCGTTGTATGGAGTATAATCACAAGTAATAAATTTCTCATTATCATTGAAATCTAGAATCTTTACTCTTTTTAAACCCTCAACTAAAACTTTAACAGTCCCGTCTGGTAATTTTAATAGCTGTAGAATACTTCCTTCACAACCATAAATAAATATGTCAGTTTTTTTTGGGTCATCAATTTCTGAATTTTTTTGAGTTACTAAAATAATCTTTTTTTCTTTTTTCATTACCTCGTTCAAAGCAGATATAGATTTATCTCTTCCTACAAACAAAGGAATCACCATTGATGGAAAAACTACAATATCTCTTAATGGTAATAACGGTAATGATATTTTAATATCCATTATGCAAATATGGATATTATAATTTATTTTGCAATACCTTTTTCTTATTTATTAAGGCTATTACGCCGCTGTTGTCTTATTTGTTTTGGATTTATTGTCTGTTTTTGAGTGAACTATAATTGGTTGAGATTGGCCTTTAACAGTTGTAGAATCAATTATTACCTCTTCAATATTCTCTTGACTAGGTAAGTCATACATTGTTTTCAATAGTACATTTTCTAGAATAGATCTCAAACCTCTGGCACCAGTTTTTTTTCTTATTGCTTTTAGAGCAATCTCCTTTAAGGCATTATCTTTAAATGTCAATTTAGCGCCATCGAGCTTAAAAAGTTCTTGATATTGCTTTACCAACGAATTTTTTGGCTCTTGTAATATTTTTATTAAAGATTTTTCGTCTAGATCTTCTAATGTTGCTATCATTGGTAACCTTCCAATAAATTCGGGGATTAAACCATATTTTAGTAGATCCTCTGGTTCCAAACCTTTCATCCACTCACCTGTTTTTTTATCTTGCGTGTTTTTGACATCCGCCCCAAAACCAATTGAAGTGCCTTTATCTCTTTGAGATATAATTTTATCTAAACCTGCAAAGGCACCACCACAAATAAATAAAATATTTGTAGTGTCAACTTGCAAAAATTCTTGTTGAGGATGTTTTCTTCCACCCTGCGGTGGAACACTAGCAATGGTCCCTTCCATAATTTTTAATAGAGCTTGTTGAACACCTTCACCAGATACATCTCTTGTTATTGAAGGGTTCTCAGATTTTCTGCTAATTTTGTCAACTTCATCAATATAAACTATTCCTCTTTGAGCTTTTTCAACATTGTAATCTGCAGCTTGTAATAATTTTAAAATTATATTTTCCACATCCTCTCCAACATATCCTGCCTCGGTTAATGTCGTTGCGTCTGCCATTGTAAAAGGAACATCAAGAATTCTTGCAAGTGTTTGTGCTAATAGAGTTTTACCACAGCCAGTTGGGCCAACTAAAAGTATATTTGATTTTGCTAGTTCGACATTTTTACTTGTTTTACTCTCATAATTTAATCTTTTGTAATGATTATGAACTGCTACTGATAAGACTTTCTTAGCGTGTCCTTGACCAATTACATAATCATCTAAAACTGAACAGATTTCTTTTGGAGAAGGCAGTCCATCTTGATGTTTTACAAAAGTGTCCTTGCTCTCCTCTTTAATAATGTCCATGCATAATTCAACACACTCATCACAGATAAAGACAGTTGGACCAGCAATTAATTTTCTCACCTCGTGCTGGCTCTTTCCACAAAAAGAACAATAAAGAATATTTTTATTATTTGTGTTCATAAAATTTTAAACGAATCAATTAACTTATCTTATTATAAATAAGTCATAGTAATCAAGTTTGGAATACTGCTATGTCAATATCTTGTGTTTTAAGATCTCTTTTCCACTACTTCGTCTATTAGACCAAAAGACTTTGCAGATTCTGCTGTCATAAAATTATCTCTCTCTAAAGCAGTTTTAATTTCATCAACAGTTTTACCTGTATGTTTTGAATATATTTCATTCAATCTTTTTTTTAATGCTAGAACCTCATTGGCATGTATCTCTATATCTGTAGCTTGACCTTGAAACCCAGCTGAAGGTTGATGAACCATTATTCTTGAATTTGGCAAAGAAAATCTTTTACCTTTTTTTCCTGCAGACAATAAAAAAGATCCCATTGAAGCTGCTTGTCCTATACATAAAGTTGAAATATCAGGTTTAACATATTGCATGGTATCGTAAATTCCTAAACCTGCTGTCACTAATCCACCAGGACTGTTTATATATAGATATATTTCTTTTTTTGGATCCTCAGCCTCTAAAAATAATAACTGTGCGGTTACCAACGACGCGACATTGTCATTTATTTGACCTGTTAAAAAAATTATTCTTTCTTTTAATAACCTAGAATAAATATCATACGCTCGCTCACCTCGATTTGATTGTTCAACAACCATTGGTACAAGATTGCTCATTTGTTCAAATATTTTATTTGTCATAAGTTGATTCGTTCTACTTATACAACTTGAGATTACTTTTTGCTAACTTTTTTTGTTTTTTTAGCTACAGTTTTAGTTTTTTTGACTTTTGGATTTGATTTATTGTCTGCTGATTTTTTTACATCAGCTTTTTTTTCAGGTTTTCTTTGATCTTTAAGTTCTTGATCGAGTTGTTGTTTTTGAGATTCTTTTAAGATTTTTTCTGCCTCATCTTTAGAGATTTCTTTTTTGTTAGCCTTAGCCTTTTCTTTAATCATATTTAAAATTTTTTCCTCGTACACCGTTCCTCTTAAACTCGCTAGCGCGTTTGGGTTTTTTTTATAAAATTCCATGACCATTTTTTCCTGACCTGGCATCATTCTAATTTGTTTTTGGACTTCAGATTGTAATTCTTGTTCAGTAACTTTTATTTGATTTTGCTCACCAAATTCATTCAAAACTAATCCTACCTTAATTCTTTTTTTGGCAACCTCTTCAAAATTTTTTCTACTTTTTTTTGCATCATCTTCGGACATACCTTGAGAAAGTATTTTTATTTCATCCTCAAGTAAGTTCTCTGGGATTTCGCTTACCTTAAATTTTTCAATTTCTTTCAATATCTGATTTTTGGTCAACCGATCTAGTGAATTTTTGTATTCATCATTAATTTGTTTTGTTATTAACGACTTAAGATCATTAAGATCTTTTGCCCCTAAATTTTTGGCAAACTGATCATCGATTTTTACATCTTCGGGAATTTTAACTGCTGATATTGTACATTTAAATTTTGCTTTTTTGTTAATTAGTTCTTTCTCTGGAAAATTTTCAGGAAGCGTTGCATCTACTATTTTTTCATCACCCTTTTTGACTCCGATTAACTGCTGATCAAATCCTTTTAGGAAAAGATCTTTTCCTAAAGTTAATTGAGTATTTTTACCTTCGCCTCCTTTAAACGTTTTTTCATCAACTGTTGCATTATAGTCAAAAATAACTAAGTCACCTTGTTTTGCTTTTGTTGTTTCTGAAGCTTCTTTAAAGTTTGGTTGATTTTTAGCAATATCATTTATTCTTTTGTCAGTTTCCTTTTGATCAATTTTAACAATATACTCATCGAACTTAATATTCTCTATTGATTTCAGCTCAACTTTTGGAAGCTCTGTAACAGATAAAATATATTCTAAATCTTTATCTTCACCATAAGTTTTAAGATCTAGTTTTGGTTGGCCTGCTGGTTTAATTTTATTTTCTTGCAAGGCTTTTGTTGACGTCTCCTTCAAGACTTTGTCCAAGACCTCGCTAAAAACAGCTTTGCCAAACTGTCTCTTTAAAATTTCTCTTGGTACCTTACCAGGTCTAAATCCCTTTAGATTAACAGTTCCTTTAATCTCCTCATATTTTTCATCCATGTATACATTCATTGTCTTTTTATCGACAAAAACTTTTACATTCTTGTTCAAACCTTTTTTATTCTCAACAGTAACTTTCATAATTTAAATGTGGTAGGGCGAAAAGGACTCGAACCTTCACAGATTGCTCTATCGGTTCCTAAGACCGACGCGTCTACCAATTCCGCCATCGCCCCACAATTTCAAGGTTTTATATATTATTGAATCTATTTGTCCAATGACAATTATAAGGAATTATAAAATTTTGAAAGATACCTATACATATAAAAATGAAAATGCTATTTTTTAAAAAAAACTTAAAAAATGAGTAAAACATCAATAGTTCTAATTATATATATTTTGGGTTTAGTTTTTGGAGCGTTAGTTCTGGGAATTTGGAGCGCAGAAACAAGTATTTACAAAGGTCTTCTCGGTTTAGGATGGACAGCTTTAGCACTGATAGGTTTATTTTTCGCTGAAAAAAATGAAAATAATTAAGACTTTTATTATCTTTTTTTTTGTAATTTTGCCAATCAACATTTCAAAATCAGAAATTATTGTCATGAGTAAGTGTGATGATAAACAAGATGAGTTTCTAAAAAATGAATACATTCTTAATTTAAATGAGTTAATAATGACCAGAAATTATGTTTATAAAGAAAAAACATTCCAAAAATACAGATTAACAGATTTAAGTGTAAAAAAATCTAATTCCTATGTTCAAAATATCTACGAAGAGGATGGAAAAATTTTAACTCACAAGCATGGGTATCCACAGTTTTATACCCAAATTTTATTTGAAAAAGATAAAAAAGAAATTTTCATGAGAACGGTCCTTAACAATGAAGAAGGCCTTTCAAAAATATCAACATGTAAAAAAATAGAAAAATTTGAAAAAGAGAGTTAGTTCTTTTTATTTTTTTTTATAAATTTTTTTTTTCTTAATCCAAACCTACTATTTGTAATATTGCTTCTATGTTTAGCATAAGCCTGCTTTTGTGCTTGTTTCATTGCTCTTTTTGATGACATAATTTAATATGATATTTCTTGAGTATCTATAATATTAAAATTTTTATCAGATACAACTATTTCACCAGATGATGATCCATAGTTTAAAATTTCCGATATTAAAACGTAATGAGTAACTAAAACTAAATTCTCATTATTATTGTTTTTATAATTTTTAATATATTCTTTCAATGCTTTCACCTGTTTATCCTTATTTTTTTCAAATTTAGAGCTATAAAATGAATTTAAAAAACTTTTTGTTGTATAATCTTTAAAAGCAATTTTTGCTGTTTCTTTACATCTGCACCATTCACTTGATAAAACTTTATCAATTTTAATTTCATTTTTAATAAAAAATTTACCGATAGATTTAGCTTGTTTTTTTCCTTCTTCACTAAGATTTCTTTGTGTCAAACAATCGTTTAGATTGAAATTATTTGGATCTCCACTTCCAGGTGCATATGCGTGTCTTATAAATATTAATTTTCCGCCCTCCTTCATCTGATTTATCAGACTTTTATTTAAATCTGCTTTAATTGATGATGTTAAAGATATAAATATTAATATTAAGAAGTTAAAAAATTTCATTTATGGATATTAGATTAAACGATTTAAATAAGACAATAGTTAATTGTAAAAAGTGTCCAAGATTAGTTAGGTTTATTCGTAAAGTAAGCTTAATAAAAAGAAAACAAAATAGAGATGAAGTGTACTGGGGAAAACCGGTACCTGGATTTGGAGACTTAAGCTCTAAAATGGCTATCATCGGACTAGCACCTGCTGCTCATGGTGGTACTAGAACTGGTAGAGCATTTACTGGTGATAGATCGGGAGATTTGTTATTTAAATGTTTGCATAAGGTAGGAATTTCAAATTCTCCTTTATCAAAAAGTTTAGGGGATAATTTAAAACTTAAATCTACTTATATTACTAATATTCTTAAGTGTGTGCCTCCTGAAGATAAACCTATGAGTAATGAAATTTCCAATTGCTCGAATTTTTTTGATAAGGAAATACTACTCTTAAAGAATTTAAAAGTTATAGTTACATTGGGAAAAGTTGCTTTTGATAATTGTATTAAATTATACAAACAAAAATTTAGTATAGAACAAAAATTTATTTTTAAACACAATAAAATACATAAGCTGCCTAATGGTTTAATAATTTTATCAAGCTATCATCCAAGTCCTAGAAATGTTAATACAAAATTAATTTCAGAAAAAATGATGACAAAATTATTCAAAAAAGCAAAAAGGTTAGCTACTTCTTAATGCTATCACAAAAATACGGTTTAAATTTTGAGTAGATCTGCTCTGGTATTTTTTTTGGTTTACCGTCTTTATTAACAAAAACTAAGTGAATTTGTGCCTCAACAATCACTTCATTATTTCTAGTAATTATTTGGTTCATAAAAAAAGAAGTTTTAGTGATTGATTTAACAAAAGATCTTATTGTCAATTCATCCTCTAAATAAGCAGATTTTTTATATTCTATATTACAGGATTTAACTATTATTAAAGATTTAAATTCTTCTTGAATTTTATTATTACTGTAACCAATTGAAAAAAGAGCTTCTGTCCTAGCTCTCTCTAAAAATTTAAGATAATTTGCATAATAAACTATACCTCCAGTGTCCGTATCCTCGTAATATACTTTTAACTTGTGAAAGAAGTTTTCGTGCATTAAATGACTATATCAAATAATTAATTAATTTTATAGAATCTAAGGTATAAAATAATATGAATATCTTTGTTATTTGGTTAGTATTGGTTATTGCATGGAACTTTGGTTATCCTAGTGCTAGTCCTCATGAAGATGTTTTAGTAGCTGTGATTTTAGCTTTTTTTAATATTTTTTTAAAAAAATATTTAAAATTATAATTAATTTTCTGAGAAATATATGTTTTGATAATAAGCTACAGCTTTCATTTTTGAGTTATCTGTATCAGACATAATCGCTAATCCATCTAACTCATCAACATTTAGATTATGAAATCTTTTAAAATCTTCTTTCACATTTGCTTTTACTGTAACCCATTCATTTAAATTATTTTTCGTACTTGCCAAAACATTATCAATAGATTTTTTGGTATAAGGACTTGGTGAATTAGAGCCAATTTCATTATTGCTTGAAAAAACATAGTTTATAGCCCTATTAGATAAAGGTGTTGCACCAGTTTTCTTAACTGCAAAAACTCTAGCAGCAAAATCATGTCCTTTTTTGGTATTTTCTTTTATTCCAGGTAGATCTTTTTCTATTTTCCAAGTTATATTTATGAATGGAGTTTTATTAAGGTCAATTTTGACCTCTTTTCCCAATCCTGAAGCAGCATTATCAGCTACAGCTTTTAAGAAATTACCATTTTCATTTGATCCAATTGTATAAACTGTCTTATTTTCGGCTCCTCTCACCTTTCTAACCTCTAAATTTGATAATTCATCTTTTGTAAAGTTAAAAACTTTAATCTCGTTCGCATAACTTGTTTTGATAATTATAGAAATTAAAATCAGGGTTTTAATTAAAATGTTCATTCAAAAATTTTTTTTAAAAAAATGGTTAATACATTATTTTGACAAAATTTAAACATTCAAAAATCACCTTTGGCCAATATGTATATATTATGAAGACAATTTCAATTTTTATACTGTTAATTTACTGGTCAATTATGATCTTTGCACCAGTCATGTCAAAAGATGTGAAATTAAGTCGAGCTAAAACAACTAATACTAAAATAGTTGAAGAAAGACCAAAAAGTTAATAAGTCGAACGACCACCACTTATGTCAAAAACTGCCGCTGTAGAGAACGTATTTTCCTCCGATGAAAGCCAGCAAACCAAGGATGTAAACTCTTCGACCTCAAGAAAACGTCCTCTAGGCACCTTAGAAAGCATTCTTTGAACATGTTCCTTAGTCATTTGATCTAAAATATGTGTTTTGGCCCCTGCGGGAGTGACAGCATTTACTGCTATATCTTTATCAGCAAGCTCTTTCCCTAAAGATTTAGTTAGTCCTATAGCGCCAGCTTTGCCTGCACTATACGCACTTGCATTCGCATTGCCATCTTTTCCTGCAACAGATGCTACATTAACAATTCTTCCGTAGTTATTCTTAATCATATTTGGCACTATTGCTTTGCAACAATTAAAGGTTCCCATCAAATTAATATCTACTACTTTTTTCCACTTCTCAAGATCATATTCCCATAATGGGGCAGTAGGACCAGTTATTCCTGCGTTATTGATTAATATGTCAATCTTAGAGTTTTTTACAATTTCATTTGTGCAGTTTTCAACTTCTTCAAATTTTGATACATCAATAACATTTGAAGTTAAATTTGTATTGTTAAGTTCTTTAACAGATTTTTTTAGTGTGTCTGGATCGTTGTCCCAAATTATTACTTTAGCACCTGAGCTCAGAAATCTCCTAGCTATATCAAATCCAAATCCTTGAGCTCCACCTGTAATAACTGCAGTCCTATTCTCGAAATTAAATGTTATCTTATCCATCAAGTTATTTTTTTGCCAAAAAATAATAAGTTATAGAGGAAATTAATGCACCAATAATCCATGCATAAGATTGTAAAAACATTAAATTGGGGTTCCAGATTGTTGAGGCCGAGAATACAAATCCTAAAAATAAAGAATAAGTACCTTTTATATGCCAACCACCTGAAAAATAGTACGACCCATTTTTTTCTAAAGAATAAATATCTTTATTAATTAAATTACCCTTTCTAATCAAATAATAATCACAAATCATAACTCCAAAAATTGGTCCAAAAAAAGCTCCGACTGTATCTATTATTGATAAAATTCCTATTTGACTTAAAACAGTAAGCCAAAAAACTCCTATTATAAGTCCAATTAAACCTATCACTAATCCTGAGCTCTTGAATGATAATGATGTGGGAAATAAATTAATAAGTGAATATTGTGATGGAATAAAATTAGCAATTAAATTTGTAGAAGCTGACGCAATAATTATAAAAATCAAAACTAAATTAGTTAATAATAAATTATTTAGCTTACCAATTATGTCCGTAGGATTTGTAAGTATTTTTTCAATATTTTCAGGACTTTGTTTTAAAAAAGCATCTGCACCTATGACAATAAAAAGTGCAAAAAAAGAAAAAATTATTAAATTTAATATTAAAGTTAAATTCCCTTTTTTGAGTTGATTTTCATTTTCAACATACCTTGAGAAGTCACCAAAACTCAAAATAACAATCGAAAAGTAAGCAAAAAGCGTCCCTGATACAGTTATCAATGGTATAATATTATTTTTATTTACAAAATTTTCTAAACTTAAAGCACCTAAAAATGCATTAACTGTAAATTTAACATCACTCAATAAAACTATAAAAAAAAATAACGCCATCCCGGAATAGACCAAGATTGCAGAGATATTGATGATTTTTTTATTATAATTCATCCCTACACTAAATAAAATAACCTGTAGAGCCATTGAGACTACAATTGAAATCCAATCTATGATGTTTAATCCAATGAAAAAAATAAGAAAAATTTCTTGTTGTAAAAGAGTTTTATCAATAGAAAAAATTAAAATTCTTAATAAATATCCCAGTGCTTTTGATAAAAAATATGTTTGAATTCCAAACATAAATATACCAACTATACTTCTTAAAAATCCAATATACTGCGCTCCTCTTACTCCCATCGAAGATCTCAATAACACTACAAATGGTAATCCAAATTTTTGAGATGGCTTACCAATTAAATTTGAAAAAAAATAAACCAATAAAGAGGCAAAAATTGTTCCAAACAACACTACAAAAGTATTTAAATCATACACAACATAAAGAGATGCGATCAAAGAAAATCCAATTACACTTTGAATGCCAACTCCCCAAAAACAAAATAAATCTTTCCAGTTCCAATTTTTATTACTCGGATTGACTGTCACTAAATCCCAATTAACTAGTGTTTTATTTGATTTTTGCTGATTCACTCAGACAATATAGAACTTTAATAATCTACTGTCCATATAAGAGAGTTGGTAACCATAATGCAATTTTTGGAAATATAATAATTAAAATTAAACCAAATACTTGCAGTACCATAAACTGCATCATGCCATAGTAAATATCTTTCAAATCCCACTCAGGTACAACACCTTTTAAAAAATAAGCCGAAAGTGCAACAGGTGGGGATAACCAGGCGGTTTGTAAATTAACAGCTACTAATATTGCAAACCAAGTTAAATTAAATCCTAATGCTTCAATCAATGGTAATATAATTGGAACAATAATCATGACTATAGGTACCCATTCCAAAGGCCATCCTAATAAAAATATCATTACCATAACCATCGCTAAAATAAGATACTTATTCATTTCAAGACCTAACAAAAACTCAGTTAATAAGGTCGGCGTTCCTAATCTTGCAAAAACAGCACCAAAAAAATTTGAAGCTGCAACTAAAACCATAATCAATGCAGTTATTTCCAATGTTTTGACTAATGCTTCTTGTAATTTAGGAAGAGTCAATTTTTTATAAGCTAATGAAAGAAGTAAAGCCCCCATAGCTCCACATCCTGCAGCTTCTGTTGGAGTGGCAAAACCAAATAAAATGCTTCCTAATGCTGCAAATACCAAAGCTGCTGGTGGCACTAATCCTAAAAAAAATTCAATCCAAACATCCTTCATGCTCGCAGCTCTCATGTCATCAGGTATGACTGGTCCTAATTTTGGATTAATCATACATCTAATCGTTGTGTAACCTGCGTATAAACTTGCAAGAAGAATTCCTGGTAAAATTGCAGCTGCAAACAAATCTATCACTGGAATTTCCATTATAGGCCCCATAACAACTAACATAATACTTGGTGGGATTAGTATTCCTAAAGTTCCTCCAGCAGTAATAGTCCCAGCTGCAAGTCTCACATCATAACCAGATCTATTCATGGATTTTGCAGCCATAATTCCAAGAATTGTCACTGATGCTCCTACAATCCCTGTTGCGGCTGCGAAAATTACAGAAACAAATAAAACTGCGTAATATAAAGATCCCTTAACTTTTGCTAACATCATTTGGAATGCTGAAAATAATCTTTCCATTAATCCAGCTTGTTCCATCATAATTCCCATAAAGACAAAGAGCGGGACGGCGGCTAGTGTTTGTTCAGTCATAACCATAGAGAATTGGAGTGTCATTAAATAAAAAACTAATTTTCCAAATCCTAAATAACCAAAAACAAAACCTAAAAATATTAGTGTAAATGAAATAGGGAAACCAACAAATATTGCAAATAACATTACGCCAACAAGAATAAAACCTAAGATTGCTGGATCTATAAACTCAGCAATCATTTAGTTTCTCCAGGCCACTCACCTTTTTTAGCTGCCCAATAACTTTTGAGTAACTCAGAAACTCCTTGAATTAGTAAAAATATTATACCAATAAGTAAGCAGGTTTTAATTGGCCACATATAAGGCATCCATGTAGTATCCATACCTCTTTCTCCTCTTTGAATTGACTCTCCAACAAACCCAACTGTCATATAAAGAAAGACAATAAGACCCGGGAAGTAAAATAATAAATATAACCAAAAATCTATTAGACCTTGGTTTTTAGTTTTAAAATTTCTATATAAAAAATCTGCTCTTATATGAACTCCTCTAGACAGAGCATAACCAGCACCCAACATAAAAAGTGCTCCGTATAAAAAACGACTTATGTCATATGCCCAAATAGTTGGTGCTAAAAATAATTTTCTCGCAAGAACTTCGTAAGTCATTGCAAAAATTAGTGGCATTAATATCCAGCAAACAATATTGCCTATCCACTTGCTAAATTTATCAATTCCTGTAATGGATTTTGCCATCCATAATGGCATGTCATCAGGCATTTTTCCCGAACCACCTCGCCTTTCGGCAATCATTTCATCTGATATATCTAGTTTACCTGGTTCTTCTGCCATAAGTTTGAATTAAAAAACTAGAGCGGACATATAAGTCCGCTCTAATTAAATTAAGATTAATTACTGATTACTTTAATGTTGCCGCGTGAGCCATTCCTAGCTTCGCATTTGACATTTGAGCACCACTCCAGAAAGGAACAGCTACATCAGCAAAATTCTTCATTGAGGTATAAACTTCGTTAAAGAATTTATTATCTTTAGCATTCTTGTTTAAAGATGCTTTTGCAGCAGCCATATATTCTGTGAAATAATCAGAAGGAGTGTCCTCTAAGATTACTCCATGTTTAGTAGTTAACTCTCTAAGAGCTTTACCATTTTCATAGATTCTGTAACTTAAAGATTTTGCTAATGAAGCATTAGCAGCAACTTCAAGAGACTTTTTCTCATGAGCGCTCATAGCATTATAAGTTTTTCCAGTAATGTAAAAGTCAGCATTAACCACTACTTGGTGTAAACCTTGTAAATAATAATGCTTTAATACTTTTTGAAAACCAAATGTTAGGTCTGGTTTTGGACAACACCATTCAGCAGCATCGATTGTTCCTGCCTCAAGAGCTGGTAAAATATCTCCACCACCCATTGCTACAGAAGCTATACCAATGTCTTTATATGTTTGTCCTGGAATTCCTGGAGGAGTTCTGAACTTATATTTTCTAAAGTCAGCCATATCTTTAATTGGTTTTGGAAACCAACCTAAAGCTTCTGGACCAACTGGTTGAATCATAAATCCTTTTATGTCTCTTCCCATTTCTTTCCAAAGTTGGTCGTATAATTCTTTACCACCACCGTATTGGAACCATGATAGGAATGCGATATTGTCGATACCAACTCCACCACCAGCTACTGGCGAACCAAATAACATAGCAGCAGGATGATCTCCTGACCAATAGTGAGTCCATGCGAAACCACAATCAATCAGTCCTTTATCAACAGCATCAAGAGTTTCCTTAACTCCAACAACTGCGCCCGCAGGTAAAATTTCGAATTTTAACGAACCAGCTGTTAATTCAGTTACTGTATCAGTAAAGTCCTTTAACATTTTCACTTCATCAGCTTTAGTGTTAAGAACTGTCTGACATTTTAGTGTTTTTGCAGCATTAGCATTGGATACAAATCCAAGTACCAAAACAGATGCAAATAACATTGAAATGATTTTTTTCATTATATTTCCTCTTGTTAGTTAAATTTAACTTGGTCAATTCAATCAGAAAAACAAACCTGACACAAGTGACAATCGATTGATATGAGTGTAAAGATGATTAATTAAATTAAGTAAAAAATTAATTCAACTAGAGATGGAAAATTTTGATTTTATAATTATTGGTGCTGGATCTGCTGGATGTGTCCTTGCAAATAGACTTTCTGAAAATTCTCAAAATAAAGTCTTGTTAATTGAGGCAGGAGGTAAAGATAATTACCCCTGGATACATATTCCTGTTGGGTATTTTAAAACTATGCACAACCCCTCTGTTGATTGGTGTTACAAAACTGAACCAGACGAAACAATGAATAATCGCTCTATTCGGTATCCAAGAGGGAAAACTTTAGGTGGAAGTTCAGCAATTAATGGTTTGTTATATATCAGAGGTCAAAGTAGAGATTATGATATTTGGCGTCAATTAGGTAATACTGGTTGGGGTTGGGACGATGTTCTTCCATATTTTATTAAAGCAGAAAATCAAGAGCGTGGAAAAGATGATTTTCATGGTGTTGGTGGCCCTTTATCTGTGTCTGACCAAAGAATACAATTACCATTACTAAATGAATTTCAAAATGCTGCAGAAGAATTTGGCATACCTAAAACTAAAGATTTTAATACTGGTAATAATCATGGTTGTGGATATTTCCAAGTTACTGAAAAAGATGGTTTTAGATGTAGCACTGCAGTTGGATATTTAAATCCCATAAAACATAGAAAAAATTTAAAAATTATTACCAAAGCTCATGTAAAGAAAATTAACTTTGAAAATAAAACAACAAAAAGTGTTGAATATTGGCAAGAGAACGAGCTCAAAAAAGTTATAGTTAATAAAGAAGTTATCCTATCATCTGGATCCATTGGTTCTCCACAAATTTTACAAACCTCAGGGATAGGTAACTCTGATAAGCTAAAAAATTTAGGTATAGATATGGTTCATGATCTAAAAGGAGTAGGAGAAAATCTCCAAGATCACCTAATGTTTAGACCAATTTATAAAATTCATGGGCTCAAATCGTTAAATAAAAAAATCAATAGTTTGTTCGGTAAATTAATGATTGGACTAGAATATGTTTTCAATAGAAGCGGACCCATGACAATGGGTGCTAGTCAAATGTGTATGTTTGCTAAAAGTGATCCCTCTTTAGAGTTACCAGATCTTCAATGGCATGTTCAACCAATGAGTATGGATACTTTAGGTGCAACAAAGAATCATGATTTCCATGCGTTTACTCCAACTGTATCAAACATTAGACCGACTAGCAGAGGTCACGTAAATATTACCAATAAAGATTCTAGAATTTATGCAAAAGTAAAACTTAATTATCTATCAACAGAACATGATCGAATGATTGCTGCAAAGGGATTAAAACTTACAAGAAGGATTGTAATGGAGTCTGAAACTTTTAAGAAATATAACCCTGAAGAATATAGACCAGGAATAAATATTAATGATGATGAAGAGCTGGTAAAGGCTGGTGCAGATTATGCTCAAACTATTTTTCATCCTGTTGGTACTTGCAAAATGGGACAAGATGATATGGCAGTGGTTGATGAAACACTTAAAGTTAAAGGTTTAAATAATTTAAGAGTTATTGATGCATCTATAATGCCTAATATAACTTCCGGTAATACTAATGCACCGACAATAATGATTGCAGAAAAAGGTGCTGATATGATACTTAGGAGTTAATGTTCGCTGATTTTGTTACACCAGAACAAATTACTATCTTAACACAAATAATCTTAATAGATCTTGTGCTTGCAGGAGATAATGCAATTATTATTGGAATGGTTGCCTCAAAATTTCCTTTAGAGCAAAGAAAGAAAATTATTTTTTGGGGTATTGGTGGCGCAGTTGTTCTAAGAATAATTTTAACATTATTGACAGCTTATTTGTTGCAGATAACAGGTTTAAGATTAATCGGCGGATTACTTTTACTTTATATTGTTTATAAACTTTACGTTGATGTGGTGAAAGGTTCAAATCATGATAGTGACATTAAAGTAGATAATTCAAGTTTCTTAAAAGCAATTTGGACAATTTTGTTAGCTGATTTTACCATGAGTTTAGATAATGTTTTGGGTGTTGCTGGAGCAGCTGGAGATCATTACTATTTATTAGTGTTTGGACTAGTTTTATCCATTGTCTTAATGGCAACAGCTGCAACATTAATATCTAATTGGATAAAAAAGTATAAATGGATAGCTTGGGCTGGCTTAATTGCGATACTTATTGTTGCTATTGAGTTGATTTACACTGATATTAAAATATTATTTTTATAATGTTCTTAAAAAATTATAATTTTAAAAACAAAACTGCAGTTGTAACTGGTGCAGGTAAAGGAATTGGGAGAGCTTGTGCAATTGCTTTGGCTGAAGCTGGAGCAAATTTAATCATTATAAGTAGAACTAATAAAGATTTAAATGAAGTTTCTAAGAAAATAAAAAAATTTAAATCAAAATGTAAATCTTATGTTTGTGATATTACAAATTACGATGAAGTTAAAAAAATTATCAATAAACAGCCAAGAATAGATATCTTAATTAATAACGCAGGAAACAATAGACCAGCCCATTTTACCAAAGTTAAAAAGGAAGATATGGAATATATGGTTAAGATTAATACAATAGCGAGTTTTAACTTGGCCCATCTTTGTGCGTTAAAAATGATAAAGTCAAAAAATAGAAAAAAATTAGGAGGATCTATTGTAAACATGTCATCGCAAATGGGGCATGTAGGTGGACCTATAAGAAGTGTTTATAATATGAATAAATTTGGTTTAGAGGGTTTGACCAAAGGAATGTCTATAGATTTAGCAAAATATAACATTAGAGTTAATACTGTTTGCCCAACCTTTGTTGTAACTCCCATGACTAAAAAGTTTTTAAAAGATAAAAAATTTAAAAGAGATATGCTTAATAATATTCCCTTAGGAAGATTTGCAGAACTGTCAGAAGTAGCTTCAGCTGTAGTATTTTTAGCTTCTGATGCAGCTTCGATGATTACAGGAACTTCATTATTGGTTGATGGTGGATGGACAGCAAAATAATATTTAGATTATTTTTTTTCGTAATCTTTCTCATCCCTTCTCACTCAAACGCTATCGAATTTAAAGGAAAATTTTTACAGGGTCATTTTATTGTTGGTATTACTAACCCTTCAGCAAAAATTATAATTGATAAAAAAGAAGTTAAAGTATCTAAGGATGGTTTTTTTGCTTTTGGAATTGATAGAGATAGAAAATTTGATCTAACCATAACTAAAATTCAAGATGGTAAAAAAGAGAAAATAATAAAGAAAGTTTTAAAAAGAAAATATAATATTCAAAGAATAGATGGACTAGAGGAAAGTAAGGTCACTCCACCAGAGTCAGTCTACAACAGAATTAAAGAGGAAAATAATAAAATAGGAAAAGCAAGAGCAATTAATTCTGACCTACCTTTTTTTAAAAATCAATTCATTATGCCGGTTAAAGGAATTATAAGCGGAGTTTATGGAAGTCAAAGAATCTTAAATGGTAAACCTAAATGGCCACACTATGGAATTGATATTGCAGCAAAAAAAGGAACTATGATTAAATCATCAGGCTCAGGCACAGTAACTATGGCAGAGGATGATTTGTATTATACTGGTGGGACTATAATTATGGATCATGGACATGGTATTTCAACAATATACTCTCATCTTGAAAGTGTAATGGTTTCAGTAGGTGATAAAATAAATCAAGGAGATATCATTGGAACAGTAGGATCAACCGGAAGATCCACAGGTCCACATTTAGATTTTAGAGTTAATTGGTTTCAGACTAGACTCGACCCCATGTCTGTAATAAATTAAATTATGCAAACATTAATCTTATTGGCTTTAGTAATTGTTATTGGTTGGGTATTATTTAGACCTTTTAGTAAAAAAGAGCTTGATAAACTCAATGATAAAAATTGGCCAGATATGCATTAATAAGGGCACCTAGCAACAAAACGCCCCTTAAATAAATGAAAAATAATAAATATTTAAAAAATTTTGGTTTCTCTAACAAATTAGAGTTTAAGAAATATTTAAGTTCAAAAGATATTCTAGCTAACACTATAAACTGGGGTTTAATTGAAAAACAAAACAAAAGACTTGTAGAAATTTTTAAAAAAATTACAGAAATTTTAATTATAAGTGATGGAGATTTAGATATTGAAAATTTTGTAAAGGATGTATTTGAAAAATGTAAAGAATATAATCATATAACAAAAATGAATAACAGAGGTAGACCGTACGAGGAGGTTTTTAGTAGTTGGTTAATGGGTATTATTGCTGAGAGAGTGTTTAAAAAATTAATAGAAAAAGAATTAAATGTTATATTAGAATTAAATGGAGATGATGATTGGACAAAAGCAAATTCTTTTATTCAAACAGCAAATCCAGATTTTATCAATAAAAATGAAAAGATTACTGTAGATGTTGTATGTGGTAAAACAGATAATCCATTTGATATTAAAATACATAAATTAAAAGCGGTTGAAATTTATAAAGATTTTAATGTTTATCAATTTAGTGTAAATATTTTTCAAGGTATATATAATTTAACCTTTTTAAATTCACTAGATCAAAACGATTTTAAACCTAATGATTTATTTGAAGGTCAGCTTTGCTACAGAATACCTGATAGCAAAAATAAAAAATTTTATAAATAATGAAAAGTTTATCATGTATCGATCTATTTGCAGGTGCTGGGGGTTTTTCCCTTGGATTAGGTAGAAATAATATAAACATAATTATAGCAAACGAAATTGAGAAAGATTTCGCAAAAACTTTTGAACTTAATCATCCTAAAACAAAAATGTTAAATCAAGATATTCACAATATAGACTTTAAAAAAGAAATAAAAAAAATTGGTTACAAATCAGTAGATATATTATGTGGTGGACCACCGTGCCAGGGTTTTAGTACTGTCGGAAGTAAAAATAAAAAAGATAAAAGAAATTCTTTGTTTTGGGAATTTTTAAGAGCAGTTAATGAAACTGCTCCTAAAGCAGTTATTTTTGAAAATGTTGCAGGTTTTAAATCACTTTATAGCGGGCAAGCATATGAAACCTTAATTAAAGAACTTGAGAGTATTGGATATAGTGTATTTACAGATGTTCTAAATGCTGCTGATTATGGATTACCACAATTTAGAAAAAGAACAATTGTAGTAGGTGTTTCAAAGGGATATTCGTTTAGTTTTCCCAAAATTATCAAATCCAAGAATAAAAATTTATTTGAAGATAAGTATCTAACAATTATGTCGGCGATTTCTGATTTGCCCAAATTAAATGTTGGTGAAGAAAAAAATAAATATTCCTGTGAACCAAAAAATAATTACCAAAAAAAGATGAGAGGGAATAATAAAATACTCACAGAACATAATTGTTCGAATTATGGAGAGAGGATGCAAAAAATCATTAGTTTAGTCCCGCCAAAAGGAGACATTAGTGATTTGCCTGTTAGTTTAAGACCAAAGAATTATTTTAATAATGTATATGCTAGAATAGATCCAACACAACCTTCTCCAACAATAACAAGAAATTTTGGTACTCCATCATCCACAAGGTGTATTCATCCGTTTCAAAACCGTGCACTATCAACAAGGGAGGGAGCAAGATTACAAGGTTTCCCTGACAAATTTATTTTTTATGGAAGCAAAACTAGTAAGAACCTTCAAATAGGTAATGCGGTCCCACCATTATTGGGAGAAATAATTGGAAAGCAAATCATAAAATCACTTAATTCTAAATAATCTTTCTAAGAACTTTATAAGCATGATCAAACAAAAGATACTACTAATCAATCTAATTCGAATTCCTTAGTATAATCTTTTTTAAGATTTGGATCTTGTTTTGATTTTTCCAAAATACAATTTCCTATAACTAAATAATCTAACTCTGTTCCCATAAAACAATTAAAAGCATCAGTTGGTGAATTAACTATGGGCTCACCTCTCACATTAAATGAGGTATTAACTATTACTGGACAACCAGTTTTTTCTTTAAATTTTGAGATTAAATCGTAATATGGTTTATTAGTTTCTTTAGTCACAGTTTGTATTCTCGCTGAGTAATCAACATGGGTTACTGCTGGTATTTTAGATCTTTTGATATTTAATTTGTCTATACCAAAAAGTTTCTTTTGTTCCTCATTCATTTCAATTTTTTTTTTAGAATTCACATCAGCTACTAACAACATATAAGGACTATCTACATTTATATTAAACCAGTCAGATAAATCTTCTCTTAAAATTGATGGAGCAAAAGGTCTGAAACTTTCTCGATATTTTACTTTTAAATTAAGGTTTTTTTGCATTTTATCTGATCTTGGATCACCTAAGATTGATCTCGCACCTAGAGCTCTTGGTCCAAACTCCATTCTTCCTTGAAACCAACCTATTGCTTTTTCGTTTGATAAAAATTCTGCTGTCTTACTAATCAAATCTTCATATTGTAATTTTTCAAAATTAGCCCCTGCTGACTTTAACTCTTTTTCAATTTCTTCTTGATTGAACTCAGTTCCTAGATATGAGCCTTTCATGTCATCATTTGAATTAACAACCCTATCTTTTTTTTGTTCAATATGCCAAAGAGCTAGAGCTGCACCTAAAGATCCTCCAGCATCTCCTGCTGCAGGTTGAATCCAAATATTATCAAAAATCTTTTCCTGAAGAATTTTTCCATTAGCAACACAATTCAAAGCTACACCACCTGCTAAACATAAATTTTTGATATTATATTCTTGACGAATGGCTTTAGCTAACTTGATCATTATTTCTTCTGTTACTTTCTGAATTGAGGCCGCAATATCCATATGAAATTGAGTAATCTTTTCATTTTTCGGGTCACGGGGTTTTTGTCCAAATAAATTATGAAACTTTTCATTGGTCATAGTAAGACCAGTTGCGTAATTAAAATATTTTTGATCTAGTCTGAAAGTTCCATCATCTTTTATATCAACCAATTCTTTAACCTTATCTTCGTAAGTTGGACTTCCATATGGTGCTAAACCCATAAGTTTATACTCTCCACTATTTACCTTAAAACCTGTATAGTAAGTAAAAGCAGAATACAAAAGTCCAAGTGAATGTGGAAAATGAATTTCTTTTTTTATCTCTAAATCATTTTTTTTTCCCACAGCTACAGTAGTTGTTGCCCATTCACCAACACCATCAGCAGTTAAAACAATTGCCTCTTCAAAAGGTGATGGAAAAAAGGCACTAGCTGCATGACTTAAGTGATGGTCTGAAAAAAAAATATTTTCATCAGAATTAAAATTTTCATCATGTTTTTTTAGTTTATTGAATAAAAGATTTTTCTGGAAAAGTTTCTCTTTAAGCCATAATGGCATTGCTTTTGCAAATGAGATAAATCCTCTCGGTGCAAAGGCAACATAAGTTTCTAACAATCTCTCAAATTTTAAAAAAGGTTTCTCAAAAAAAACTATTTGATCTATTTCGCTTAACTTCATATTTGAATACTTTAAAACAAATTCAACAGCATGATGTGGATACCTTGGATCGTGTTTTTTTCTAGAAAATCTTTCCTCTTGTGCTGCTGCAATTATCTTGCCATCTTTTAATAAACAGGCCGCACTATCGTGATAAAATGCAGAAATACCTAAAATTGAAGTCACTTTAAAAAATTGTATAAATAAATGGAGCTACTGCAGAACCTTGAGTTAGAACAATTAATCCACCAAATAAAACAAGAACTATTATAATTGGTAAAAGCCAATATTTTTTTCTTACCTTTAGAAACTCCCAGAATTCTTTTATAAAGCTCATATTAAAACTGATTTTTCATTTTACTTTTAGGACCTTTTTTTTCAATCCAATAAGATTTATTTTTACTATATTTTAAATTTAATACATCTTTTCCAAAAGATCTCATCATTAGACCTATCGGTGTTACAACTAAAAAAAATATTATTCCCATTATTAGAGGAGATACTATTTTTCCAAGAGATATCCCAAACACAAACCAAATTTTATTTAAAGGAGATAAAATTTTAGAATTCAACAACCCTAATGTTAGGAAAATTAGAGAAATTATTAATGACCATAATCTTATTTCTACTCCATGGGTTAAAGGGTATAAAGATATTATTAGAAATACTACAAAAAAAACTATACCAAAACTTCTATTAGAACCAATTTTTATATCTTCTGATTTTTTCATTTAAGAAATTGAGTAACAAATAAATCATTTTTAGTAAAATTGAAACAGGTAATCTCATATATTAATTCTAAATTATTTATTTGTTAAAGTTTTGATATGTTCTAAAATTATTAGTGATCTTTTAATGTTTCCCTCTTTGTTTGGATGTCCATTATATAATTCATATTCTTTTTTAGGCTCCAAACTTAGATTGATATAATCTATATTTTCATTTTTAAATTTTTCAAAGATAATATCATCTATATCATATGAATCATAAAAATTAGTTTCAATATAACCAACAACAAATTCTTTGTTATTTTCATTTATAAGTTTCTTAATTTTTTTTATAATTGATATATAAATATCTATATCCTTAGAATTTATATCATTTTGTTTTGTAAATACTTTATCTAATAATTTTTTAATTTCTGACCTATTAATGATACTTCCAAATATTTTTGGAAGCTGAAATTCTTTAAGTAATAAATTTCTACAATACCCTGATCTTCTTAGGTTCTGATTGTCATCAATTATATACTTCGGGGTTCCAAAAGAATAATTTGTCTTACAAGAAGATCTGACGGCATGAAAATTAGCTGTAATTAAAATATTAATTTCTTTTAAAATTTTTTGTTCATTTTCTATATGAGCAAGCATTTGGTGTACACCATAACCATTAACTGCAAAATTTTTTACATTCCAATCTTTTAGATTTTTTTGTAAAAAATATGGTAAAGTTTCATGGTCATTAAGTCCCCACCCAAATGTATAAGAACCTCCAAAAAAATTAATGCCCTTTGTAAAATTGATATTACTTTCCTTTGGTGTAACTCTAAAACCATCTTTTCCTATTGTATATGTACTATCAATAATAGTTTTTCCATTTGAAATAATTAAATGATTTTGGATCCCAGGTGCAGGTTGATAACCAAGATAGGATTTTTGATATTTTACATCTTTAAGAATATTATCTTTTTTTTTTAAGAGGAAATCAACTTTGTGATTGGTAAAAAAAAAGAAGAATTCAATGAAAGTGAAAACAAAACTTATTGAAAATAATATTAATAAAAAATTTTTATTAATCCTCTTAAAAAAGAATCCTAACAGTATTAAAGATGTAATAGATAAAGATAATAACTGAAAACTTTTTAAAATATAAGAAATAAAAAATAAAAATGTGACCGAAGAGAAGAAAATTAATTTTAAAAATAGAAAATTTCTAAATTTGGTATCATCCATTTAGAGATTTTTGTGGCCTCATGTCTTTTTTATTTATTCCAGCCACTCTTACAGGTTTTTTCATTGCATCTCTTCTAAAAGGCTCACCTAGTTCCTGATTTAATATTACCTCTATAAATGTGGTGATACCTTTTTTTTGATCCTCACATGATTTTTTAATGGCCTCTGTTGTTTCTTCCATTGTTTTGACAGTTACTCCCTTTAATCCACAAGCATCAGCAACTTTTGCGAAACTTAATTCAGGATCAAGTTCTGTTCCAACAAAGTTATTATCAAACCATAAAGTAGTATTTCTTTTTTCTGCACCCCATTGATAATTTCTAAAGATAACCATTGTAATTGCCGGCCACTCTTCTCTTGCACAAGAACTCATTTCATTCATGCTAATTCCAAATGCTCCATCTCCTGCAAAACCAATCACGGGTGTATCTGGACATCCGATCTTTGCACCCAAAATTGATGGGAAACCATAGCCACAAGGACCAAATAAACCTGGAGCTAAATATTTTCTTGGTTTTTCAAAAGTTGGATAAGCATTTCCAATTGCACAATTATTACCTATATCACTTGAAATAATTACATCCTCTGGCATTCCAGATTGTATTGCCCGCCAAGCTTGTCTTGGTGACATTCTATCTTTATCTCTTTCTCTTGCTTCTTTGTTCCAAACTGTTCCCTCATCATCATCCTCATGATCTAAACTAGCTAATTTTTGTAACCATGCAGATTTTGTTTGATGAATTAAGTCTTTTCTTTTTTGTCTGTCAGTATCTCCTGCATTTGAAGATAATTTATCAATTATCTGTTGAGCCACTAATTTTGCATCACCACTTATCCCAACTGTTACTTTTTTTGTTAAACCAATTCTATCAGGATTAATATCAACTTGAATAATACTTGCATTTTTTGGCCAGTAATCAATTCCATATCCTGGTAATGTTGAGAAAGGATTTAATCTTGTACCTAACGCTAAAACTACATCAGCTTTAGAAATTAATTCCATTGCTGCTTTTGATCCATTATATCCTAAGGGACCTACCGCTAAAGGATGACTTCCAGGAAAACTATCATTGTGCTGATAACCTGAACAAACAGGTGAATCTAATTTTTCAGCAAGTTTTTTAGTTTCGTTTATTGCATCACCGATGACAACTCCTGCACCGGATAAAATCACAGGAAATTTTGCATTTGATAAAAGTTTTGCAGCTTTATCGATTGCCTCTGCCCCACCACCTTGTCTTTCTAATCTAACGATTGGCGGTAAATCAATATCAATCACTTGAGTCCAATAATCTCTTGGAACATTAATTTGAGCAGGGGCTGAACCTCTGATTGCCTTTTCTATTACTCTATTTAAAACTTCTGCCATTCTAGATGGATCTCTAACTTCCTCTTGATAACAAACCATATCTTTGAACAAATTCATTTGTTCTACTTCTTGAAAACCCCCTTGACCCATTGTTTTGTTTGCAGCCTGAGGTGTTACCAATAATAATGGTGTGTGATTCCAATAAGCTGTTTTAATTGGGGTTACTAATCCGGTAATACCTGGTCCGTTTTGTGCGATAACCATTGACATTTTTCCAGTTGATCTTGTGTAACCATCGGCTATTAGTCCGCCGTTTGTTTCATGAGCAACATCCCAAAAAGTAATTCCTGCATCAGGAAAAATATCTGAGATTGGCATGAATGCTGAACCAATTATACCAAAAGCATGTTCAATACCGTGCATTTGTAAAACTTTTACAAAAGCTTCTTCTGTTGTCATTTTTGTCATTAATAGAGCCTTTCTAAACCAGTTTATGTAATACTTTTTTTATAAAACTATTTCTTAATAGACGCGATTAATATATAAGATTTTTGGAAATTCAAATAAACATTTCGACACTATATATGGCTACAGATATCATAATTCACGACAAAAAAGATAATGTAGGTGTAGTAGTGATAGAGAAAATAACCCCAAAACAAGACTGTAAATGCTGGATTATGGAAAATGATAGCTCGGCGTCTATTCAATCAATAGATGAAATACCTCTAGGTCATAAAATTGCGATGGTCGATTTAAAAGAAGGTGATACTATTTTAAAGTATGGTCATGATATTGGTAAAGTAGTTAAAGCAATTAAAAAAGGTGAACATGTTCACATTCATAATGTAAAAACTAAAAAGTGGTAAATAATGGAAATTTCAAAAAGTTTTTTAGGTTATAAAAGAGAAAACGGCAGAGCAGGAACTAGAAATCATGTAATTATATTGCCTGTTGATGACATATCTAACGCATGTGCGGAAGCAGTCGCTAACAATATAAAGGGAACGATTGCACTACCACATTCTTACGGAAGACTACAATTTGGAGCGGACTTAGATTTACATTTTAGAACAATGATTGGAACAGGAAGTAACCCAAATGTAGCTGCGGTTATTGTGATTGGTATTGAGCCTAAATGGACTAAAAAAATTGTTGATGGAATCGCTAAAACAGGAAAACCAGTTGAAGGTTTTCACATAGAGCGCACAGGAGATATTGGAACTGTAATGAAAGCTTCCAAAAAAGCGCAAGAATTTTCACAATGGGCATCTGAAAAACAAAGAGAGGAATGTCCAATGAGTGACTTATGGATTTCAGTAAAATGTGGAGAGTCAGATACAACATCTGGATTAGCATCAAATCCGACTGTTGGAAATTTAATGGAAAAATTAGAACCATTAGGTGTTCATTTATGTTTTGGTGAGACATCTGAACTTACTGGAGCAGAAAATGTCTGTGCTGCAAGAGGAGCAACTAAAGAAGCTTCTGAAAAATTTATGAAAACCTGGAATGATTATAATGATTTCATATTGAAAGAAGCAACTAATGATCTTTCAGAAAGTCAACCAACTGCTGGAAATATTGCAGGTGGTTTAACCACAATTGAGGAAAAAGCATTTGGTAATTTTCAAAAAATAGGAAACTTAAAATTTATAGATGTACTTGAACCAGCTGAAGAGCCAGCAAAAGGTCCAGGACTTTACTTCATGGATACATCTTCAGCAGCAGCAGAATGTATTACACTTCAAGCTGCAGGGGGATTTAACATTCATTTATTTCCAACAGGGCAAGGGAATATAGTTGGAAACCCAATTGAACCCGTTGTTAAATTAACTGCTAACCCATTAACAGCTAAAAGTATGAGTGAGCATGTTGATTGCGATGTATCAAAAATTCTTTCAAGAGAAATGAACTTGTCTGAGGCGGGAGATAAGCTTATAGAGACAACACTAAGAGTAGCTAATGGAAGATTAACCTGCGCAGAAGCTTTAGGTCATAAAGAATTTGTTATGACTAAACTTTATAGAAGCGCATAATCACTAAATTAAAGAATGTTTTTTAAAAATTACTTGGTGTTCATACCAGGCATAATTCTCGCATTCGTTCTTTATTCTCTCTCTCAAGGTTTTAATAACATCATTGGTATTGAGCTTTTAGGTTATAGCAAAAGCCCGATCTCCACAGCGATGGTAGCAATCCTACTCGGTATTTTCTTTGGAAATTTTTTTAAAATAAGAGAAAGTTTTCAAAAAGGATTAGATTTTAGTAGAGATTATATCTTAAAACTTGGCATAATCTGTTTAGGTATACAATTAAAGCCTTTTGAGTTTTTAGAATTTGGAAAAATTGCAATTCCGTTGATATTAATTTGTATAATTAGCGTCTTAATCGTAATAAAACTTTTAATTAACAAACTTCAAATACCAACTCGGATGGCCTACTTGATATCAATTGGAAGCAGCGTTTGTGGCACCACTGCTATCATGGCAACCGCGCCTGTAATAAAAGCAAATAAAAGTGAAATTTCTTATGCAATCGCAAATATTACTTTATTCGGAATATTGTCGATGTTGTTTTACCCTTACTTCTCAAATTTCTATTTTGAGGGAAATTCATTATTTGCAGGTCTTTTTTTAGGAACAGCTATACACGAAACATCGCAAGTTGCTGCAGCAGGATTAATATATGATCAACAGTATAATAGTCCTGAAACATTAAATATTGCAACTGTCACAAAGCTTTTAAGAAATACTTTTTTGATAGTGATGATTCCTCTTTTTGCCTTTCTTTATAATAGAGGTCAGGTAAAAGAAAAGGGTTACTCCATTTTAAGTATATTTCCTTATTTTATTTTAGGTTTTGTTGGGATGATAATTTTAAGAAATGTTGGTGATGAAGTTTTCTCAACTGATAATAATTGGATTGAAATAATAAATTTTGTTAAGTCAAGTTCTAAAATTTTCCTAACTATGGCTATGGCTGCTATAGGCTTATCAACAAACTTAAAAGATATTAGAAATATGGGTTATAAACCTTTTGTTGTTGGATTTACGGCAATGTTAACTGTAGGAGTTGTGAGTATTATAGTTATAGAAACTTATATAAAATTTTTTATTTAGATTGTTTGACTGTTTTTTTAAAATATTTTTCTCTAAACTTTGAAATTGATCTTCTAATAAACGCAGCCGCGATTCCCAAAATAATAGCAAATAAAATCGAAAATAATCCATAAAAGAATGGCATATCTTCTGAAAACTCTTTAATAAATTTTGAGAAGAAATTTAAGTCTTGTAAGCTTGTGGATGTTGTCTCATTCAACATTTCTTCTGCAAAGAAAGTATCATAAGCAATTACTATTCCTACAATTAATAGTAAAATCGCTAATAATGCTTTTAATCCAGAACTATCAATTTGTTCACCAAGTTTTTGTCCTACTTGTACTCCGACTATTGAGCCTATAACTAACATTAACACTAACATTAGATCTATCGAACCATAATTAATTGAATGAAGAAATGTAACTATGACACTAACAAAAATTGTTACGAATAAGGAAGTTCCAGGAACTAATTTTGTCGGCATCTTAATAATATAAATCATTGCAGGCACTAAGATAAATGCACCACCAATCCCCATTATAGCTGCTATAAACCCAACAACTAATCCAATTATGATGGGTGTGAATATACTTTCATATAGTTTTGATTTTGGAAACCTCATTCTAAAAGGAAGTCCATGTATCCAATAATGAACATGTAATTTTTTTTTTTCTACAATGTTCTTTTTGGCTTTATCAATTTCACCCAAACTTTCCACTAACATCAGAGTCCCAATTATTGCAAGAATGTACATATAGGCTAAAGAAATTACTGTATCTATTTTACCGATGTCTTTAAAATACGTGAAAGTAAAAATACCAACTACAGTTCCTATAGTTCCACCAATTACAATTATTAATCCCATTTTGTAATCTAAAGTGTTTTTTAACCAATGAGTGGTGGACCCAGATACAGAAGTTGCCAAGATATTGTTAGCCTCGTTAGCAACTGCATAAGCTGGGGGAACACCCATGAAAATTAAAAAAGGTGTCATTAAGAAACCGCCTCCTACACCAAATAAACCAGAGAGGACTCCAACTATAGCACTTATTAAAAGTATTTCGACAGGGTTGATAAATACTTGAGCAATAGGTAAAAAAACATCCATCTTAAAAACTTTAAATATAACTTAACTAAAAGTTATAAAAGTTCCAAATAAGATAACACCCCAACAAGCTATAATCGCTGAAAAAATTCCAGTTTTAATTAATGTTGTTTTTTTTTCAGAAGGTATTTGAGGTATTTTTATATTTGGAAGGTGCATCTATATTTCTCATACACCCGGTAAATAAATTGTCAAACTATTATTGAAAAATTAATTCATTTTTTAGTAGATAGTTGCACCAAAAACTTTGACCTCGCCATCCTCTACTCCAAGCACAAGTCTGCCTAAGAATTCACCTTGGATTTCTTTGTTGGTCTGCTTTATTAACACTGTTATATGATCACCTCTTCTTAAAGTGCCAAATGGCTGATATGTTTCATTTAAGTTTACAATTAGTTTGTTATTAGCCCACTGTTTACCTAATTCGACCTCATTAGCTCCAAAAAGCATTTGAGTAGAAAAATCTCTGGTAAAACCGCCATAATCTTTCATATTGGAGGATCTGACTAAGTTTTCCCAGAAGGGTTTACCAATCTCGAATATTTCCTCATCTGATTTGGATAATAGATCCATTGATTACTCTTTATAATATTGGATTAAGAAGCTTTTTTCTTCTCTTTTTCATCTACAATATGGTACACGGGGACCTTCTCAAGACTAAATTTACCTGTTTTAGGATCCCTTCTAGATACCGTCAAACAATGCCAGTTTTCATCATCTAACTTCATGTGATCACCTCTATAATAATATCCTGGCCAACGAGTTTCTTCTCTAAATAATGTATGTTCAGTCACACACTGAGAAGTCAACGCCCTATGTTTCAATTCCCAAGCTCTCATTAATTGATGATAATCTTCAGCTCCTACTTTTTCTAAATCCTCTTGAAGCCAGTCTAACAATTGCAGAGCTTTTTTTAATAAGTTTCCATTTGTCATATAATTAGAGGTAATTCCTCCCACATATTCGTCCATAATTTTTTGAAGTCTTTGTAGACCTTGAATAGGTGAAATATAACTCGGTGAAACTGTTCCCCCAGTTATTTCATTTTGAGCGATAGTATAAGTATCTAGAGGTTTATAAACAGCTTTTTTGAAGTCATCACACTGTTTGTCCGAGACTTTAATACCGTCTGCTTTTTTGTCCTGTATGTATTTCACTGCTGCTTTGGCTGCTAGTCTTCCTTCAGTAAATGAACCTGATGAAAATTTATGAGCGCTTCCACCCACAGTATCACCAGCTCCAAATAGGCCATCAATAGTTAACATTCGATTATATCCCCAAAAATATTCAGGTGGAGATAAATCTTCTGGTCCACTCACCCAAGCTCCAGAACACGTCGCATGTGATCCCATTACATAAGGCTCCGATGTTGTCAATTCAGGATTAGTATATTTTGGATCAATATTTTGCGAAGCCCAAACAACAGCTTGCCCAACTGTCATACCTAAAAAATTTTCCCAACCAACGGTTTCTAAATGAGGATCTTGGAAAGCCTCTTTAGTCACCATGTGAATTGGTCCACCTCCCGCAGCTACTTCTTGAATAAAAGCATGATTTCTTAAACATGTTGGAGTTGGATGATGATCAATATACTCACCTACTAACTCTTTAGTTTGGTCATACCATTTTTTTTCATAGTTTTCACCATTCGCATTTTGAGTGTATGTTTTTAAATGTAAAAAGTATGCGCCTACAGGTCCATAACCATCTTTAAATCTACATAAAACAATTCTATTTTCCATTTGAGTCATCTTTGCACCAGCCGCTATGGGTAAAGCATATGCTGATCCATTACTCCATGGCGCGTACCAAGTTCTACCCATACCCTCACCTACAGCTCTTGGTTTAAATATATGTGATGCTCCACCTGCAGAGACGATAACGGCTTTTGCTCTAAACACATGGAAGTCTCCAGTTCTCATATTAAAGCCAACTGCTCCACCAATTCTATTCTCTTGGGCTTCATCCATCAATAAATGTGTAACCATTATTCTATTATAAATTTTGTCGGCAGATTTTTTTGCTGCTTCAGCTACAATTGGTTTATAACTCTCACCATGAATCATGATCTGCCATTTTCCTTCTCTTAAATATCTTCCTGTTTTTTCATTTTTCATCATTGGAAGACCCCATTCATCAAACATATGAACAGTTGAGTCTACATGTCGAGCCATGTCATATCCTAAATCTTCTCTGACCATTCCCATTAAATCATTTCGGGCATATCTTACATGGTCTTCAGGCTGATTTTCATCCCACTGCATGCCCATGTAACAGTTGATGGCATATAATCCTTGAGCTACAGCTCCACTTCTATCGATGTTAGCTTTCTCAACACAAACAATCTTTAAATCTCTACCCCAATGACGAGCTTCGAAAGTTGCTCCCGTTCCAGCCATTCCACCACCAACAACCAATACATCACACTCTTCATAATGGGTCTTATGTTTTGCCATTAATAATAAACTCCTTTTTTAAAGGACTCTTTTGGTACCGATGGTAATTCTTGATTAGTATTTAATCCCTCAGGCTCACTATATAACCTCTGTGAATTTATTTCTCCTTGATTAGGTGTATCCCCTTCTGCAAGCTTAGGAATAAATTTTCCCCAAGGTTTAGTTGTTATAGGTGAGACGAAGTTTTTCTCTGTTCCGTTTCTAAATTTTATTTTCCAAGATATAGTTCCTTTTTCCTCTTCTCTTCTAACTCTAACGCTGTGACCCATCGGAGCAAAATCAGCATACCCTCTAACATCAATCGCATGATTAGGACATGCTTTAACACACGAATAACACTCCCAACAAAAGTTTGGTTCAATATTTTTTGCACGTCTAATATTTTCATCAATATGCATGATATCTGAAGGGCAAATATCTACGCAATGACCACATCCATCACATCTAGTCATGTATACAAAAGTTGACATAATTTTAATTATCCTTTCTATGTAACATATTAATAGTGTTTTGGCTCTTCTCTTTTTATACCTAAGCCAAATTGTTCAGGCGCATCAGCTGGTGGAGGCAAATTATCTCTTGATCCATCAGCTTCGGCTAAATTTTTTTGAATAGCAGCTCCAGGTTTATAAAACATGTGTGCAAATTTTGACCAATATACACCACCAAATAGAATTAAATTAGCTGCAATAAATAAAACTAAAAATAAGTAAGACAGACCTATTTGTCCATTGAATTGTGTGAAAGACCAAGCCAATCCGAAAGTTGAACAAGCAAGTAAAGCTAAGACAAACAAATCAGCTTTAATAATTCTGTACCAAGGATGAGCTTCAGCAGAAACGTCAACTCTTAAAAAAAACCAGAACCAATATCCTCCTAAACACGTTAGTATTGCTCCGACATGCCAAAGCAATGACCAAGTTTGAGAACTAGGTTTATCGGCACCTGTATAACAAAAAACTAAAATAGCTGAAGATACCCAAAATAAAATTGTACCATACATTCCTAGAACATGAGCAAGTCTCCTCTTTCCAAAACCAAGTTCTGAAGTTGTTCCAATGTCCACTACTGTTGTTTTAGCAATAACAGAGGCTCTTTCTCCTACACCTAGTTTTTTAGTTGCTGAAAGTTTTGCTTTTTTTGCATTATTAAAAAAATAGGTCAGATTTTTATGATGTATCATTTGAATGACTGTACCGATTACAATCAATAAAATCATAGCCACAATAAAAGATTGCATTGCCAACGGTGAAATTGACTCTGATAAAATTGAAAAAGGATTATTACTTAACATTTCCGCCTTTGTTAAATTTTTGAATTAATTTAAATTTTATATATTGTGAATCAATAGTTCAACCTCAAACTAAGGTCAATTTGTCTTTTTATACAAGGTTAATTATTTCTTTTATAATGTTGTTTATTTGGAATAACTGATCTTACTCCACCCTGAGGATTATCAACATCTCCTTCTCTACGAGGAATTAAGTGAAAATGACAATGGAAAATTGATTGTCCGGATACTTTTCCAATATTTGTCCCTAAATTAAATCCTTTAACTGATTTATCTTTTTTAATTATTTCATTTTTAATTATTTTAATAAGATCATTACAGGCTAGCAATTCCTCGTTAGATAGATCAAAAAAGTCTATCGTATGTCTTTTAGGAATAATAAGACAATGGTGTTCTGTAACTGGATAAGAGTCATAACTAGCATAAGCAAGATTATTATCATGAGTGTATCCTGTTTTTTTAACATTACAAAATAAACAAGGTTCGTTTGGATCTTTCATGCTCTTAAAATCTATATGAATTACATTTATTTATAGCTGTATTATAATGTTTTGAAAGAAACCTAAACTTATCTAAATTTTTTCTTTTCCATTTAATCTCATTTATTGTTTTAACCGATGTAACACCTTTACCAGAACCCAACAATAAGATTTCATCATAACTATTTATCTCTTTGAGGAAAATATCTTTTTTGATTATCTTTTTAATTTTTGTTTTAAAAAATTTATAAGTATTACCCTCATAATATCCTTTTCTAGGAGTAAAAAATTTTTGATCTTTCACAAATAATAAATTTGAGGTTCCAGTTTCCAATAATCTTCTATTAGATACCAATCCAATGTCTGATTGGGAATTATCCATTTTAGACAAATATGATAATATTTTTTTATATTTAAGGTTTTTATATTCAGGTTTTTCTCGTTTTAATTTTACTAATTTCAAATTAAAATTTAATTTTGGTTTAATTCTTTTTCTTAAAGATATTGAAATTATTTTTTTATTTAGGGCAATTCTTAATAGATGATTATATCTTTTTTTTTTGGATAAATTTTTTTTGATGATAGCTAAAATATCAGCTCGTAAGGATTTCTTAGTAATCTTATATTCTTTTAAAGATTTTATTAAATTATCTAAATGATTTTTAAAAAATAAAATTTTTCCTGGCTTACCAAAAATCCACATCGTCGTGAAAATTCCATGATCTCCCCAAAGGTCATGAAATTCTATTTCCTCTAAATTTTTAAGCTGATAAGATTTTTTTAATAAGTATTTTGCCATTGATAGTTAAAAAAGATTCTGGATGAAATTGAAATCCATATATTTTCTCCTTTTGATTTTCAAATGCCATCGCGACTTTTGAATCTAAACATCTCATAGTTATCTCAAAATTATTAGATTTAAAAGGTTCTTGTAACTTTAAAGAATGATATCTTCCAACTTTAAATATTTTTCCTTTTTCAAATAAAGATTTATCATTAACTACTTTTATATTTGATTGAAAACCATGATATATCTTTTTCTGTTCAATAATCCTTCCACCTTCACAAAAAAGGATATGTTGAAACCCTAAACAAATGCCAATCATCTTTTTCTTTCCCTTAAATCTTTTATAGATTTTAGAAGTTATTGGATAATCTTTTGGGCTACCTGGCCCCGGTGAAAAAACTATTGTTGAAGCTTTATGGATTTTTTTTTCACTAATCTCATTATAGTTATCACATTCAACTCTATCAAATAAAGCAAATTGGTGAACCACATTGTGAGTAAATGAGTCGTTATGATCTATCACATATATCATTTGAATAAATCAATTAGTGCTTTGGCCTTTAAAAAATTTTCATTAAATTCATGGTTGGCATTACTATCAACTACGACACCTGAAGCGACAGATATCTCTGACATATTTTTAAAATTTAAAATTGATCTAATAATAATATTAAATCTCATATCACCATTAAATCTTATATAACCAAAGCTACCTGTATAGATATTTCTATTTTCTTTTTCTTGATTATTTAAAAGATTAAGTGTGTTTATCTTAGGACATCCAATAACTGAACCACCCGGCATCATTGCTTTAATTATATCCATGTTATTAATATTTTTTCTTAATTTGCCTTTAATTAGACTTACGTAATGAAATAAATCTTTATATTCCTCAACAATTTTTTGCTTTGATAACTTTACAGTGCCAATCTTACAAATTCTTGATAGATCATTTCGTTCCATATCCACAATCATGTTATGTTCTTTGGTTTCTTTAAGGTTTTTTCTAAAATAATTTAATGCTTTTGACTTATTAAGATTTTTTGTTTTTTTTACTGTTCCAGCAATTGGTTTTGTAGATATTTCTGAGCCTTTTTTTGTTATTAAATTCTCGGGTGAACAACTAACTATTGAGTAGTTCTTGTCTTTAATCATAAAAGCCTCTGGAGCTAAATTTGTCTTAGATAACCTTGAAAAAAAATCTAATGGATCTATTTTAGATTTAGTTTTGTATTTAGTGCAAATTTTAATTTGATAGGTTTCTCCACTTTTAATTTTTTTTTTAAATCTGTTAAATATTTTTGTATAGCTTTTTTTATTTATATTTATTTTAAAGCTTCCAGACTTAAAATCTCTTTCAAAATGATTAAGGTTATTACTTAATTTGATTTTTTTTTCTGGTTTATAAAAAATACCTTTTGGAAAATTTAAATCTTTTTGTTTAGGTAATTTTATATCAATTAAATTATTTAAAAGTTCGTAGCCAAAAAAACCAATATAAAGATCAGTATTTTTTATTTTTTTTTTATTTTTCTTCTTCAAAAAACTTTGAATATTTTTATTGTTTAAAACAATTTTTTTTGAAAAATTTGTGAAAAGATCAAATCCCGTTTGAGATTTGTATATAATGTAAGGTTTCCCCGATTGGTCTAGTTTTGCTAATTGATTTGATTTGCTCAATTTATTCTGTTTTTAATCTTAAAACTGGTTCTTCCCTAATTGGTAAGTGGATTATTGCCGCGAATATGGATAAAGCAATTGCTAAATACCACGCGTAATCATATGACCCATATGTATCATGAAATAATCCTCCTAAATAAGCCCCAAAAAAAGATCCAATTTGATGACTTAAGAAAACAATACCGTATAAAAGTCCCAAATATTTAGTACCAAATAAATGGGCTACTATTCCACTTGTAGCTGGAACTGTCGAAAGCCATAAAAAACCAAAACTTGCTCCAAATAAAAATGCATTAATGTTGCTTGCAGGAAGGAATATAAATAATGTAATTGAAATACCTCTAAGAAAATAAATCGCACTTAGTATAATTTTTTTGCTCATCTTTGCTGAAAGGTAACCACTTAATAATGAACCGAAAATATTAAAAACCCCGATTAAAGATAATATTGCTGCAGCTGTCCAGTCCTCTAATCCTCTATCGACCACATACTTTGGTACATGAGTTCCAACTAAGGTTATATGAAAACCACAAACAAAAAATCCTGATACGAGTAATATATAACTCTTAGTTTTAAATGCTTCTGAAAGAGCTTCTTTAAATGATTGATCAGAGGTTTTTTCGATTTTTTCTGAATCTGATGGGGATCTTACAAAATACGCCGCAACCAATCCTGATAATAAAAATAAACTGAATATATATAATGTGTAATTCCATCCAAACTCATTTAACGAATAATTTGTAAAAATTGGTGAAAGAAAATACCCAAATGACCCTATTGCTGTTACAAAACTCATAGCAATTGTTCTTGTTGATAATGGAAAATGTTTTCCAACTATTGACATTGGAATACTTATCGCTGTACCACCAAGTCCAATTCCAATTAATAAACCCATATGAATTTGAAAAAATATTCCAGTATTGGGTCCCGTGTATAAAAAATAAATACCTAATGTATAAAAAATAAATGCTGTAATTATAGCAATATGTCCACCATATTTATCTGCAATTGCCCCAAAAATAGGACCTGTTATACCCCACATAAGCATTTGCATTCCTATAGCAAAACCAAACGCGGTATTACTGATCTTTAAACTTTCATTAAAATCCATAAAAAATAGTCCAAAAGTTTGTCTTACTCCTAAAGAAATTAGAACAACGAAACATGCAGCTATCAAGGTTATGATTGCAGTTTTAGATTGAAAAAATTTTTCAGAAATCATTTTAAATATCTTAACGCTTGTTTGATATCCTGAATTAAATCTTTAGGGTCCTCTAGTCCTATATGCAATCGAACTAAATGTTCATCTTTTAACAAATTCATATACTTTCTTTTTCCTGTTTCTCTAAATTCTTGATGTAATACCAAACTTTCAAATCCACCCCAGCTATATCCATAGCCAAATAATTTAAGCGAATTTACGAATTTTTTTACCGAGTTAGCACTACTTGATTTAATTTTTAAGCCCATTAAACCAGATGCACCTGAATAATATTTTTTCCACATTCTATAATTTTTTGAGTTTTTCTTAAATGGATAAAGTAATTGAATTTTTTTATTTTTTGATAAAAAAGCTGCTACTTTTTTTGCATTTTCACTATGTCTATCTAATCTTACATCAAGAGTTCTCAAACCTCTTGTAATTAAATAAGCATCATCTGGACCCAGTCTTAATCCTGTAATTTTTTCTGCTACTTTAACTTTACTAAAAACTTTTTTATTTACCGCCAAACTTCCCCCCATCACATCAGAATGACCAGAATAATATTTTGTTGCCGAAACAATTGACATATCAAAACCTAATTTTATTGGTTTTAGATAGTATGGCGTTCCCCATGTATTATCGATTGCAGTAAATATTTTATGTTTTTTTGCGATTGAAATAATTTTACCTAAATCTTGAAAATCAAAGGTATTACTTCCTGGATTTTCTACAAAAATTAATTTTGTTTTTTTTGTTATATTGTTTTCTAATGTTTTAAGATCATGTGGATTATAAAAAATAGTCCTTACATTAAATTCTTTTAAATAATTTTCTGTAAGAATTCTTGTTGGACTGTAAACTGGGTCTGCAACCAACATTTCATCTCCAGGTCTTACAACGCTAAATATGGCCAAAAAAACTGATCCAAAACCTGTTGGGGTTGTGAAAACATGATGGCTTTCCTCTAACTTAGTTAGTATTCTTTGTAGAATATAAGTGGTTGATGTCCCTTGTCTACCATAATCAAAATGACCACCTGTAGGTTTTTTTTGGGCTTTAACTTGTGTCTTTCTTATGTGTTGCATCGATTTAAAAATAATTGTTGAAGCTCTAACCACTGGAGGGTTTACTGATTGATTATGAAAATCTTTTGCTGTGTGCTTTAAGAATGTTTTAAAAGATTTCACCATAAAAAATTTGATATGATAAGTTGACAATGCTATATCCATGTGAAAAATTCAATAAATTAATGAAAAGGATTTCATGAGTTACCCAAAGAAACATAGAGGCAGAAGAAAAATGGGTTCTAAAAAGAGAAGAGCTCGGAAAAAGAACAAGAAGAAATAGCTTATTCTTTTATCCAACCACCTCCTAAAACTTTATAACCCTTAGAGTCTTTGTTGTAAAAAACACACGCTTGACCTGGAGATATACCGTCCTCAGATATATCTAGCTCTACATTTGCACTATTATTCTCAGCTAATTTAACTTTAGCACCTAATAATTTACCAGTAGATCTAACTTTTACATAAATGTTTTTTTCAAATTCCTGTTGTTCAGATAGTAAATTAACATCTTTTAATAAAATTTCTTTTTTTCCTAAAAACTCTCTTGGACCTACAATGATCTCATTTTTATCAGAATTTATCTTAACAACATAGAGTGGTTCATCATTTGAAATCTTAATACCTTTTCTTTGACCTATCGTAAAATTTACTATTCCATCATGAACACCAATAACTTTTCCCTGTAAGTTTTTAATATTACCTTTTTTGAAAGAGTCTGGTCTAAATTTTTGAATAACAGATGCATAATCACCATTAGGAACAAAACAAATATCTTGGCTATCAGGTTTATCTGCAACATTTAGATCTAACTCTTGTGCTATTTTTCTAGTCTCACTCTTATGCAGGACTCCTAGAGGAAATCTTAAGTAGTCTAATTGATCTCTTTTAGTGTTAAATAGAAAATAACTTTGATCTCGATTTTCATCGATTGCTCTATACATATTAGTAGTATTATTTGATATAACACTTTTTACATAATGACCTGTGACTAAAGCATCAGCATTTAATTCCTTTGAAAATTCAAATAAATCTTTAAATTTTACAGTTTGATTACATTGTACACATGGTATTGGTGTTTCACCTTTTAAATAGCTATCTACAAAATTATCTACAACACCTTGTTTGAATTTATTTTGGAAATATAAAACTTTGTGGTCTATATTTAATTTATTGGCTACTCTTTTGGCGTCCATGATATCTTGACCTGAACAACATTGTTTGGATTTTGCTACCTCTTTACTGTCATTATAAAGTTTTAAAGTAATGCCAATAACTTTATAACCATCTTTTTTCATCATGCCTGCAACTGTAGAAGAATCTACACCACCTGACATTGCAACAACCACGGTGGTATCCGATGGTTTTTTGTTTAAGCCAATAGAGTTTAATTCTTTATTCATTTGCTGGTATTTATACTCATTTTTACTATAAATAAAATAAAATGATTTTAGATTTTGAACCAGGAGATAAAGTAAAAAATCCAGAAAATAGTGAATGGGGTGTTGGTCAAGTTCAATCAATTATCGATGACAAAGTTACAGTAAATTTTGAAAACGTAGGAAAAAAAGTAATTAATATAAAGAACATAGTGTTAATAAAAATATATGAATGATGAAAATATAAAAAAAATTGTTGAAAATTTAATCTCTACTTTTTTACATGCTGGACAAGTAGCTTTAAATTTGAGAGAGAAAGGTCTTAAAAAAAAAATAAAGTCTGATAATACACCTGTTACTAATGGAGATATAGAAGTTAATGATATTTTAACTACTAAAATAAAATCACTTACCCCTGAATTACCAATTATTTCCGAAGAAAGTTCTGAAAATAAAGATAAAAAAAATCTTAATAATTTTTGGTTAGTTGATCCTATTGATGGCACATATGATTATATGAATAATTTAGAGGAATTTACACTTAATGCAGGACTAATTTTAAACAATCAGCCAGTTGCTGGATTAATTTTTGCTCCAGCAAAAAAAAGAATGTTTTATTCATACGGATTAAATAATTCTTATGAGATTGTAGGTGAGAATAAAGTTAAACTAGAATGTTCAAAAAATTTTGACAAAAATTTAATAAAATTCGTTTCTTACTCAAATAATATTAAGCCTGAAATCGAAATTATTCACAAAAAGTTAAATGTAAAAGAATTTGTTAAAATGAAAAGTTCTTTAAAATTTTGTGTTATAGCGGCTGGCGAGTATGATGGTTATGTAGCAGAACCAAGAGCCCGAGAATGGGATATAGCTGCTGGTCATGCTATATTAGAGCACGCAGGTGGTATTGTGACTAATTTTGATAATGAAAAAGTTAGATATGGTAAAAAAGATTTTAAAAATCCTAGCTTAATTTTAAAAAGAAATAGTATCTAAAATGGATGAGCAACTAAGAATAATATTAATTATAATTGTCTCTGTATCAATTTTTGGTCTTTTAGTATTTGTCTTTGTAAAAAATTATATCAGAAATAAAATTAACAATTTAGTTAAAGATGAAAAAAAAAATAAATTAAAGTAATCTAATTATTTTTATAAAATCATCTTTTTGTAAATCCATCACTTTTTTCGAAGTTTCAAAATCAAATCCATTTCTTGCTAATAGAGATATATCTTTTTTATAAAATAATGGACGATTATCCTCGGTTCTAGCTGGGCCTATTCTTTTCTTTTTGCAAATTTTAATTGCTGAAAAAAAATCTTGATCTGAATTATTCTCATTAATTTTATTAACAGTATCCTTGATGAATTGATCTTTCACGCCTTTTCCAATTAGATAATTTCTAATTTTATTTATTGAGTTTCCCCTACGGATCATACTTTTAGCCTTGCTTTCTGAATAAAATTTGTCATTTATAAATTTACTCTTTTCTAAATCAGAAAGAACAACGTCAATTAAGTTGGTGACATCTTGTTTTTTTATATTTGACACTGATAATTTTAAATATTTCTTTAATAAATATGTGCGTAATTGTTGTTTTGATGGTGCATATTTATCAACATAAACTAACGCAAAATTTCTTATTTCATCTACAGTTGCTTGTAATGTTTTTCGTTTATTTCTTATAGGAATCATTGTTAGATTTAATATAATATAATCTTAAATGATCGAACAAATTTATGCATATTTTACAATTGAAATTCTCTATTTTTGGGTAAATTTAGGTGTATTACCATTTTGGCTAATATTAATTTTTTTTCCTTCATCAAATATTAATAAATTTTTTGTAACTTCTATCTTACCAATCTTATTGCTTAGTGGAGCATATATATTTGCATTATATAAATCTTATTTAAATACATATGATTTTTTCGGTAACTTTGAGCTTTACCTAAGTATATCAAATTTATCTAGCTTATTTTCAAATAATTTATTTCTAATTTTATTTTGGATACATTTTGTATCCATAAATTTATTTATAGGAGGATGGATGGTAAGAGACTCCCAAAAGTTATTAATAAATAAAATTCTTGTCGCTTTTCCTTTAATAATTACTTATTTGATTGGTCCTCTAGGAGTATTCATATATTGGTTGATAAGAATATTTTATGCAAAAAGTATAAATTTATATGAATAAATTAATAGATTTTTATTTTGATTTTATTAGCCCTTATTCATATTTAGCACATAGAAAAATTATTAATTTAAATCAAAGAAAAAATTTTAATTATAAAGGTATTTTATTAGGAGGTTTACATAACCTTGGTAATATTACTGCCCCAGCTTTTAATGAGAGAAAAATGAAAAATATGAGGGATGATTGCATTTTAATCGCAGAAAAAAATAAAATATCTTTTAAATGGAATGAAAAATTTCCAATTAATTCCTTGTATCTTATGAGAGGATACCTCCTTATTAATAAAGATAAAAAAGATAAATTTTTTGATGTTTGCTTTGATGCTTACTGGAAAGATAATATCGACATATCAAAAGAAGAGAATATAAAAAAAATTTTATTTGACTCTGAAATTGATGAAAATTCATTTACTACCGGTATAAAAGATAAAAAAATTAAGGATGAACTTAAGAGTTTGACAAATTTAGCATTCAAACAAAATATATTTGGTGCTCCTACTTTTATAATAAATGACAAACTTTTTTGGGGACAAGATAGACTTGAGTATGCTCTTGATGAATTTAATTCTTAAGTAATTTTAAATTTACTTTCTTTTAATTTGCCAAAACCACCATCAATATGAGAAACTTTTTCAAACCCCATATCTTTTAAAGTTTTTGCTGCCAAAGCAGATCTCAAACCACCAGCACAGAAAAGAACCATCTCTTTTTTCATATCTAACTTACCTTCTTTAAAATAAGGGCTTTCAGGGTCTAACCAAAACTCCAACATACCTCTTGGTATATGAAGTGAATTATCTATTCTACCTTCCCTCTCAAGTTCTCTTATATCTCTAATATCAATCAAATTACATTGATCATTATTTACTTTATCAAATGCTTGGTCAGCATTGATAGTTTCAATTTGATCTAAAGCCGCAGAAACTAAAGATTTAGAAGATTTAATAACCATAAATTTTTTAATTAATTATATTACTTCAAAATTTAAAAAAAACATTAAAAATACATATAATTTACACTCATAGTAATAATATTGATAATATAATCAAATTTAGTTATCCAACTATAATGTGTAATTAAAAATAATGAAAAAAATTAAAAAAAATATATCTAATTCAAATTTTTTAAAAAAATGGTTAATTAAGATAAATCGTAAATTAGGATTTGAACTTGTCGATCAAAATAACTTAACTTTTTCAACAAGAGAAAATACTGAGGAACAAAGTGTTACAGAAATAAATAAAAAGATAATAACCTTACCTTTGGGGGAAGTAGAAATTAAAAATAAAGTAAAAAGTTTAGTTATTATTTTTAGATCTTTTACAAATGAAAATAAATTACTTAGTCAAAATAAAAAAAGAATATTTGAAGAAGAAAAAAAAGAATATACTTTAAGATCATTAAGATCAATCTGCAGAAATATATCAAGCTTCAATAAAAGATTTGATGAGTTAAAAACCTACCTGAAAATAATTGACGATAAATCTGATAAAAGTATAATTGATCAATTTAATGATATCTGTTCAAAAGAAAAAATCAGTTATGACATTGAAAAATTGGATATCGATAAATATTCAGAAAAGTTAAATTTTAAAGATAATCCGAGAATGATCTCTCATAATTGCCATATAATGCAATCAAAAAATTTTGCTTTAAAAGAGGATTATGATTTAATTTATTTTGTTGAGGACGATTATATCCATGCAGAAAACGCCATTGAAGAAATGGTATGTAGCTATCAAAAATTTTCTTCTCAAACAAAAGACGATATAATTTTATGTCCTTCAGATTATCCCTATCTTTATCAAAAATATGAAAATACATATATTCTAATGGGTCACAAAAAACACTGGAGACAAGTTGGAGAAAGTCTTTGCACATATTTATTATCAAAAAATACACTTAAGAAATATTGGAGTTATTACGAGGATATGTTTTTGAACAATTATGATCCTTATGAAAAACCGCTTCACGATTTGTATAAAAAGGTTCACTGCTTTTCTCCAATGCCGTCAATTGCTATTCATTTAACAAATATAAATTCCGTATATGGTTTATCTCCTCAAATCGACTGGAAAAAACTTTGGAATGAAAACAAATGATTTTAGTAGTTAAAAAAGCCCCCGAGGGAGGGGGCTTTTATTTATTTAACTAACTAGAGAGAGAAAAGTTTAAAGGAACTCTCCGATGAGTAATTTATTTACAGAGAGCGAAGAGTTCCTTAATATTGCAAGCAATTAGTCTCTGATCGAGTAAGCTATAACTCCAGTCTCTGACACATCAGTTCCTTTCAGTTCAGCTTCTTTACTCAATCTGATACCCATTGTAGCTTTCATCAATGACCAAACTATAAACGCAGCAACAAATACAAATGCATTTATTGAAATTACGCCTAGTAACTGAGTGCCAAAATTCGCACCCGAGTTTGTAGCTGGAACTATTAAAGTTCCCCAGATACCTGCAAACATGTGAGCAGGAATTGCTCCGACTACGTCATCGATTTTTAAAGCAAACAACATCTTAGTACCATAAACAACTATTATACCTCCTACTGCACCAATTAAAATTGAAGCAAACGGTGAAGGCATTAATGGTTCTGCAGTAATAGCAACTAGGCCACCAATACATCCATTAAGCATTTGAACTACATCTGTTTTACCAGATAATCTAGTGACAGCTGCAGCGGCCATTACACCACCTGCACCAGCTAATAGAGTGTTTATAAATATTTTCGATACAGCAATTGCATCAGGAGCGGTTCCTATTGCTAATTGTGAACCACCATTAAATCCAAACCAACCTAGCCATAAGATGAATACACCTAATGTAACTAATGGAATTGAAGATGCTGCAAAAGGTTTAAGTGGTGCTGGAGCTCCAGACTTAGTAAATCTACCTAATCTAGGCCCAATAAGTATTGCACCAGCTAAAGCAGCTGCTCCACCAGTTGAGTGTACTAATGTTGAACCAGCAAAGTCGGAGAAACCAGCTTTAGCTAACCAGCCGCCTCCCCACTGCCAACCCATTACAATTGGATAAATAACACCAGCTAGAATTGCTGCAAATAAAAAGAATGGCCATAATTTAATTCTTTCAGCCATTGTTCCAGAAACAATTGAAACTGTTGTTACACAAAATACCATTTGGAAATACCAATCTGATCCATCCGCATAACCAGTATCGATTTTACTACCGTCTTTCCACGGAATGAATTTTCCAATGTATCCTCCTTCTGGGATACCATATGCTAGGTTATATCCAACCAACCAGAACATTATTGCTCCAATGGATACTAAACCTATATTTTTTGCACAGATTACAGATACACTTTTCGATGTAACCATACCTGACTCTAACATTGCAAATCCACAAGCCATAAAAAAGACCAGGAATCCACACATTAAAAATAGTAGAGTATTAAAAATAAACCCTACTTCCGCAGAAACAGTTGATTCTGCATATCCTGCACTACTCATGTTTAATAAAAAAATTAAACTAACAAGTGGCACACTTATTTTTTTTAATAATTTAGTCATTAAGACCTCCCTGTTAAGAGAGTTCTTATATTTTTAAAAATACGAAAAACTAACGTTGATTATGAGAATTTGATATGCAGAATTTGCATATAGTAACAGCCTTAACACACAATTATGTTAAGGCTGTAAAGATCTTTATTTATTGAAAACTTCTTTTAAAGCTTTTGCAGGTAAGAATTTGACCTTCTGTGATGCAGCAATTTGAATTTGCTCACCAGTTCTTGGGTTTCTTCCAACCCTGGCTTTTCTCTTAGCCACTTTATATGTGCCAAATCCAGCAATTTTGACTGAATCGTCAGCTTTTAAAGCGTCCAAAATAGTGTTGGTAATTGTGTCAAAAGTTCTCTCAGCATCAGCTTTACTCAAGTTTAAAGCCCCTGAAAGCTTGACCACTAATTGTTTTTTGTTCATTTTAGCTCCGGTTTATTAGGTTATTTACTATCTTTATCAAAAACCTTTATAAATCAAGACTTTTTTTAGTGTAAATAAAATACTTATACACAATATCTAGTATGTTTATAAAAACATTGATTTTATTGGATTTTTTTGAAATTTAGGCAAATTTTATTGTAATACTCCAAGGTCCTTCAAATCATTAAATGTGGTGAAAAACATTAGGGTTAACAATAAAAACACACCGATTCGAAAAAAACCCTCCTGTGTTTTTTGCGATAATGGTCTTCCTAGAATTTTCTCAAATGTATAAAACATTAAATGGCCTCCATCCAGCATTGGAATTGGGAATAAATTTACTAACCCTAAACTTATAGAAATATAAGCCATCATGCTTATAAAAGCCAAAACTCCAAATTCCGCAACTTGACCAGATATTTTTGCAATTCTAATAGGTCCCCCTAATTGAGATGTATCAGCTTTACCTATTATCATGCTACCTATGTATTTTAATGATGCAGTGCTTACATAGATAACTTCATTAGCTGCATGGTATAGAGCTTTAACAGGCCCTAACTTTACATGATTAACTTCATTATTATATGCACCTAATTTAATGCCAACCATTCTTTTTTGTATTTTGTTACCAAGGTTATCTTCACCAAGAACAGTGTTTGGTTTTACTTTAAGTATAATTTCATCAGAAAATCTTTTGACCTTAAAATCTATAATATCAGCTGAGGACATTGTTATATATTTAGACACATCCATAATACTTTGAACCTCGTTACCATCGATTTCTAAAATAATGTCATCTTGTTTAAGACCACCAATCATTGCGGGGCTATCTTTTTGTACCTCATTAATAACAGCAGGAGTAAAATCTTTTCCGATAAAAGTATAAATTGAAAAAAAGATGACTAAAGCTAAAATAAAATTGGCTAGCGGACCACCAAATACTATCAATACTCTTTGATATAATGGTTTGAGAACAAATAATTTTTTCCTATCTTGATCATTATATTGTTTAATTAATTCTTCTTGGTCAGCTTGAGAAAAAACATTTCGATCTCCAAAAAATTTTACATAGCCTCCAAGTGGTATCAAACATAATTTCCAACGCGTGCCAGACTTATCATTCCAGCCAAATATTTCTTTACCAAATCCAATTGAAAAGTCTGTAACACCTACACCATATTTTTTTGCAAAGTAATAATGCCCATATTCATGTATGAAAACGACAATCATTATAAGTATAAGAAATGGAATTAAATAACTCATGATAAATGAAATCATTTTTTTCTCACAATATATTCAAAATTTTGAGTAGACTCATTTACTTGTAACAATTTAGCACCATTTCTTAAGTGAAATTTTGTCGCCATATCGGTTAGTGGAGACAAAGTTACCAGTCTGTTTAAATGATTTGATTTTTTAATTTTTTTAAAGACCTCTTTTACAATTAATTTTCCACCACCTCTTTTTTTAGACCAGACGGTATATGCAATAGCAATTTGCCCAACAGTTTGACCCCTTTGGGTGCTTTGTAAGAAAGCATCATGACTAAATTTATCTAGTTGTTTAACATCTTTAGGTACTTTATTGGTAAAAGCAAAACACATTACTGCATGAATTTCATTTTTATATCTAACTCCATATATTTTTCTTCCATAACTTGTTCTAAAAGCGTTGTCTAATTCTGGTCTTACAGGGTCCTCATTTATATTACATTCTTTTAATTCAACTAATTCTGCTCCTTTAATCCAGTCAAAAAAATTAATTAAATTTTTACTCAAAATTTGTTTGTTTTTTCTTAATCGAGCTTTAATTCGAGGTTTAAATTTTTTATTACTTTTGGATAAGCTGTTTTCTAAATACTTTGAAGCCAATTTATCCCTAACATTTTTGAACATTTCTCTCATGATCTAATTTTTATTATTTCAATTTTTAAGTCCATTAAATTAAAAATATAATAAAGCCATGACAATAGTTAAAATTGCAATAAAAATAGCCAATACAATATAGTTCATTTTTATATTGAACTTATTATAAAAAAATTCTTGTATTCTTTCCCAAAATAGCACTATTAAAAAAACAATAATTGCTGGAATAATAAATTTTATCATTATTTTTAATTTTTCTTATCACTTACGTAGATAGAAACACCTCTTGTATTTATATCTACATCAAACTTTTTGTGTAATGGTGGAAATGCTCTTTGAGAACAGTCTAATCTATCACAGGTTCTACATGACACACCAATAGGTATCTCTGTTGATTTATCACTCATATTTAAATTTTCTGTGTAAATAAAATCTTTTGCATATTTTGCTTCACACCCTAATCCTATGGACAAAATACTTTTAGTTCTACCAAACCTACCTATCCCCTTTTCAACCGTTCTAGCGATACAAACATACTTTTCACCATTTGTCATTTTGCTCACTGCACTCTGAATAACACCTGGTCTAGTAAATGCAGAATACACATTCCATCTAGGACATGCGCCGCCGTATCTTGGGATTTCAATACCAGATAAAGAGAATCTTTTTGAAATATTTCCTGCCATATCAACTCTTAAAAAATGGAATGGAATTCCTGGTAAATTTGGATCTTGTAAACAAGTTACTCTATGTGCAACTTGTTCAAAAGATGTCGCAAATGTATTTTGAAGTAGTTCTAAATCATACTTGAGTTTCTTACACTCAGAGTGAAAAAGTTTATAAGGCATTAATATCGCTGCTCCACAATAATTTAATAATGCTACCTTAGAGAGCTTTTTAGATTCTTCAGACGGAAAAGAAAATTTAGATAGATAATTTTCTATATCTTTACTCGCACCTTCTTGCGCAATTTGAGCAGCTGCGTGAAGTTTTTTTGTCTCTAATGAGCTATAATCACTCAATAAAAGTTCCTTTTTATTTTTGTTAAAAATTTTTGAAAAAGGTTTATTTTCTTCAGGAATTACGTCTTTTACAATTATTCCATACTCAGACTTTAAATATTCACAAAGAGCGATATACCTTGTTCTATTATTTTTTTGTACTTTCTCAAAAACTTGGTTTGCAAAATCTTCTAATTTTGGAAAATAATTTTTATTTTCTTGTAAAAAATCTGAAATGACCTCACCAGGAAAAGAATTTTTTCTATTATCAACAATCTTACCAGAAATTTTTTCAATTTTATTTACTAACTCATGATCTTTTTTTTTTAAAATATCACCCAAACGTACTATTGCTTTACCAATTTTAGGATTAGTGCTAACTAAATCTTTTACTTCTGGACCCAGAATATCTAAGTCTTCAAACAACTTATCATCTAAAATTTCTGATAAAGTATTTTCTAAGTTTACATCAATTTTTGAGGATAATTGCGATAGCTCTATATTTAACTTATCACAAATTTTTAACAGTAAATCTCCATCTATCTTTCTTTTTCCACCTTCAATAAGATTTAAATAACTTGGTGAGATGTTTAATTCCTCTGCAAGTTTATTAGCTTGTAAACCCAACTGTCTTCTAAAAGCCTTTATTTTAGGGCCTATTTTTAGGTTTGATTGACTCATATTTTCTATTTGTAAATTTTGTAAATTTATCTTTACAATAATTTTCCTATGTTTACAAGCATTTTATGCTTTTTTGTAGATTTTGTAAATTTTGTAAATTATAAGGTTTACATGGAAGATAAATTAAAAAATTTCGAAAATGAGGCTCAAATCATTAACAATGAGGACCTTGCTAAACACAATAACCGAGGTACCTACATGAGAGACGATCATTGTGATTGGGGTTCAAGTGGAATGCAAGATCTAGTTGAGACCCTAAAAGAGTCAAACTAGTTTAATTTCTACCATCTCATTTTCACAGCCTAATTTAGAAAGAGAACAAATGAGTGCAGAAAACATATCATACGACTTAAAAAGATTTGCTGGAATTAAAAGAGATTATACCCCTGAAGAAGTAGAGAGGTTAAGAGGTTCAATTAAAATTGAATATTCATTATGTAAACAACAATCCGTTAAATTATGGAATCTTTTAAATTCAGAGCCATATGTTAATACTTTAGGATCCTTGTCAGGAAATCATGCAGTTCAACATGCAAAAGCAGGTCTTAAAGCAATCTATTTAAGTGGTTGGCAAGTAGCAGCTGATGCAAATAGTGCCGGTGAAATGTACCCAGATCAATCTTTATACCCTTACGATAGTGCACCCAAATTAGTTGAATCTATGAATAACGCTCTAATTAGAGCAGATCAAATTCAACATATGGAAATTAATGATGGTGATATGAAGAAAGAAAATAGAACAGATTACATGCTTCCAATTATTGCCGATGGTGAGGCAGGTTTTGGAGGACCATTAAATGTATTTGAGTTAGCGAAAAAATTTATTAAAGCTGGAGCTGCAGGTGTGCATTTTGAGGATCAATTAGCTAGTGAAAAAAAATGTGGTCATATGGGTGGCAAAGTCCTTGTTCCTACAGGAACCATGATTAAAAATTTAAAAGCTGCAAGGTTAGCTGCTGATATAGCAGATGTCCCTCTAATAATCTTAGCGAGAACAGATGCCAATGCTGCAAAATTAATAACTAATGACTATGATGATAATGATAAACCATTTTTAACCGGTGATAGATCTCCAGAAGGTTTTTATTATGTAAAAGCTGGAATAGATCAAGCGATTTCAAGAGGATTAGCATATGCACCTTATTCAGATTTAATATGGTGTGAAACTGCAACTCCTAATCTTGAGGAAGCTAGAAAGTTTGCGAGTGCTATACATGAAAAATTTCCAGGAAAACTTCTAGCGTATAATTGTTCACCTTCTTTTAATTGGAAAAAACATTTATCAGATAGTGAAATAGCTTCATTCCAGGATGAAATAAGTAAAATGGGATATAAATTTCAATTTATAACCTTAGCGGGATTTCACACTCAAAACATTGCAATATTTGAATTAGCACAAAAATACAAAAAAGAAGGTATGACTGCCTATTCAAAAATTCAACAACAAGAATTTGCTCGTGAAAAAGATGGTTACACTAGTGTTAAACATCAAAGAGAAGTTGGCACCTCTTACTTTGATGCTGTATCAAATACAATAAGTAGTGGGAAAAGCACCACTACCGCAATGGACGGTTCAACAGAGTCTGAACAATTCTAATAAATTAATTCCTCTTATGTATATTAGTTTTAACTGGCCCAGTAATGGGTCAGTTATGATTTAATGTTATAACCCTTCTTAAGTAATATTGAGACAGCAAATACACAAATTATGAGGAATAAAACCATTAATCCAACACTGATCAAAATATTAAAATCTGAAATACCATAAAAGGAGTATCTAAGACCATTTATTAAATAAACTACCGGGTTAAAATAAGTAATCATTTGCCAAAATTCTGGCAGCATGTCTAAAGAATATAAACTTCCACCTAAGAACACCATAGGTGTTATAACTAATGATGGAACAATAGACATCTGTTCAAAATCTTTACTCAAAATCCCAATTAAAAATCCAAATAAAGCAAAAGTAAAAGATACCAGTATTAATAAGAAAATCATTAGTAAAGGAAATTGAACCTCAACATCAACAAAAAATGAGGCTGTTATAAAAATTACAGTGCCAACTATTAATGTTTTAGTCGCACCAGCGCTTACGAAAGCTAATACAATTTCAAAAGTAGAAATCGGTGCAGCCAAAATTTCATAAATAGTTCCATTAAATTTAGGAAAGAAAATACCAAAAGAAGTGTTACTTATCGATTGTGTTAATAAGGTTAACATCAAAAGTCCAGGCACAATATAAGATCCATAACTGATCCCATCAATTTTTTGAACATAACCACCAATTACTGAGCCAAATACAATGAAATATAACGAAGTCGATATTACAGGAGATAAAAGTGACTGACCTAATGTTCGTCTAAAACGATCCATCTCGTGTAGATAAATGGCTTTTAAGCCATAAAGATTAATTTTCATTGTTCTCCCTTACTAGCGTAACAAATATTTTTTCTAGATTGCTCTGCTCAGTCTTTAAATCTTTTAGTCTTAAACCAGAATCTTTAATATCTTGTAAAAGATTAGTAATACCTGTTTGCTTCTCTCTAAGGTTATAAGTGTAATCTAAAGATATATTATTATTTCCGATTGACAAATTGTATTTTTTTAAAGACATCGGTATTTCATTTATTTCTTGTTGTAACTCAACAGTCAATGTTTTGTGACCCATTTTTTTCAATAACTCGTGTTTTTCCTCTACAATGATTATTTCTCCTTGATTAATTACGCCTACTCGATCAGCAATCGCTTCAGCCTCCTCAATATAGTGTGTTGTAAGAATTATGGTAACACCTGTCTCTCTTAAAGACTTTACTACTTTCCACATTTCCTGTCTCAACTCAACATCTACTCCGGCTGTTGGCTCATCTAAAAATAAGATCTGAGGTTCATGTGATAATGCTTTTGCGATTAAAACTCTTCTTTTCATTCCTCCTGACAACTGTCGAAGGATTAAATCTCTTTTATCCCATAATGATAATTGTCTTAAAATTTTTTCTATGTGTTTTGGATTCGGTTTTTTTCCATATAAACCCCTTGAATATGAAACATTATTAAAAACAGTTTCAAATTGCTCTAGTGTAAGTTCTTGTGGGACCAGCCCTATTCTTGATCTAGTTTCTCTATAGTCCTTAATTATATCAAAATTTTCTACGGTAATTTTTCCAGAAGTCGGTTTTACAATACCACAGATTATACTTATTAAAGAAGTTTTACCAGCTCCATTCGGGCCCAACATTGCAAAAATCTCTCCTTTATTAATTTGTAAATTAATATCATTTAAAGCTTTGAAGCCATTATTATAAACTTTAGAAAGATTGTTAATTTCAATTTGTTTTTCCGCCATAAAGAGTTTTATATAACGATTAATTCGACTTATACAATCTTGTATTATTTTAATTTTGTAATCTTTAAAACAACTAAAGGTAAAAATGTAGCAATTAAAAATGATAGAAACAATAATGATTGATTAATAAATGATGTAAACAAATCCTTTGATAAAATAATACCAACCAATAAACTTTTGGAAAAATCTGGTGTTGGAAACATTAGCACACCACCTAGTAATCCTATTATTATTGAAAAATAAGCAGTTTTTTCATCAATCTTATTGTCAAAAAAACTATAAAAAGTTGTTAAAACAAAAGCACAACAAAATAAGTCAGCTATTAGAAAAAGATATAAAATATCAAATCCTTCAGATGCTATTAAAAAAGCGATAAATGAGAGTATAACAATGATATATTTTGATAATTTTAAATAATCTATTTTTCTTTTCAATTTATATACTGCTCCTCCATCGACAACTATTAAACTTGAAATGGCATTAACCAAAGTGTCAATCGTTGAAATGGTTAAAGCAAGTCCTAAAATTACTACTAAGAAAGATAATAAAATTGTATTTTGTTTAAGCAATAAAGAGAAAAAACCAAGATCTGGTCTACCCTCTGGATCAATTGAGAAGGCGACCATTCCTATAAAACCCATATAAAAAATAATTGGAACAATTATTAAAAAAGAAACTACTAAACTTTTTTTTAATGTTAAAAAATCTTTTGCAGCGTAAACTCTTTGCCAATTTCCCTGATGGAACAAATTTGTAGCTGCAACCGCAATAAAGAAAGTAAATCCTGCAGTATAACCGGGTAAATACGAAGCACTTATTAAATGCGGGTTTTTTTGTCTGAGAAAATCAAACGTAAACTGTTCACCAACAAAACTTTGAATAATAAAAAAAGAAATTATCAAAAGAATTATGATGAGAACCATTTGTATATTATCAGTAAATAAAGAAGCTCTTAAACCTCCATAAAGTGTATAGGTTAAAGTAGCTAATAAAACTATTAACGCTGTTAACCATAATGGAGTTCCTGAAATATAATTAATGAGCACAGAAACTGCAGTAATCTCAGCACATAAAAAAATAAACATATAAAAAATCGTCATCAATAAAATTAGTTTAAAAAGACTTTTTCCAAATTTTTTTCTCAAAAATTCAACTAAAGATGACCCTTTTGGAAAATCTTGCCTAATTTTTTTTCCAAGAAAAATTAAAAAAATCATTGGAAAGGCTGTACCAAGTGAATAACCAATTATAGCACCTATACCTCCCCAAGTTGAGGCCGCTACAGGACCAAATAATATCCAGGCCCCAAGAGCAGACGCAGTTAAACTTGTAGTTAGTGAAAATAATCCAATATCTCTATTTGCTGTTAAGTAATTATTTAAACCTTGAAATTTTTTTGAGTACAAAATTCCAAAAAATGTGAAAATTAAACAAGTTATAATAACAAGTGATATTGAGGAAGATTGACTTATAAAAAAATTGTTCATTTTTCCCTTTCTGAATTACCGGACAGGTTCTTAGGGTTTATTCTCAGTCTATTAGGACACCCCTATATATAACTTAATTCTATATTTATTATATTTCAATTAAAATCTAAAAAAACTAATCTTTTTGACTTTCACTTAAAATGAACTTAACTAATTCACTATATCCTAAAGGTGAAAAATGTGCCCTATCTTGACCTAAAGCATACATTTTTTTGTATTCACCGTTATTATTTTTTAAATGTTCATAAAAGTTTAAAAAATTTAAATTATTTGATGTCTGGCTCAATTCTTCAAATCTTTTACTACATTGTAAAGATCTATGTTTAAAACAAGTAGTTTCAGGCAAATAAACTATATAAATTTTTTTTTCAGGATAAATAAAAGTTAATTTTTCAAATATGTTTTCAAATAATTTTCTTTGAAAAACAAAAGTGTCCTCGGGATTATTCTGGTGAATTAACTTATTTATTCTTGAAATCACAGCTTTTAATTCAAAAAAACTCTCTTTAAATGAAAAACCTTTTTTTAGACTTTCAAGATTATCTTCAATATATTTCTTTTGAAATTTGTAAGTTTCATCAATCTTTTGAAAATATTCATTATTATCAAAATTTTTTATTAAGTAATTTTTTAAGAAACTCGACTGAATTTCTAAATTTATATCATAAAAATCGTTATCAAATATTAACCAAATAATTGTATGAAAATCAATTAAAGGTTTTATTTCATGTGCCAAGGCAAGACTTAATAAAGGACCATTGCCAGATATACCGATGTTATAAGTTTTTAAATTATAGTTTTGATTTAATAGGGTAGCAGGTTCGTCTAATTGATTTACACATGACCCCTCGGCAAAAGAGTCTCCCATCAATAAAATGTCAAATGTATCAATAAATCTCTCATTATTTAGACCAAGTTTGTCAGTTTTAATTTTTTTCCATTCTCCAAATTCATTGCATGATACAAAAAGTGTATTAGCCATTGGTGTAAGAGGAATTTTTTTTATATTTTTTTTTAAAAACTCTCTTGGTACAACTTGAGGATAAATTTCTACATCTTTAGATCTTTCATCTTTAACAACTTCAATAATAGATCTTTTATCAAAAGTTTTGTTTTCCTTTTCTAATACTTTTTCAATTTTTTTTTGTGGAGTATTTTGTATGTTAAAAAATAACAGTAATCCATTAACTGAATACAAAATTAAAATAAAGTATCCAAAAAAAATAAGAGTAATTTTTGTAAACTTCCTTATTAAAAATCCAAAAAAAAAATTTATTAATAAAATGAAAAGTATCAAAATTTTAGCAAAATCATTCTGTGAATAGTATTTATTAAACTTCTTAAATAAAATTATTGTAATTATAAGAAATAAGAAAAAAGTAATTATCTGTAAAAGTTTATTTTTAAACACTTTCTTAAGTAATTTTCTCTATTTGCTCTTCTGCCTCTTTAATAGATTTTTCATAATCTAACGCCATTTGATCTGCATTAATTGTCTCTATTTTCTCAATTCCAAAAAAATTTAGAATAAATTTTAGCCAAGGCGTTAAAAAATCTTCCTTACTATTTAATTTAGTTCCACCTGATGTAATAACGAGATACGCTTTTTTGTTTTTTAACAATCCCTCCCTTCTTCCGTTTGGTTTGAATTTAAAAGTTTCACCAACCCTGGCAGCTAAATCCGACCACGCTTTTAAAGTAGCTGGTGGTCCGTAATTATAAATTGGAGCTGAAATTATAATAATATCGCTTTCTTTAAGCTCTTTAACCAGTTGATCTGATAACTCAAACATTTTTCTATGATGATCAGTTTGATCTTTTTTTTCAATATTCATCCCTGACTCTGTTAACCCTGAGACGAAAACCATTTCCTCATTTAAATCCCTGTAAATTATCTCATCCTCTGGACTTTTAATTTTATCTAATAACTTTTTAGCTAAAGCTCTTGAAGTTGATCCCTCTTTTCTGGCGCTTGAGTCTATTTGATAAATTTTCATTTCTTAATTATCCAAAATTTTGAAGAAAAGGAAATATATTTAATAAATAAAAGCCAAGTGCTTGTAGGTGATTAGTTATCATTAAAATACCAGTGATTAACAATATAGATCCCCCAATTTTAGATACCTTATTAATATTTTTTCTAAAATTTTTTGAAAATACCAAAAATCTTTGTATCAAATATCCTGCCAATATAAATGGCACTGCTAATCCAATAGAATAAAAAGTTAAAAGTAAGATACCTTGTTTTAAACTTTCTTCTGTTGACGCTAAAACTAGTATTGATCCAAGTATTGGACCAATACAGGGAGTCCATCCAAATGCAAAAGCCATACCAATCAAAGCTGGACTAAAAAAATTTCTTTTTATATCTGTTTGCACTCTTTTTTCATAATTTAAGAATTTTATATTTATAATTCCAATTATATGAAGAGATAGAATGATAATTACCACTCCTGCCACTATTCTTAACTCATAAGAATTTTGTAAAAGAACTTGTCCAAGTAATGTAGAGGCTGCACCAAAAAAAATAAAAACTATTGAAAAACCAACTGTAAATAAAATAATTGGTAATAAATTTACATTTTTTTTTTCAATTAATTCATTAATTGAACTTCCGGATATGTAAGAAATATACCCTGGAATAAGTGGTAAAACGCATGGGGATAAAAAACTTATCAATCCAGCACCTAACGCAATAAATAGTTCCATTATTTAATTGTATTAATCTTTATAAGGAATGACTTTATGTTTTTGTTGACCTAGCTTGTCTATTCCTAAAATAACTTCTTCACCACCTTTTAAGAAAACAGGTGGCTTCATATTTTCACCAACACCAGGTGGAGTTCCTGTACAACAAATATCGCCAGGATGTAAACTCATGCACGAGCTCATGTAAGAAACTAAAGTTTTAATATTAAAAATCATTTTACTTGTATTTCCAGTTTGCATCCTTTTTCCATTGACATCTAAAAACATATCTAAATTTTGATAGTCTGGTAATTCATCTGTAGTAACTATGAATGGACCTATTGGACCAAAAGTATCAAAACCCTTTCCTTTATCCCAAGTTAAACCTCTATTTTTTTGGAAATCTCTCTCACTCACATCATTAACTAGAAAAAAACCAAGAACATGGTCTAAGGCGTTTTCAATACTAACATTTGTAGCTTTTTTTCCAATCACAAAACCAATTTCAACTTCCCAATCAGTATGGTTAGATCCCTTAGGAACAATGATAGGATCGTTTGGTCCAGTAATACAACTAGTAAATTTTGAGAAAATAATCGGTTCTTTTGGTATCGGTAAATTTTGTTCTTCAGCATGATCTTTGAAATTCAAACCAATACCAATAAATTTTGATGGGTTAGAGACACATGCACCTATTCTAGAACTTGAATCAAGCTTTGGTAAACTTGAAATATCGGTTTTTTTTATTTTCTCTAATGTATCAAAATTCAATGTGTCAGGGTTAAAATCATTAATTATTGATGACAAATCTCGGTAATTGTTTTCACTATCTATGATTGCTGGTTTTTCTTCTCCAACACTACCTATTCTACATAATTTCATATTTCTCTTCCTGGACTAAAATAATTAGCACCTTTTGTAGTAAATGAATTTTATTCACTAGTCAATAATTAGTGGTTCTTGCTAATCGAGCTGCACCCCGAACACCGCTTGCATCACCAAATTTGGGTTTTAAAAAAGTCCCCTCAAATTCACCCCCTGCTACAAATTTTTTCATTTTTTGTTTAATTTCATCTAAAAAATTTATTTCGTTAGATACCCCACCCCCGAAAACAAACACATCTGGATCAATAATATTAACAACAGTGGCTAAAGACATAGCGAGTTGATCTTTATATTTATCAATTAATTTTTCTGCATCTAAATCAAGTTTTCTATGCATCTCAAATATCTTTTGGGCAGATAAATCCTTTTTAAACTCATTTTTGAACGCTTTAGAAATACCTATACCCGCAACAAAGTTTTCTATTTCCCCAGCTCTTAAATTGGTTTTTTTTATTTGAACACCTTCAATACAAGCGCTCGGTATTTGATTGTGCCCCCATTCTCCTGTAATCCCATTAGGTCCATTGACAATTCGTTTATCTATAACTAAACCGCCTCCAACACCAGATCCAAGAATTACCCCAAAAACTATTTTGTAATGTTTTCCAGAACCATCTATTGCTTCTGATAAAGCAAAACAGTTTGCATCATTTTCACAATAAATTTCTTTACCAATCTCACTCCGTAAATCTCTTTGTAAAGGTTTGCCATTTATCCAAAAAGAATTAGGCGCATTTTTAACTAGTCCTGTTTGAATAGAATGAATCCCTGGATGACATACACCCACTGGTAATTCTTTACCAGCTTTACGCTCAAGTTCGATAACTATTTTTTTAATTATGGATAATGTATCTTTATAATTTTTTGGAACTTCAGTTCTTTCTCTATGATGCTCATTACCAACATCATCTAATAACACATACTCTATTTTACTTGCCCCAAGATCAATACCAATCTGCATATTTTATCTCATTAATTTATTTATTTCTTTATTAATAAAAAGTTTTGGGATTTTACATGTTGTACTAAGTCTAATTGGTTTATTTGTTTTAGCAGATTGCATAGTTGATTGTATCAAGTCAAGAACATGCAAAGATACTTCTCCATTGCATCTATGTATCTTTTTTTTATCAATACAATAAGCCATTTCTGCAAGACCAACTCCTCTGTAATTAGCGTTAGTAGGTGACTCATTTGCTCTAGAACTTTGCGTTCTAATATTAATTTTTCCAAGTGGCATGCGATTTGTTTTAAATTCTTTCCATGGGCTTCCTAATTTTTTACATAAATATACTGAACCACCAAACATATTAGGATCTGGCACAATCATTGAACCTTTGGTTCCATAAAGTTCGATATGATTTCTTTGATGGGCTATAACATCAAAAGATAAAGTGAGTCTGATTATGCTTCCATTTTTAAATATGATTGTTGTAAAATATGTCGTCGGACAATCTACCTTAATTCTTTTTCCTTTTTTTGGACCAATACCAATTGTTCTAAATCTTGAACCTTTCATTAAACTTGCTGCTTTTACCTCTTTTGCTGGACCCAATAAATTTACTAATGCTGTGAGATAATAAGGTCCCATATCAATTACTGGACCACCTTCTTTTTTTGCAAACCATGGTTCTGGGTCTGGATGATAAGATTGAACTCCTGGAAAAGCAAAAATCGCATTACCTAAATTTACTTTGCCTATACTTTTACTTTCTAATAATTCTTTTGATTTTTGATTGCCTCCTCCTAAAAAAGTATCTGGAGCATTTCCTAAATATAATTTCTTTTTTTTTGAGAGCTTTAGTAATTCTTTTCCGTCTTTTAAATTAATTGCTAATGGTTTTTCTGAGTATACATGTTTTCCATTTAACAAAGACTTTTTTGCAATTTGGTAATGAACTTTTGGAGGGGTTAGATTTAAAATTATTTCAACCTGTTTATCTTTAAATAAATTACTTACCGAAACTGCTTCAATTTTATTAATTTTAGCACATTTCTTAGCTGCTTTTTCTTTAACATCTGCACATTTAATGATTTTAAAATTTTTAAAATATTTGTGAGCTCTGAAATATGTTTCTGCGATATGACCACAACCAATTAAGCCAACTTTAAATACTTTGCTCATTAGGGTTATACTCCCTGTCTTTGTTTTGCTTTACCTTCTTTGTGTAATTTTAGAGCTTTTTCATTTTCTTTGGTTTTGGGAATTTCTAAAGTTGGACTTTCCCAATAAGCTGATCCTTCAAGCCATTGATACGAATGAGTTTTGATTGAAATAACGTAAGTCACTTTTGATTTCTTCGCTCTTTTGAAAGCTTCCTCTAATTCATTAATAGAACTTACCTCTTCAGACTTTGCCCCCATACTTTCTGCATGTTTTGCAAAATTTACTTTTACTAAATTTGAAACATTTGAACTCTCAAACAAACAATTAAATTCTTTTCCACCTTTAAATAATTGAAGCCTATTAATGACAGCGTGACCACCATTATCACAGACAATTACAATTAGTTTATTATTAGTTATTACAGATGAATATATATCTGAATTATAAAGTAAATATGATCCATCACCTACAAATGTGATAACTTCTTTGTTTGGGTTGGCCATTTTAATTCCTAAAGCTCCAGAAATTTCATAACTCATACAACTAAAGCCCCACTCTGTTTCATGAGTATTAAGCTCTCTTGGTCTCCAAATTTGAACAACTTCACCTACCAAACCTCCAGCTGCAGTAACAGCGATATCACTTGGATCAGAGTTTCTATAAATTGCACCAACTGCATGTGCATAACTTGGAAGTTTTTGATTAGTTGGTCCACTTTCTTTATCAACATATTCATTCCAAGATTTAAGTTCATCTCTTGATTTTTTATGCCATTCCTCAGATGCTTTCCAATCACCTAAAGCTTGTGATAGTTCATTTAAAGAAACTTTTGCATCTCCAATAATTGATTGTGCCATATGTTTACTAGCATCAAATCTTGCAACATTAATTGATACTAATGAAAAATTTGGATTTTCAAAATTGGACCATGACCCAGTTGTGAAATCTCCTAACTTAGTTCCAATAGCAATTGCTAAATCAGTTTTTTTTGCAAAGTTGTTTGCTGCTTTTCCTCCTAGACCTCCAATAGGTCCTAAAAAATGAGAATGATCTCTTTTCATAGAAGAATAACCCATTACAGTTTGTGTTACAGGTATATTGTGTTTAACTGCAAAAGTAGAAAGTTCCTCCATTGCATCTGAGTAAAAAACACCTCCACCAGAAATTATGATTGGATTTTTTGATTTTTTAATTTTTTCAGCTGCCTCTTTTATTTGAAAATCATCAGGTCTTGGTCTTCGTATATTATGGATTTTTTCTTTAAAAAAATCCTCAGGATAATCAAAAATTTCACCTTGTATATCCTGGCATAGAGATATGCATACTGGACCACAATCAGCTGGGTCTAGTAAAACTTGTACAGCTTGGGGAAATGTTTGTAAAATTTGTTCTGGTCTAGTTATTCTATCAAAATATTTTGTAACTGGTTTAAAAGCATCATTTTGAGTAATTCCTGGATTATTAAAATGTTCTACTTGTTGTAAAACTGGATCAGGCATTCTGTTTGCGTAAGTATCACCCGGAAGAAATAAAATTGGCAGTCTATTACTCATCGCAACTGCTGCAGCTGTTACCATATTTGTAGAACCAGGACCTACAGAACTTGTTGCTACAAATACTTGTTTTCTTCTTTTTGCTCTAGCGTAAGCAATTCCTGTTAAAGCCATGTTTTGCTCATGATGACCTCTATAAGTTGGAATTTTATCTTTATTTTCCTCTAAAGCTTGTCCTAAACAAGCTACATTACCATGACCAAATATTCCAAAAGCACCAGCGAATAAAGGTTCTTTTTTACCATCGATAAGAATTTTTTGAGAAGTCAGGAACTTTACAATTGCATGAGCACATGTAAGCTTTATTTTTTTCATAATTGTAGATATATTCTCTTAAAATTTCGCTTAATTAACCATAAAATAAAAATTATGTATAGTAAATTTGGGCAGTTCATTGATGGTAAGTGGCAACAAGCGGAAAAAAAAGAAACTTACGATGTTATAAATCCTGCTACGGAAGAAATTATTGGCCAAGCGTCTAAAGCGTCTTCAGCAGATGTTCAAAAAGCTCTTAAATCTGCAGAGAAAGGTTTGGAAGTTTGGAAAAACACTTTACCTTGGCAGAGATCATATATTATTAGAAAAATTGCTGATCTTTTAAGAAAAAAACAAGATGTTTTAGCAAAATGGTTAACGATTGAAGTTGGAAAACCTTTAGCTGAGGGAATTGGCGAAACTGGTGGGGCTGCTGATATTTTTGAGTGGAATGCTGAAGAAACAAAGAGAATTTATGGACAAACAGTCGAAAGTCGATTTCCAGATACGAGAGTTCATGTTTATTATCAGCCAGTTGGAGTTGTAGCAGCTTTAGTGCCATGGAATTTTCCTTTAATTCTAGCAGCGAGAAAAATTTCAACAGCATTAGCTGCCGGATGTTCAGTAATTTGTAAGCCTGATGTAATTACTCCAGGAACAGTAATGGAGTTAGTAGATATTTGTAAAGAAGCGGGAGTCCCTCCTGGAGTTGTAAACTTATTATCAGGAGATCCTGAAAGTATTTCAAATGAGTTGTTAGAGTCTGATATTATTAAAAAGGTTTCAATTACTGGATCAACAAGAGTAGGAAAATTAATCTTAAAAAAAGCCGCTGACAAAGTTCAAAGAGTAACAATGGAGCTTAGTGGACACTCACCTTTTATAGTTTTTGATGATGTTGATATAAATAAAGTTGCAGATATGGCAATTACTGCAAAATTTAGAAATAATGGTCAAGTTTGTATTTCACCTAACAGATTTTATATACAAGAAAATAGAAAAGATGAATTCATTAATGCATTTATTGAAAGAACAAAAAAATTAAAAATTGGAAATGGTTTAGATGAAGGAGTTCAATTAGGTCCATTAACAACTGCAAAAAGATTAGGAGAAATCGAAGAATTGGTTGAAACAACTAAAAAGGAAGGAGCAAAAGTTTTGTTGGGTGGAAAAAGACCTCAAGGTTTTAACAAAGGATATTTTTATGAGCCAACGGTTTTTGACAATGTAAAGGATAATTTTACAATAATGAAACAAGAACCATTTGGTCCATTAGTTCCAATGTTGTCATTTAAAACTTTTGATGAAGTAGTTGAGAGAGCTAATGATAACGACTTAGGATTATGTAGTTATATTTATACAAATTCTATGGACAAAGCTCACAGAGCTTCAGAATTAATGGAAACTGGTACTGTAGCGGTTAATACTCCTGCAGTTGCGATAGCTGAGGCACCTTTTGGTGGAATTAAACAAACTGGATATGGACGTGAAGGTGGTTCAATGGCAATTAAAGATTATCTTAATATAAAGTACACTCACCTTGGTTTGAAATCTTAAAATGAGGCCAAATAAAATAAAAAAGATGATGAGAGATGGTGAGCAAATAATTAATGGCTGGTTACAAATTCCTAGCTCTTTTTCAGCGGAAGTAATGTCTCATCAAGGTTGGGACTCGCTTACAATTGATATGCAACATGGTGTTATAGATTATCCAAATGCATTACAAATGCTGCAATCAATTTCATCTACGGATGTTACTCCTTTAGCAAGAGTAAACTGGAATGAACCAGGACAAATAATGAAAATTTTAGATGCAGGGTGCTACGGCGTAATTTGTCCAATGGTGAGCAACAAATTTGAAGCTGAAAAATTTGTTCAAGCATGCATGTATCCCCCTAAAGGGTTTAGAAGTTTTGGACCAATTAGAGGATTAATTTATGGAGGTTCAGATTATGGAGATTTTGCAAATGATGAGATTTTAAAAATGGCAATGATAGAGACAAAAGAAGCCTTAGATAAATTAGATGAAATTATGAGTACGCCTGGAATAGATGGAATTTATATTGGACCTGCTGATTTAAGTCTGGCTATAGGTCAAAAACCAGCTTTTGATAATCGTGAAGGAAGTCCAACTTATGAAAAGATTTTGAATATCTTGGAACATGCAAAAAAAAATAAAATTTTTGCAGGTATTCATAATGCTAGTCCAGAGTATGCAAAAAAAATGCTTAATTTAGGATTTAATTTGGTAACCATTGGATCCGATCAAAGGTATATGAGTGCAGGTGCAAAAGATGCTGTATCTAAATTAAAATCAATCAAATCAAAAGAAGACTCTAAAGCTTACTAAATTTAAGTGTCAGATAAAAAAAAAATTTTGATAATTCAACCTATTCATAAAGCGGGGATAGATCTCATAAAGAATAACACAAATTATGATTATGAGATTATTGAAAACATAGATGACAAAGATATTAAACAAAAAATTTTGGAGTGTGATGGTCTATCAATTAGAACAGCAAATTTATCTAGCGAATTAATCAATATATCAAAAAAACTTAAGATTATATCTCGCCATGGCGTTGGGTACGACAATATTGATCTCAAGTCTTCTAAAGAAAAAAATATCACCTTGGCAATTACGGCTACAGCAAATGCTGTTGCGGTGGCAGAACATGTTATGTTTATGTTGCTCAATATATCAAAGAGAAAAAACATGTATGATGAGGCTGTTAAAACAGGAAATTTTTCTAATAGAAATAAACTTCCAAAAACAATTGAACTTTGGAAAAAAAATATTTTAATTGCTGGATTTGGTAGAATTGGTCAATCTTTAATTAGAAGATGCAAAGGATTTGAAATGAATGTTTTTGTTTATGATCCATTTGTTTCAAAAGATATTATTGAGGAATTGGGTGGAAAAAAAGTTGAAGATCTTACAGAAGCAGTAAAATCTATGGATGTCATCACTTTACATATGCCTCTTAATGAAAAAACGAAAAATATTATCAATTATGACTTAATTAAAACAATGAGGAAAAATTGTATAATTATTAATGCTGCAAGAGGTGGAATGATTAATGAGAATGACTTAGATAAAGCATTAAATGAAAGTCTTATATTCGGTGCAGGTTTAGATGTTTTTGAAACAGAACCACCTAAAGAAGATAATCCTTTGCTAAAAAACAATAAAGTTTTTTTAAGTCCTCATACCGCTGCATTTACTGAGGAATGCATGATAAGAATGGGAAAAGAAACAATACAAAATATAATTGATTTTTTTGAAAAAAAATTAGACAAATCAAAAATTATTAAACTTTAATTATGCGAATAAATTTCAAAAATTTTGGACTATTAGAAGCATTAGTATTGTTATCATTGGTATATGTGGTTGGGATGTTGATTTGGACCGCAAGTACAAGGCCCGCAGTTGAAGCAAAAGCTAACTTAGTCAAAGAAAATCATAAGAAAGTAGTCGATTTTATCAATGGAGAAATAAATAATTGCGGGAATAATGATGAAGGTAAATTGACTGTTTGGGGTGATCCGTGTAATGGCGAGTGGTCCTCATCCAAAGTTGTGAATTATATAAACAAAAATCTTAATATAGAGAATCCTTTTTCAGAGGATACTAAAGTAAAAACTGATCCTGATCCTAGAATTAAAGCAGAAGGTAAGGCGGGGCAATCAGTTGAGATGGGTGTTATATTTGTGATGTCATCAAATTTTTTACCTGATCCTGGATCTGAATGGGTTGTGGGTACTTGTTTTAAATCTCCATGTGTTGCTGCCGGAAATAATGAACTAACTTCACTCTATAGATAATCAATTTTTATAAATTTCAATTTCAGATTTTTTTAATGTATCTGTAAGATAATTATAACCAATTTTTGCATACTCTAACGGATTTGCTTTTGCCGGATCCTGCTCTGCCTCAACTACCAACCATCCTGAATAATTATTATTTTTTAATACATTAAATAAAGGTTGATAATCAATACAACCATCTCCTGGTACTGTAAACGCACCTTCTAAGAAAGCACCTCTAAAACTTAAGTCCTCTTTTAAAGATTTTTCAAGAACTTGTTTTCTTATATCTTTACAATGGACGTGCAAAATTCTTTCATAATAATTTTGTAATATGGATTTGGAGTCCCCTTTTGCAAATAACATATGTCCTGTATCTAATGTTAATTTTACACTTTCATGAGTATTTTCTATGAGTCTTTCAGTGTCTTTTTGAGTTTCAATTACTGTTCCCATGTGATGATGATATGCCAAAGGCATCCCTTCATCCTCTAAATATTTTCCTAGTTCAGAAATTTTTTCACAAAACTTCTGCCATTCATCCCTTTCCATTTGAGGCCGAGTTGATAATTTTCTATTAGGATCTCCTTGTATAGAGCCAGAAACTTCCGCGAAAACTATACAAGGTGCATCACAATCTTTAAATAAATCTAGTTGTTCTTGAATGGATTTTTTTTCTTCCTCAACAGAATTTTTTCTTAGATTAGCGCCATACCATCCTGAGCAAAGTTTAAGATTAAATTGATCTAATTTTGGAATTAATTCCGAAGATTTCTTTGGAAATTTTCCACCAGACTCTATGCCTATGTAGCCTGCTTCATTGGCTTCTTTTAAACATTGTTCTAATGTAGTTTCACCACCTAACTCAGGCATGTCATCATTAGTCCATGCGATAGGTGCAACTCCTAATTTTACTGACATAAGAAATTTTTTTAGTTAAGTTATTATTTTAATACAAATTTTAAATGATTGATATAGCTTTATTTGGACTTGGTAGAATTGGTATTATGCATGGAAAAAATTTAATGCGTAGTAAAGATTTTAATCTTAAATATATTTATGACATTGAACAAAAATTATCAAAAAGATATTCAAAAACATTAAAAACAAAAGCTATAAACAATCCATCTGTGGCTTATAAAGATAAAGATGTAAAAGCTATTTTTATTGCCTCAACAACATCGACACATATTAGATTTATTTTAGATTGTGTTAAAAATAGAAAAATTATCTTTTGTGAAAAACCACTGGATTTAAGTATTAAAAAAATTGAGTCCTGTAAAAAAAAAATTAATAAATTAAATCCAAAAATACAATTAGGTTTTAATAGACGATATGATCCAACACACAATAATTTAAGAAAACAATTACTTAGTGGAAAAATAGGTAAATTAGAAAAAATTATTATCACTAGTCGTGATCCTGCCCCACCAACTATGAAATATCTAAAAGAATCTGGTGGTATTTTTAGAGATATGATGATCCATGATTTTGATCTTGTTAGATTCTACCTTGGTAATGATGAGCCTATAAAAATAATAGCTTCTGGTAGCAACATATCAGACAAAAGATTTGATAAAATAAAAGATTTTGAATTAGCATCGACCATAATTAGATCTGGAGCTGGTGTTCAGTGCATAATAACTAATTCCAGACATTGTAGTTTCGGTTATGATCAAAGAATAGAATTATTTGGATCAAAAGGTATGTTAATTTCAGAAAATAAAAGACAAAACGAGACATCTTTATATTCTGCACAATCAACTTCGAATAAATCTCCTTTGCTTAATTTTTTTATTGAGAGGTATAAAGATGCTTATAAAAATCAATTAAAGGATTTTGCAAAATTTATTAGAAAGAAAATTCAACCTCTTGCAGGATTTGAGGAGGGAAGAAAAGCTCTGATAATTGCGAATGCAGCTCAAAAATCTTTAAGATCAAAAAAGTTTGAAAAACTTAATCTTTAATTGAATCAACCCTTAGTAGAATACAACCTGTCTGCTTTACAACTAAATGATATTTTGATTAGATTTTACTTTTAAAAGTTAACTTTAATGAAAGGGGAATAATGAAAACAATAAAAAACTTTATATTGGCTTTAGCTGCATGGACAATGATGTCTGTATCTGCTTTAGCTGTAGATATAATTGTTGTTTCTCATGGTCAAGCAAACGATCCTTTCTGGTCAGTTGCTAAAAATGGAGTTGATGCTGGATGTAAAGACATGGGAGTGTCTTGCAAATACACAGCACCAGCTACTTTTGACATGGTAGAAATGGCAAAATTAATTGATAATGCTGTATCACAAAAACCAAAAGGTATAGTGATCACATTACCAGATGCTGCAGCCTTAGGAAAATCAGTTAAAGCTGCAATTGCTGCTGGTATTCCTGTAATATCAATGAACTCTGGATCTGATGATTATGCATCTTTAGGAATTAGTGCACACGTTGGACAAACTGAGTTTGAAGCAGGTGTAGGTGGTGGACAAAAAATGAAAGCTGCTGGTGGAAAAAAAGCATTATGTGTTAACCATGAGGTAGGAAACGTTGCACTTGATAGAAGATGTGCTGGTTTCAAAAAAGGTTTTGGTGGATCTGTTGATATTTTAGGTACATCAAATGACCCAACAGAAATTCAAAAAGCTGTTGCTGCAAAATTAGGTGGTGGCTATGACACTATTCTAACTTTAGGTGCTGGATTATCTGGTGAAGCAGCTTTGAAAGCACTTGAGTCAGCTGGAAAAGTTGGTTCTGTAAGATTAGGAACATTTGATATGTCTCCAAATATGTTAAAAGCTGCTGCTGCAGGAAAAGTAGAGTTTTTAATTGACCAACAGCAATATCTACAAGGATATTTACCAATAGCTATCTTTGGACAATATATGAGATGGGGAACAATGCCAGCAGGTGTAGTAATGACTGGACCTGGGTTTGTTACTCCTGACAATGCGTCTAAAGTAATTAAATGGGCAGCTCAAGGTTATAGATAAAAATATGAATTAAAGGCCTGACTAATATTAGTCAGGCCTTTTTTTTAGTCATCTTTAAATTATAATTTTTATATGTCTGTAAAATCAGAGAGTATTCAATCTAAAAAAGATAGTGGACAAGATGAAAGACTTAAAAAAATTTCACCTCTAAGAGTTTTATTAAACAGACCAGAGCTTGGTGCTTTGGGCGGCTCAATTTTAGTTTTTATTTTTTTTGGAATAGTTGCTGGTGACACTGGAATGTTTAGCGCTTATGGGACATTAAATTTTTTAGATGTTTCAGCTAATTTAGGAATTATTGCTATCGCTGCTGCAATGTTAATGATAGGTGGAGAGTTTGATTTATCAATTGGTTCAATGATTGGTTTTGCAGGAATCTGTATCGCTATACCTGCAATTTATTGGGGCTGGCCTTTATGGACAAGTATTATTTTTGCTTTTGCTATGGCAGTACTAATTGGTTATTTCAATGGTATAATGGTAGTAAAAACAGGTCTTCCATCCTTTATAGTAACACTAGCAATGTTGTTCATTTTAAGAGGGGCAACTTTGGCTATTACGAGATTAATTACAGGAAGAACTCAAGTACCAGGATTAAGAGTTTTAATAGAGGATGATCCAATTGCTTGGTTGTTTGCAACTGATACTTTTCAATGGTTATTCACATGGCTGGGATCGATGAAATTAATTGCACTGAGAACTGACGGTACACCATTAGCTACAGGTATTCCACCATCAGTAATATGGTTTATTGCTCTTACATTATTTGCGACTTGGATACTTATGAAAACTAGATATGGAAATTGGATATTTGCATCAGGTGGAGATAAAGTTGGTGCTACAAATGTTGGTGTGCCTGTTGGAAGAGTAAAAATAAGTCTATTTATTGGAACAGCTGTAGCATCGACAATATTTGCTTGTATTCAAGTTTTAGATGCAGGTTCTGCAGATACTATGAGAGGAACTTTAAAAGAATTGGAAGCAATAGCAGCTGCCGTGGTTGGCGGCTGTCTTTTGACTGGAGGTTATGGCTCTGCCATCGGAGCAGCATTGGGCGCTATTATTTTTGGTACTGTATCAATGGGAATTTTTTATACAGACGTTGATACTGATTGGTTTAAGGTTTTTTTAGGTGCAATGATGTTAATCGCAGTTGTATTCAACAATTATATTAGAAAAAAGGTTACGGAGACCAAGTAATGTCTGAATATTTAGTTCAATTCAATAATATAAGTAAATTTTTTGGTAAAGTGATTGCTTTAAAAGACGTCACCATGAAGCTAAAAAAAGGCGAAATAATGTGCTTACTTGGTGACAATGGAGCTGGAAAATCTACTTTGATAAAAACTTTAGCAGGGGTTCATAAGCCTGATGAAGGTGAAATTATTTTTGAAGATAAAAAAATAGTTTTTGACTCACCACGAGATGCTTTGGATATTGGGATAGGTACTGTTTATCAAGATCTAGCGTTGGTTTCCCTTATGAGTGTTACTAGAAATTTTTTTATGGGTAGAGAACCACAAAAAGGTTTACCTTTTTTTAAAACTTTTGACATTGAAAAAGCAAACAGCATAGCTGCAGAAAGAATGGGTCAAATAGGTATCGATGTGAGAGACCCATCACAAGCTGTCGGTACGATGTCTGGAGGTGAAAGACAATGTCTCGCTATTTCTAGAGCAATTTATTTTGGAGCAAAAGTTTTAGTATTAGATGAACCAACGTCAGCATTAGGTGTGCATCAAGCTTCAATGGTCCTGAAATATATTGTTAAAGCAGCATCGCAAGGTTTAGCCGTAATTTTAATAACACACAACGTTCATCATGCTTATCCTGTTGGAAATAGTTTTACAGTTTTAAATCGAGGAAAAAGCATGGGAACATTTCAAAAAAAAGATATATCTAGAGAAAAACTTTTAAGCATGATGGCAGGTGGCGAGGAATTAGATAAGTTAGAAGTCGAACTTAAAGAAATGGACCGAATAGAAAATAATTAGACAAATATACCACTTCTACATACATAAATTTTGCTATAATATTTTTAAAAAAAAGAAAGGGGTAACATATGAAAGCATATATAATGGGAAACTACACTGAAAAAGCTTTTCAAGGTTTTTTAAAAGATCCAACTAGTGACAGAAAAGCTGTAGTAGAGCAACTTACAAAAGCTATGGGGGGAACTATGCATAGCATGGATATTGTAAGAGGTTCATTTGATTTTGTTGTTGTAGCAGAAATGCCAAGTTTCGATGACTTTGCAGCAATTAAATTAGTTGTTGAGGGATCTGGTGCAGTTAAAAATTTAACAATGCTAGAGGCTATTGATTTTACTAAAGCTACATCAAAAGCAAGTAAAATTGGTTATAAAGCACCTGGTCAGTAATTTAGATTATAACTTCCAGTGGTGGACTGGAAGTTATGATAATTACTTTTTTAGTTTTGACGAAAACTTTAAATTATCATTCTTAAAACTTAAAGAATATTTCTTTATGTAATCATCCATAATTTCTACCTTTTCATTTTCAAACTCAGAAACTTTTCTAGTATTAAGATCAACGTACAAAGCTAATATTTCAATGGTCGATGCTAAGTATTTTTTTTCTTTATGGATCATTTCCATTTTATATTGAAGTCTTTTTTTATCATGATCGAAATAAATCAAATTAATATCTACTTCATCATTAACCTTTAATTCTTGATTATAAGTAATATTTGACTCAACAATCATAGTGCTTTTACCTGTTGTTTTTGCTGAATGTTCTCCCATTTTGAAGATATTATTTAACGTATCTGCGCCATATTTATCAAAAATTAAAAGGTAGTAAGAAACATTCATGTGATTATTATAATCAATCCATTCTTTAATTATTTTTTGGGAACTAAGATAAATAGACATTTTAAAAAATTTTGAGATTATTTAATGATTTGGATTATCATTATCGACAACAAGACAAATTTCAGATTTTGTTAAAAATCTTCTTCCTGTGCCATTATCCAATGAAAACATTCCACCAATACCTTTTACTGCATCTATTGTTAAATCAGTGTGTTTCCATTTTTCATATTGGTCTCCATTCATGTAAAATGGGACGCCTCCAATTTCACCTAATTTTATATCATTATCACCTAAAGGAAATTCACCTTCCTGAAAACACATAGGCGCACTCCCATCACAACATCCTCCGGATTGGTGAAACATCAATTTTTCACCATACTTTTCTTTTAATTCAGATAATAAGCTTAAAGCCGAACGTGTTGCAGATACTTTCATATTTTTTCTCTGGCCCATGATATCGAATCATGGGCCAGTATATATTATTTGTTTAAAAGAAGCCTAATTTTTTCTCAGCATAAGAAACATGTAAGTTCTTATTCTGTCTGTAATGATTAAGCATCATTTTGTGAGTTTCTCTACCAACTCCAGATTGTTTGTAACCACCAAACGGAGAGTGAGCAGGATAAGCATGATAGCAATTAGTCCATACTATCCCTGCTTGTATCGCTCTTCCCATTCTGTGAGCTATGTTTCCATTTCTGGTCCATACAGCTGCGCCTAAACCATAAAGAGTATCATTAGCAATTTTTAATGCTTCTGCTTCATCTTTAAATTTAATCACAGATACAACAGGTCCAAAGATTTCTTCTTGTGATATACGCATGTCGTTTTTAGCTTCGAAAACAGTAGGTTGGATATAGTTTCCTTTCTCCAATCCACTATTTAACTTAGCAACGCTACCACCAGTCAGAACTTTAGCACCTTCTTTTTTACCAAGCTCTAGATAAGATTTTATTTTCTCCATTTGCTCTACAGATGCTTGAGCTCCAATCATAGTTTCCATTTTTAAAGGATTATCTTGAACAACAGCTTTAGTTCTAGCAATAGCTCTTTCCATGAATTTATCATAGATTGACTCTTGTATTAAAGCTCTACTTGGACAAGTACAAACTTCACCTTGGTTAAGATTGAACATCACAAAACCTTCGATACATTTATCAAAGAAGTCATCATCTTTTTCCATAACATCTTCAAAGAAAATATTCGGAGATTTTCCACCTAATTCCAAAGTAATTGGAATTATGTTTTGTGCAGCATACTGCATAATCAATCTTCCGGTTGTTGTTTCACCAGTAAATGCAACTTTAGCAACTCTTTTAGAGGACGCTAAAGGTTTACCTGCTTCTAATCCAAAACCACTAACAATGTTAACTACTCCTGGAGGCAATAAATCTCCAATTAGTTCCATCATTACCATAATTGATGCTGGAGTTTGCTCAGCTGGTTTTAAAACTGAACAGTTTCCTGCAGCAAGTGCTGGTGCTAACTTCCATGTCGCCATTAATAATGGGAAATTCCACGGAACTATCTGACCAACTACTCCTAATGGTTCATGAAAATTGTATGAGTATTGATTATTAGCAATCTCAGCGATAGATCCCTCTTCCGCTCTAATTACCCCGGCAAAATATCTCCAATGATCAATAACCAAAGGTAAATCTGCCGCCATACATTCTCTGATAGGTTTTCCATTATCTAAACATTCAGCTACGGCTAATAAATTTAGATTTTTTTCTAAAACATCAGCAATTTTATACAAGATGTTTGATCTTGTAGTGATGTCTGTCTTTCCCCACTCAGGGAAAGCTGCGTGAGCTGCATCTAATGCCGCTTCAACGTCTTGCTCATTTGAACGTGCAACTGAACAGATTTTCTCATTAGAAATCGGACTAACATTATCAAAATATTTGCCTGATTTAGGTTCCACAAATTTTCCATTTATGTAATTTCCATATTTAGCCTTAAATGGAAATTTAACCTTTAAATGAGAGGTATCTAATACAGATGACACTTTCATCGCTTCTGCACTCATTTTTACTCCTCTTTTTTTACGTTTTTTTGATTTTGACTTAAGAATTTTTTTAGGTTTTTTTACTGAAGAAAGTTTTTTTTGTCGTACCGCTTTAAGTTTTTTTCTTTTTTTAATCGACTTTTTTATTTTCTTTCTTTTTTTATTTACAGCTTTTTTCCTTTTTTTCTTAGCCATTTTTATAAATATAATTAAAGACCTTTTTGATAATGTTGTAAATGGGTCAATAAGATTTACAACTTCAAATTGTGTTAATCAGCATTGATTTTACTGGAGTTATTATCTGCTTTTCTTACAAAATAAATTCCAACTGAAACTGCGATCAAGGAGATTAAAACTTTAAAAGTAATTAGCTCTTTTAAGAATATATAACTTAAAATTGTTCCAAAAATTGGGATTAAATAAGAAACTTGTGATTGGAAGATTAATCCATTTTTCACTAAAATTTTAAATCTTAATAGCCATGCTATTCCTGTCGAGACTAAACCTAAATACATTACTGATATTGTAGAATCTAATCTAGGATTTATATTCCATGGTTGTTCTGCAAAACTTACAATTGGTATCAAAATTATCACGGCCCAAATTAGTATTGAACCTGTCACATTTTCATTTTTTTTCTTACTAATTCTAAGAGTTAAAACGCCGCCTATTACATAACAAGTTGAACCTAGGAGAATTAATAATGCAGATAGAATATTATTTTCGTTAATCAAAATATTGTCAGAGAATAGATATAGTATTCCAGAAAAACCTATTAAAATGCCAATTGTTTTAACAAAATTAAATTTTTCATTTTTAGTATAAAAATGACCTAATACTGTAGAGCTTAATGGTGTTGTTGACATTAATATTGCTGCTAAATTGCTTTGAACAGATTGCACGCCGTAAGCAATTAAATAAAAAGGCGCAACTAAATTTATAAAACCAATCATAGCAAACCAGTGCCAGTCTTTAGAAAATGCCTCCACCTTTATTTTTTTATAGTAACAAAGTAATAGAACAGGTATTGCTCCAAAAAAAACTCTCAAAAATGCAATTGTAATGGGTCCGAATGAATAAGTCGCAATTTTGATATTAAAAAAAGCAGATGCCCAAATTAGTGCTAAAAAAATTAGTAAAAGATAATCAAATAAACTTGGTTGTTTCATTCTATTATATCTTCAATTACACCCTTTGTAATTTTTTTTAAATCTAAAAAGCTTATTTTAAATATGCAATTAGGATGTCCAGCTGCAGCAAACAAAAAGTCGAATCTTTCTAATGAGTTATCTATGTAAATATCAACATTGTTTTTATGACCTACTGGTGAAACACCTCCAATAGTATATCCGGTTATACTTTTTACTTCATCAGCAGAAGCCATTGAAACATCAGAAAATTTAATATTTTTTTTTATCTTTTTTAAAGAAGCCTTTTTATCCCCAGCTACCAAGAATAAAGCATACTTATTGTCTGTCTTGAAAAGTAAGCTTTTGACGATTGCTCCAACATCGCAATTTAAGGAAGTGGCTGCCTCTAAGGCTGTTCTTGCTGATGTTTTTAAGAGACTTACATTTAAATTCTTGTCAAATTCCTTTATTATCTTCTCAACTCTTTTAACAGGCTCTTTATCCTTTGCAGTCATTTTCAACTCCTAATTGTTAGTTATTTATCTAATTTCATTATACACTTATGTTAAAAATGCATAGGTGTTATTAAGTAAAAGAGGATTATTTATCAATCTTTATTTGATATCACAACTCACGGAATTACGGAGGCTATAAATGAGTTCAAGCAATGTACTAAAAGTTATAAAAGATAAAGAAATTGAATACGTAGATTTAAGATTCACTGACCCAAGAGGAAAACTTCAACATGTGACCATGGATGCTAAAATGGTTGATGAGGATATGTTGAAAGATGGAATTTTTTTTGATGGTTCATCTATAGCCGGTTGGAAAGCAATTAATGAGTCTGACATGATCCTAAAACCAGATAATTCTAGAGCAATTGTTGATCCATTTACATCTCATAACACTTTAAACCTTTTTTGTGATGTTTTAGATGCAATTAAAAAAGATCCTTACGAAAGAGATCCGAGAGGAACAGCTAAAAAAGCTGAGGCATATCTAAAAAGTTCAGGAATTGGAGATAAAGCGTTTTTTGGTCCTGAAGCTGAATTTTTTGTATTCGACGATGTAAGATTTAAAAATGACATGAATGAAACTGGATTTAAAATAGATAGTAAGGAAGGTCCTTACAATTCAGGCAAAGAATATGAGAATGGAAACATGGGTCACAGACCAGGAATTAAAGGCGGTTATTTCCCAGTTCCTCCTGTTGATAGTGAACAGGATATGAGAAGTGAATATTTAAAAGCAATGAAGGAAATGGGGATTAAAGTTGAAAAACACCATCACGAAGTTGCACCTAGTCAACATGAACTTGGAATGTATTTTGGAACTCTTGTGGACCAAGCAGATAACCTACAACTCTATAAATATGCTGTTCACATGGTTTCTCACTCATTTGGTAAGACAGCCACATTTATGCCTAAACCTGTTAAAGGTGATAATGGTTCAGGTATGCACGTTCACCAATCGATTTGGAAAGGTGATAAAGCATTATTTTCTGGTGATAAATATGCTGGTTTATCCGATACAGCTTTACACTACATCGGTGGAATTTTAAAACATGCAAAAGCTATAAATGCTTTTTCAAATGCTACAACGAATAGTTACAAAAGACTAATTCCAGGATTTGAAGCTCCAGTTTTATTAGCTTATTCGGCAAGAAACAGATCAGCATCTTGCAGAATTCCTATCACTTTAAGTAAAAAAGCAGCTAGATGTGAAATTAGATTTGGTGATGCTGCTGGTAATCCATATTTAACATTCGCTTCAATGTTAATGGCTGGATTAGATGGAATTAAGAATAAAATTGATCCAGGTAAATCATTTGATAAAGATCTTTATGCTTTATCAGAGGATGAAGTTAAGAAAATTCCTACTGTTTGTGGATCTTTAAGAGAAGCAATGGAAAGTCTTGATAAAGATAGAGATTTCTTAAAACAAGGTAATGTATTTACTGATGATCAAATAGATGCTTACATTGCGCTAAAGTTTGAAGAAATACACAATTTTGAGCACACACCTCATCCTATTGAGTTCGAGATGTATTACAGTTGTTAATTTTATTGTCTAGTTTTAGCAATTTTGTTTTTGCCAGAACCTTTTTTAACAATGTAATCAAGTGTTCCATTTGCTCCAGTATCAACAGACTTTATAAGAGATCTTAAAAAATTTTTTCTCTTCTCTTTTCTGTCTTCGCTATTTTGCAAATTTCTGATTTCAAAGATGTTCATAGAAAGATATTATCAATCTATGCGTTTATTGCAACTCTGATATGTTCAAAATGGGACTATACTTTAAAAGACTCTCCACAGCCACAACGCTCGGTTTCATTGGGGTTATTGAAGACAAATGATGATGAGAAATCTTCCTTTTTATAATCCATCTCAGTGCCTAAGAGATACATAACTGCCGCCGAATCAATGTAAACTTTTACTCCTTTATCTTCAATCAACTCATCATTAGGATTTACCTCTCTTGAATATTCCATTACGTATGACATACCTGCACAACCACCTGATTTTACAGAAACTCTTACACCTATCGCATTTTTTTCAGCGTTAGACATTATTTCTTTAATTTTTAAAGCTGCATTATCACTTAATTTAATAATAGGGTTCATTATAAGTTTAACTCCAATTTCGCTGCATCTGACATCATATCTTTATTCCAAGGAGGATCCCAAACCAATTCAAGATTTACATCATCTATTCCCTCTACTTGCATTGCACCCTCTTTTACTTCTTTTGGTAAACTTTCTGCAACAGGACAATTCGGTGAAGTTAATGTCATCTTAATTTCAGCTTTATGACCGTTTACTTGTATATCATAAATTAAACCAAGTTCATATATGTTCACTGGCAATTCAGGATCATAAATTTTTTTAATTTCCTCAATTATCTTATTTTTTACTTCCATAATTAATTTTCTGTAGTTATTTCTTTCCCATCATTTTCCATTGCAGATACCAAAGTGTGCCATGATAAGGTAGCACATTTAACTCTCATTGGATATTGTTTAACACCTGATAAACACATCAATTTTGTTTTGTCGTCCTCTTTTAAAATATTATTTTTAAGTTCAGGATTTTCTTTAATCATTCCTAAAAAATCCTCTATTATTTCTTTAGCTTCATTATCACTTTTACCTTTAATCAAATCAGTCATTATAGAAGCTGATGCCATTGATATTGCACATCCACTTCCCTCGAAAGAAATATCCTCAACTTTTCTTTGGTCATTTAATTTAAGATATACATGTACATTATCTCCACATAATGGATTATTGCCTTTTGCATCTTTATTAAAATTTTCAGTTTTCCCTAAATTTCGAGGGTTCTTTCCATGCTCTAAAATTATTTCTTGATATAATTCTTTTAAGTTCATTATAAATCAAAAATTTTTTTACAATTATTAATACCTTCATTTAGTTTATCTAAATCATCTTTGGTATTATAAACTCCTAATGAAGCTCGTGCACTTGCGGATATACCTAGTTTGTCATGAAGTATTTGACAACAATGATGACCCGCTCTAATAGCAACTCCAGTTTCATCTAGAATAGTTGCAATGTCATGTGGATGTACCCCTTCTACAGTAAAAGATAGAACTCCGCCTCGCTCTTTTGGATTTCCAATTAGCTTCACAGAATTATTTTTTTTTAAAATTTCTTGGCCGTATTCTATTAATTCTTTTTCATGTTTAATAATATTATCAATTCCAATACTTTCTAAAAATTTTATTGATTGGTCAAATGCGATGACTTGAGCTGTAGCCATTGTTCCAGCTTCATATTTATTTGGAAGCTCACCATAAGAAATTCTATCTTTTTTAACTTCATTTATCATTCCTCCACCTCCTTGGTATGGTGGAAGTTGCTCTAACCATTTCTTTTTTCCATACAAAACTCCAAGTCCTGTCGGGCCATACATTTTATGACATGATATTGCGTAAAAATCGCAATCCAGGTCTTGCATATCTAATTTTAAATGTGGTCCTCCCTGACATCCATCTACTACAACAACTATGCCCTTTGAATGTGCTAATTGAGTTATCTCTTTGATTGGTAAAACTGCACCAGTGACATTGGATAAATGAGTTATTGCTATTACTTTAGTTTTATCTGTAATTTCTTTTTCTAAATTTTCAATCGGAATATCTCCATCTTCATTTATCTCTGCAAACTTTATTTTTATATTTTTGGATTTTCTTAAAAAATGCCATGGAACATAATTTGAGTGATGTTCTAGCTCTGTAATTAAAATTTCGTCATTTGGCTCCAAGATCGCTTGGCCTAAAGTGTTAGCGACCAAATTTAAAGCTTCAGTAGCGCCTTTAGTAAATACAATTTCATTTTTATCTTTCGCATTTATATATTTTTGTACAGAAGTTCTTGTATTTTCATACAAATTAGTGGCTGCAACAGCTAAATAATGTATGCTTCTGCCTACATTTGAAAACTGTTTAGAATAGAAATCGTTTATTCTATCTAGAACTACCTTAGGTTTTTGAGATGAGTTAGCGCTATCTAGGTAAACTAAATCATTGTTCTGAATTTTTTCATCAAAAATCGGAAACTCTTTTCTAATGTTATTTATGTTCATTGTTTTAATCTAATAATATTTGTAATTAAGTTTTTTATTTCTACATCTGTAATCTTTTCAACAACATCCGTTAAAAAACCATTAATCAAAAGTTCTTTTGATTGTTGATAATTCAAACCACGAGACATTAAGTAAAAAATTGAATTTTCATCTAAGCTACCAGATGCTGATCCGTGAGAACATTTTACATCATCAGCATAAATTTCTAATTCTGGCTTTGCATTAAACTCTGACGTTTCATCGAGCAGTATTGCTTTACTCAATTGATATCCATCAGTTTTTTGAGCTTTTGAATTTACAAATATCCTTCCTTGATATGCAGATTTTGAATTTTTTCCAAGAACACTTTTGATAAGCTGATAACTTTTTGTGTTTTCTACTAAATGATTGATTGTAGTTCTTATTTCATGTTGTTGATTTTCCTTTAAGGAAAAAATACCATTAATGAATGCTGATGAATACTCACCATTTAAATTACAATTAATCTCATTTTTAAAATAATCTGAACCAGCAGATAATATAAATGTTTCTGAAACACTGTTATTATCCTGTTCAATATTATTAAAAAAGTATTTTAAATCATTATTTCTCAATTTATCAATTTTATAGTTTTTCAGGATTGAGTCTTTTTCTAAATTGAAGTTATAAAAAATATTAATAAAGTTTTTCGCTGTGGTGTTAGCAAAATAATCAATCAGTTTTAAACAACTATTTTCACCTAATTCAAAATCTAATCTCAAATTGATATTAGTGGACTTTATTTTATCATTTGTTAAATGATAAATTATCAAAGGTTTCTTCAGAGAAGAATTTTTTTTAATTAAAATTTTAAAAATTTTATCAATAAATGCACTATTCAAATCAATTAATGAATTTTCATAATTAAATGATATATCTTTTTTAGTTTCATCAATTATTTCAATTTTATTTTGGTCTTCGAAGTTAAAATCAATTTTTTCAATTTTTCCATTTATAAATATAATCTTATTATGCTCCAAACCATCAACCAAAACAGATGGATCAATTTTATTTGATTGTGAATAGTCATTGAAAAAACTTAAATCGCTAATATTCTTTTTGATAATTTGACTAATATCTAAAAACTTCCAATCCTCTTGCTTTCTATTTGGAAAACCGTTTTTAATAAAATTATTTAAAAAATTTTTTTTAAACTTAATTTCTTCACTAGAAAATTTTGAAGTTTTTACTAATTTATCAAAATCTGACTGTAATTGATCACTCATTTAATTAAAACTTTCGTACCCTTTTTTCTCTAATTCAATTGCTAGTTCTGGGCCACCAGATCTAATTATTTTTCCATTCATTAAGACATGAACAAAGTCAGGTTTTATGTAATCTAGTAACCTTTGATAGTGAGTAATTATTAAAAAAGAATTGTTTTTGTTTCTTAAAGTATTCACTCCATCAGCTACTATTTTTAAAGCATCTATGTCTAAACCTGAGTCTGTCTCATCTAAAATAGATAATTTTGGAGCCAACATAGACATTTGTAAAATTTCATTCTTCTTTTTTTCTCCACCTGAAAATCCAACATTTAATTGTCTGTTAAGTTTTTCCTCATCAAATTTTAATTCTTTAGCTTTTTCTTTAACAAGCTTTAAAAATTCAATTGCATCTAATTCTTTTTCTCCACGTGCTTTTCTTATTGCGTTCAGTGATGTTTTTAAAAATATATTTGTATTTACTCCTGGAATTTCTAAAGGATATTGAAAAGCTAAAAATATTCCTTTATGCGCTCTTTCTTCTGTCTCAAGATCAAATAAATTTTTATTTTCAAATAAAATTTCACCTGATACCTCGTACCCTTTTTTTCCTGATAGAATATTAGATAATGTGCTTTTTCCTGACCCGTTAGGACCCATAATTGCATGAACTTCGCCAGGATTTATATTCAAAGAAAATTCCTTCAATATAGATTTATTTTCAACATTGGCATTTAAATTGTTTATTTTAAGCATTAACCAACACTCCCCTCTAAGCTAATACCTACAAGCTTCTGAGCTTCCACTGCAAACTCCATTGGTAATTGTTGTAATACTTCTTTGCAAAAACCATTAACAATTAATCCTACAGCTTCCTCAGGATTAAGTCCTCTTTGTTGACAATAATGTAATTGTTCATCGCTAATTTTTGATGTTGTAGCTTCATGTGCAATATTTGAATCAAAATTTTTATTTTTTATATAGGGTACTGTGTGCGCACCACACTTGTTACCCATTAATAAAGAATCACATTGTGTATAGTTACTAGAATTTTTAGCTTTTGAATTAATATCCACTAAACCTCTGTAAGTCATGTCTGAAAATCCAGCGCTTATACCTTTGGAAATAATTTTACTTTTAGTATTTTTTCCTAGATGAATCATTTTTGTTCCAGTGTCCGCTTTTTGATGATTATTTGTGATTGCTATAGAATAAAATTCACCAATTGAATTATCACCTTTTAATATACAGCTTGGATATTTCCAGGTTATAGCTGAACCGGTTTCAACTTGTGTCCAAGAAATTTTAGAATTTTTTCCCTTACATAAGCCTCTTTTGGTTACAAAATTATAAATTCCTCCCTTGCCGTTTTCATCGCCTGGATACCAATTTTGTACTGTTGAATATTTTATTTCCGCGTCGTCTAAAGCAATTAATTCTACATTCGCTGCATGTAATTGGTTTTCATCTCTCATTGGAGCAGTACATCCCTCGAGGTAACTTACATAACTGCCTTTATCAGCAATAATTAATGTTCTTTCGAACTGTCCTGTCTCTGATGCATTAATTCTAAAATAAGTCGATAGTTCCATTGGACACTTAACACCTTCGGGAATATAAACAAATGATCCATCTGTAAAAACAGCAGAATTTAGTGTGGCAAAGAAATGATCAGTAACTGGTATTACAGTCCCTAAATATTTCTTAACTAGATCAGGATGTTTTTGAATAGCCTCTGACATTGAACAAAAAATTATGCCATGTTTGGTCAATTCACCCTTAAAAGTAGTTGCTACTGAAACGGAGTCAAATACAGCATCGACAGCAATTCCGTTTAGTCTAGCCTGTTCTTGCAATGGAATCCCAAGTTTTTTATAAGTCTCTAAAAGTTTAGGGTCAAGCTCATCTAAACTTTTAGGTTTGTCCTTCATACTTTTTGGTGCTGAGTAGTAATATAAATCTTGATAATCAATTTTAGGATATTTTGGTTTTTGCCAATTAGGTTCTTTTAAAAGTTTTAACCGCTCAAAAGCTTTTAATCTAAAGTCTAACATCCACTGCGGCTCTTTTTTGATATTAGAAATAAACTTTATTACATCTTCATTCAAACCTTTTGGAGATTTGATATTTTCTATATCAGTAGTAAAACCGTATTTATAATCTTTTAACTTTTCTATATCTTTTTCTCTAGTATCCATTTTCAAATTCTTCTCTCAATATTATCTTTTATTAAATCTTCTAAACTTTTTTTCTCAAAAAAATCATTAATATGGTTTTCAAGCTCATCCCATAAATTATGAGTCAAACATTTTGTAAGTTTTCCATTACAGCCTTTTTTTGACTCTTTTTTGCACTGCACAGTTTTTACTTTTTCATCTACAGCATCAAAAATGTTAGTAAGTTTTATTTCATTGGCTTTTTTATTCAAAACATAGCCACCCTGATTTCCTCTAACACTTTGAACAATTGCTTTTTTTCTTAGTTTAGAAAAAATTTGTTCCAAATAATCAAGGGAAATTCCTTGTCTTAACGATATGTCTCTTAAAGAAACTGGATTGATATCATTAAATTTTGCCAGGTCCACTAAAGCCATTACCGCATATCTGCCTTTAGATGTTAGTTTCATAAATCCTTATTTTTCAAGGATATATATAAACCTGACTAAAATAGTCAAGTATCTAACAACAAAAAAAAATAACATTTTGTCACGCACATGTGATATGTCTAATTTTTTTTTGATAATAGTTATCAATAACAATTATGGATAATAAAATTTTAGAAATTTTTATTCCTGGTCCAGCTGGAAGACTCGAAGCTAAATATTTTAAAAGTAAAAAAAGTACCTCACCAATAGCATTGATATTACAACCACATCCCCAGTATGGAGGAACAATGAATAACAAAGTTGTTGTGGAAACATTTCACTCTTTTATGGATAATAACTTTTCAGTTTGTCGTGTAAATTTTAGAGGTGTTGGTAAAAGTGATGGGGAATTTGATAATGGACAAGGCGAACTCGCTGATGCAGCTGCTGCATTAGATTGGCTAGAAAGAGAAAATTTTGATAATTCACAATGTTGGGTTTCTGGTTTTTCTTTTGGCTCATTAATTGCAATGCAACTTTTAATGAGAAGACCAGAAATAAACAGATTTATTGCAATATCACCTCAGCCAAATGTTTATGATTTTTCTTTTTTATCACCCTGTCCTACATCTGGATTAATGGTTTATGGAAAGAAAGATGAACTGGTTCCAATTGATTATATTAATGAATTAAATAAGAGACTGAGTGATCAAAAAGGTATAAAGGTTGAATTTCAAGCTGTTCAAGATGCTAATCATTTTTTTTCGAAAAATGAAACCAATTTAGTTAAAGTTTTAGATAAATACATTAAAAAAGAAACTGCTTTATATTAAAAATTCTGAACTATTTCACCTCCAGAAATTGGTTTTTTACATCCAGTTGTATTAGGAAAAGAAATAGGTAAATTTAAAATAGATCTAATTGCAAGATATCCAAAAGCTTGTGACTCTACAAAATCACCGTCAATACCATGCTCCTCAACAGGATAAAAGTTTATTTTTTTTGAGTCTTTAATAATATCAAATGATCTTAAGATTGATTTCATTAAATATTCATTTTTTCTACCTCCACCACAAACCAAAAATATTGTATTTTTTTCTGGGTCTTTAAAATATTTGAGAGCTTTTGAAATTTGTGATGAAGTAAAATCTGCTAATGTCGATGTTCCATCTTCTAAAGAAAGACCTTTTGCAAAAGATATATCGAAATCTTTTATATCTAATGAATCTTTATAAGGTGGGCCAATATTAAAATTTTCTAAAGCTTGATTTAGAATTAATTTATCTGTTTTGCCAATACTTGCTAGTGTTCCACCAATATCATATCTCCTTTTTGATTTTTTTCTGACCCACTCATCTATCAAACAATTTCCAGGAGCTATATCACATGCTTTTATATAATTTTTTTTTTTATCTAATTCTTCCCATTTAACTGTTTGTGTAATATTTGAAATTCCTCCAATATTAACAAAATTAACAGAATAAGATTTATCCAATTTTTTTTTTAAATATTTGTTTGCAATTAAATTATGAAAAATTGGCGTTAATGGAGCACCTTGACCTCCATTTTTTAAATCGTTTTGTCTAAAATTATAAACTACCTTTTTTTTCGTTAGTTGTGACAAGAGTTTTCCATCACCTAATTGTTTAGTAATTTTTTTTTTACTATCGTGAAATATCGTTTGTCCGTGAAAGCCCAATAAATCTACATCTATTTTATTATCATTTAAAATTTCCTTAACTACATTTGAATGGAAGAGTGTAATTTCTCTTTCGATATCTTTAATTTCGCTTTCATGTTCAATAAGGTGATCTGGAATTAAAATTTTTGCTCTAATATCGAGTATTTTTTGTCTTATTTTATCCCCATACTCAAAATACCTGTCAAATAGAGCTGAATATACTCGCTCACCATCAGACTTTATAATAGATGCATCTACTCCATCAATTGAAGTTCCACTCATTAATCCTAATACTGTATATAACTTACCCATTATTATTTTTTTTTAAAAAAATTTGTATATTGTAAGACTATAAACTTATGAATAAATTTTTAAAAGAATTTAAAGAAAGAGGTTTTTTTTATCAATGCACTAATGAGAAAGAGCTATCAGAGTTATTAGACAAAAAAAAAATTTCAGCATATATAGGTTTTGATTGCACTGCTGAGAGTCTTCATGTGGGTAGTTTACTTCAAATAATGTGTTTAAGGCTTCTCCAAAAGCATGGTCATAGACCAATAGTGTTATTAGGAGGGGGCACTACAAGAATTGGGGACCCATCTGGAAAAGATAAAACACGTAAATTGCTATCTGAAAAAGAGATTTTAAAAAATTCAAAAAATATTAGAAAAATATTAGAAAAATTTTTAGATAAAAAAAATAAGAAAACTAAACCAATATTTGTGGATAATTATAAATGGTTAAAGAACCTTAACTATATTAATTTTTTAAGAAAAATTGGTAAACACTTTACAATAAATAAAATGCTATCATTTGATAGTGTTAAAACACGTTTAGAAAGAGAGCAGTCATTGAGTTACATGGAGTTCAATTATATGATACTCCAGGCATACGATTTTTTAGAATTAAACAACAAAGAAAATTGCATATTGCAAATAGGTGGGTCAGACCAGTGGGGAAATATAATCAATGGTGTTGATTTAATCAAAAAATATTCTGATAAAGAAGCTTTTGGTTTAACCACGCCATTGATTACTTTAGCAAGTGGAGCTAAAATGGGCAAAACTGCTGATGGTGCGGTTTGGCTTGATAAAAAATTTCTTTCACCATACGACTATTGGCAATTTTGGCGAAATACGGATGATAGAGATGTAAAAAAATTTTTAAAATTTTTCACGGATATTGAAACTCAAGAGATTGAAAACTTTAGTGACCAAAATATAAATCAATTAAAAATTTTACTTGCAAATAAAACAACTGAAATGCTTCATGGTGAAAAAGAGTCATTAAAATCAGAAAAAATTGCAAAAGAAGCATTTTCAAATAATTCTTCAGGTTCAAGTCTTCCATCAATTGAATTAAGTAAAAGAATATTGAATGAAAATATAAATATTATTGATTTGGTAGTTTTAGCAAAATTTGAGCAATCAAAAAGTGAAGTAAGGAGATTGATTAAAGGGAAAGCGGTCAAAATAAATAATCAAATTATTGAGGATGAAAAGTTTATAATTTCAGATAAAATTTTTAAAGAAAACTATATAAAATTATCGATTGGAAAAAAAAGACATATAAGAATTCAATTGAGTTAGTTTTTTTTTATTTTTTCTAGAGTTCTTGTTATAAATCTTGGAGTTAAAGTCTTAATCGGGTTAACAGATGTCTCTAAATTTTTAGGTGGACCTTTAACCTTAAAACTTACACCAAAAACACCCTCCCCAGTCTTCGAGCCAACTAATATTTTCCCCAAAACAGGAATAGTGCCTATTGCTTTATTAATTGTAGTTGCTGGAACCAATGTTCCTCTCAGGCTTATCAATTTATCTTTTTCGACATATCCATTCATCAATACAGATATCGCAGGTCCAATTGCATAGATTTCATTTATAGTCATTAACTTTTTTTTATTTTCAAACTTCATTTCAAATTCATCAAATCTTATTCCCTCACCGGACAAAATATCAGCAATACCTTGTAGAGAAGCAAGAGTTAGTAATTTAGTTAAAGTAGGAAGTTCTTTTAACTTAAAATCATAGATTTTTAGAGTAGAATTCGAAACATCACCATCTTTAATACTATAAAAGTCTAAAATCCCATCATCAAACCCTTTAATAAATTTATATTTTTTTACTATTGGTTTAGCAAAATCTAAAAATAAAGTAGTGATAGTTTTGTTATCTTTTGTAATAACTGTAAATTTCATCCTTTTTTGGTTTGTAAAATCTCCTTTGAGATTTCCTTCAAACAGTTTTTGTTTTTTAAATTTTAAATTACCAGATAAATTTTTTAAATTAAACTCGTTATCTAAACGAACTTTTTTAATTTTTATAATTAGTTCAAAATCTTCATTTAAATAATCTTTATTCTCATCACCAAACAAAATATTTTCAAGTAAGCTATCCCCATTAAAACTACTGCCCTGTAGTACATATTTATTATTAGTTTTTTTTATGTTAAAAATATTTTGTTGATCTTGGGTGTCTACATAATCAGCACTAATATTGTTAATACTTTTTATCTTAAATTTAGAGGAAATTTGGATATTTTTTGCCTCAATAGTATTTTTATTTTCATCGAGCCTAATCGATTTTAGAAAAATTTTTTTTGTAGTATCCCTATATCCATTAAATTTAATTTTTGTCTCATAATTTTGATCTTTTTTAAAGTTTAAGAAATTTATGATGAAAGGATCTTTGTCTAATTTTATCAAACCCTCAAAATTTATTAATTGATTTTTCTTTTCAACTTTAAAATCAATATAATCTTTATTATTTTGCAAATAGATCTCACCATTTCCCTCAATATAAAGATTACTTTTATTATATTCTATTTTTAAATTATTATTTTCAATGAAAATTTTATCATTAATTTTTGGGAAAATATTTTTTATTTTAAAGTTGTTTGTTATTTGAAATTTTTTAATATCAATATTAGAAAGTATATACTCATTTGAAATTTTAAAATTTTTATCTAAATTGAACGAAAATTCATTTTTCGAGCCGAAAATTATTTTTTCAACATCCAAATCTGGGATAAATCTTTCCTGCAATAAAACAAAGTCTTTATTATTTAATTCAGCAAGCTTATTATCGAGGTTTCCTTTTAATGTATATCCTTGTTTATTTTTTTTTAGATTTATTTC